>NZ_JACHMZ010000001.1:5298653-5616346 GCF_014205165.1 Micromonospora carbonacea | reverse complement strand
TGACTGCGATGTCTGACATAGTGTTCCACCACGCTCTGTCGTCCACTGGGCTGTGGGTGCCCTGCCGACCGTAAATAGCCTGCGCGGCGGAGGCCAAGGTGGCGCAGTCAATGTGGCCACGGAAGTGTCAATAGGTAGTAGGGGGTCTGCTACCTACGTCGTAGGCGTAAGTGAGTGGGTCGGGTGAACCGGGTAACGCGTTTCGCGTCCACGATATTCACATGACCTACCACTCGGTAATTCGGTTCGACCGGTACACCCGGTCCGTCGGTGTCGTGCGGCCGTCGTCGGTGGCGGTCTTGGAAGGCTGCCAGCACGTGGTGGCGAGTTGGCGGGAGGCCCGCCCCGTCGTCCAGGTCGTCTTCCAGTTGCGCTTCCTCGCGGGTGCGGCCGTGGCCGCACCGCAGGCGGTGCTGACCCGGCCCGGCTCGCTGCTGGCCGGCGCGTTCGCCTGGCTCTGCGCGACCTGGTTCGTGTACCTGCTGAACGGGCTCTCCGACCAGGTCGAGGACCGGCGTAACGGCTCGCCGCGACCGCTCGCCACCGGGGCGCTCCCGATCGGCGTGGCCCGGCGGATCGTGGTGGCCCTGGCCGGGCTCGCCCTCCTGTCGGCGGCGACGGTCTCGACGCGCCTGGTCGGGCTGGTGGCGCTGATGTTGGCCCTCGGCTGGCTCTACTCGGCCGGTCCCCGGCCGCAGAAGGGCAACATGTTCGGCTTCGTGCTGGTGGTGGTGTCGGGTGGGATCGTCACCTACCTGGCCGGCGCCGCCGCGTCGGGCGGGCCGGTGGGCCCGGAGCTGGTCGTGCTGTCGGTCGCGATGTCGCTGTGGATGGCGCTGGGCGGCACCACCAAGGACCTCTCCGATGTGGCCGGTGACCGGGCGGCCGGCCGGCGCACCCTGCCGGTGCTGCTGGGCGACCGGGCCGCCCGCCGGTTGATGGCCGTCCTGGTGGTGGTGGCCGGCGGCGTGCTGCTGTCGGGCGCCCTGGTGGTGGCCCCGGTGCTGATCCTGCCGGCGGTGGTGCTGGCGATCGGCGCGACGGGGGTGGTCGGTTGCCTGCTCACCGGGGCCGGTGCCACCGGGCGGTGGCTCCAGCGCCGCCCGTACCGGCTCTTCATGGTCAGCCAGTACGCCGTGCACCTGAGCGTGCTGGGGTTCCTCCCCGCCTGACGGCGGGCCGGGCGGCGACGGCAGTGTCGGAAGTGGACGGTTATCTTCGTCACTGCCCGCCAAGGGTCTACGCTCCGCTACAGGCACGCTACCGTGGTAGCCTCTGGCGAGACAGCGGGGGGGTCCGTGGCGAATCCGTACGCGATGCAGCCCGTGGCCGAGGCCGAACTGTCCTCGATGGCGCGCGAGATCGTCGAAGCGTTTCAGCAGTCACTGCATCAGCAGGAAAGTGACCTGGCCAACGGTCCCGACGTCCTGGCGCAGCTCGCGGCACAGGTGCAGGCGGTGCTCAGCGACGTCGCGGCCCGGGTGTCCATGACGGAGGCGCCACCGATGGATCTGGTCGGCGAGGCCCGGTTGTTCGCCGTCGACATCGGTGCCGACCGGGCCCGGCGCGGCATTCACCCGGTCCAGTCGCTCCGCGCCGCGACCACGCTCTTCGAGGTGATGCTGCCGATCATCACGCGTGGCCTGCCGGCCGCGGACAGCGCCGGGGCGCTGCGGCTCAGCCGCGCGCTGCACGAGGCGATCATGGCGCGGGTCGCGCTGGCCTCGCTGTCGTACGTGGGCTTCCTGATGGAGAAGCTCCAGGCGTCCCGGCAGGAGGAGCGCACCCGGATCGCCCGCGAGCTGCACGACCGGGTGCTGCACGAGATGGGGCTCACCCTGCACCGGCTCGACCTGCACCGGCACTACGCCGACCGCGACCCGGAGCAGGCCCGCGCCAAGATCGATTCGGCCATCGAGTCGCTGGACGAGGCGGTCCGCACGGTGCGCGGCCTCTCCGCCGAGCTTCGTCGTTCCGTGGGCGAATACGGCCTGGAGCGCACCCTGCGCGGCTACCTGGAGGCCAACGTCCCGCCCGCGGTGCAGTTCTCGCTGCTGACCAACGGCGATCTCAAGGTCCTCCCGCCCGACGTGCTGGAGGAGCTCTACCTGATCCTGCGGGAGGCCGCCCGCAACGCGTTGCGGCACGCCGAGCCGAGCCGGCTGGACATCGCGGTGGACGTGGGGGACAACGCGGTGGCCGCCATGGTGGTCGACGACGGGTGCGGCTTCGACACCACTGATCCGGAGCGCGCCCGGGGCGGCCTGCCGTCGATGTTCGAGCGGGCCCTGTTGCTGCACGGGCAGGTCGAAGTGATCAGCGCGCCCGGTCAGGGCACCCGCGTCGAGGTGCGGATCCCCTTCGCCGAGGCGGGCCTGTGACCGACGCGGACCGGCCCCAGATCCGGGTGTGCCTGGCCGACGACCACACCCTGCTGCGCGACGGCATCCGGGAGATGCTCTCCACCGAGCCGGAGTTCGCGGTGGTCGGTGAGGCGTCCTCCGGCCCGGAGGCGCTGGCCCTCGTGATGCGCCTGCGCCCGGACGTCCTGCTGCTCGACGTGGAGATGCCGGGTCCGGGCGCGGCGGCGGTGATCCGGCAGGCCCGGCGGGTGGCGCCGGAGACCCGGGTGATCGTGTTGACCATGCACGACGACCCGGACATGGTGCACGATCTGTTGGAGGCCGGTGCCGTGGCGTACCTGCTCAAGACGATCCTGCGAGACGACCTGGTCGCCGCGGTGCGCTCGGTGGTCCGCCGGCCCACGCAGAGCGTCCTGCTGGCGGTCTCCCGCGAGACGGTGGAACGGCTGGACCGGCAGAAGCCGCGGACGAACGGCACGCCGTTGACCTCGCGGGAGCTGGAGGTCCTCCGGCTCACCGCGGAGGCGATGAGCAACGCGCAGATCGCCAGCCGGCTCTTCATCACCGAGGCGACGGTCAAGCGGCACCTCACCAACATCTACGCCAAGCTGCAGGCGGTGTCCCGGGTGGACGCGATCCGCAAGGCGACCGCCGCCCGGCTGATCAAGCCGATGGACGACCGGCCGAGCGCCCGCTGACGACCGCGACACGCATCGTGAGGCATGACCGAGCCATGACCGGGGTCCCCTAGGTTGGTTCGGTCGGATGTCGTCGAGGTTTCGCCCGGTGTTCTCCCGGCCTCGCGCCGGCGGGATGTATGCCGGGCCAGTCTCCGGAACTGGGAGAGCCGCATGTCTCGGTGGAGGGAGTCCCGCTACTTTCAACTGGTGGTCAGCCAGGCCCGGGATTTCGCGGTCTGGCCCATCGGTCGACGGCCGCCCGCCGGGTGGCGGGTCGTGCCGTTCGCCGGCACCATCCAGGCCTGCGGCCGGCAGGTGGCGGAGCTGACCGGCGTGTCGCGGGCCGGCGACGCGGCACGCTCCCTCGCGACCGACGTCAGCCTCGTCGGCCTGCTCCGCAAGGCGGCGGGGGAGCAGCCCGATGCGCCGGCGCTGTGCGTCGGCGACCTGCGGCTGTCCTACCGGCGGTTGTGGGAGTCGATCGACGACGCCGCCGACCGGCTGACCGCCGCCGGCGCCGGCCCCGGCAGGCGGGTGGCCGTCGTCGGCGAGCGCGCCGAGGATCTGGTCGCCGCGGCGCTGGCGGTGCTGGCGGCCGGAGCCACCTGTGTCCTGTGCGTCGGCAGCCGCCCGGACGCGGCGGTGCGGGAGGCGCAGCCGGAGCTGGTGCTGACCCCGGCGGGAGCGGCTGCGCCCGACGGCTGGCCGGTGGTCCGGCAGCGCTGGCGCAGCGTGACCGGGGCGTTCTGGCAGGCCCATGGCCGCACCGGGCCGGCGATCGGCGCGCCGCCGGGGGAGGAGTCCGGACCGTCCCTGGTGGTGCCGCTGGCCGACGGCGCGGTGGGGGTGGTGTGGCGCGGTGCGCAGCTGAGCTGGTTGTCCGGGGCCTGCGGCCTGCCTCCGTCGGCCCACGGGGACCGGCTGAGCGTGCCGGCCTCGGCGGGCCCGCTGGTCGGCGTGGTGGCGGCGACCCGCGCCCTGCTGACCGGCGCGGAGCTGCTCCTGCCGGCGGCGCAGGCGCCGGGCACGGGCGGCCGGGGTGACGACACGGCGGGGCCGGCACGGTGGTCGCTGCACATCGACCGCAGCACCGGCCTGGCCGAGAGGACGGAACTGTTCGGCTTCGCCGAGACCTCGATGATGGCGGCGGTCGCGCCGGAGGGTGAGGTGTTGACGCCGCTGCCGCAGCACCGGTGGCACGTCCTCGACCCCGGCTTCGGGCCGGTGCCGACGGGGGAGGTCGGGGAGCTGTTCCTGGGCGGCCCCATGCTGGCCGTCGGGTACCTCGACCGGCCGGACCTGACCCTGGCCCGGTTCCTGCCCGATCCGCTGGGCGCGCCCGACGGCAGCCGGATGTTCCGGACCGGGTGTCGGGCGCGGTGTCTGCCGGGCGGCGGGTTCGTGCTCGTCGACGGGGAGGACTGAGCGCGGGTCGACCGGCCGCAACCCGCCGGACATGGCATTGACATATCTCACTCGATGGCTCTAGGGTCTTGCCGAATCGGTTCGACGCCAGCGGACGGTCCGGGTTGCGTCCGGCTCCGCGCGGTGCGGATGCCGTCGACGATTCGAAGACCACCTGGTCCCGCCTGGGCAGCGAGACCAGAGATGGAGCCTGCGGACGCGGAGCCGGGCACCGCGGGCACGTCGTGCGCCTCTCCCCGCGTTCCCCCAGTGGTGGGCGTGGTCGGGAGCGGCAGTCGTGGCGTCAGGGGGCTCCCCGTGGACCCCCGCACCCGAAGCAGTCCGAGCCGAGTGGCAGGAGCCCATCGATGGCGAAGCGCAGACCAATTCTCGGAACCATCGCGGCGGCGGCGATGCTCGTCGCCGGCGTGAGCGCGACGGCGCTGGCCGGAGGCCTGAGCGGAACCGCCTCGGCCGCGGGCGTCGGGGCGGCCGCGGCGACCGCGGGGTGCGGCAAGGCGCCCACGTTGACCAGCGGCCAGCGGTCCATCCAGAGCAGCGGCCAGAACCGCAGCTTCATCCTGCGGATCCCCGACAACTACGACCGGAACCACCCCTACCGGTTGATCTTCGGCTTCCACTGGAACGGGGGCACCGCCAACGACGTCGACTCCGGCGGGACGGACGGGGCGGCCTGGTCCTACTACGGGCTGCGCCAGCAGGCGAACAACAGCACGATCTTCGTCGCGCCCCAGGGCAACGGCAACGGCTGGGCCAATCCCGGCGGCCAGGACGTCACCTTCGTCGACGACATGATCAGGCAGATCGAGGCGGACCTGTGCGTCGACACGACGCAGCTGTTCGCGCTCGGCTTCAGCTACGGCGGAGGCATGAGCTACTCGCTGGCCTGCTCCCGGGCGACCGTCTTCCGCGCCGTCGCGGTCTACTCGGGCGGGCAGCTCAGCGGCTGTAGCGGCGGCACCCAGCCGATCGCGTACATGGGGATCCACGGCATCGGGGACCCGGTGCTCAACGTCTCCGCCGGCCGGTCCCTGCGCGACACGTTCGTGCGCAACAACGGGTGCACGGCGCAGAGCCCGCCCGAGCCGAGGGCGGGCAGCCTGACCCACATCACCACCACCTACTCCGGCTGCCGGTCCGGCTATCCGGTGGTGTGGGCCGCGTTCGACGGCGGTCACACCCCCGGCCCCGTGGACGGCGGCGGCGACAGCGGGGTCCGGACCTGGACCAAGGGCGAGGTGTGGCGGTTCTTCACCCAGTTCGACGGCACGGGCCCGAGCCCGTCGCCCACCGTCAGCCCGACCACGCCGCCGCCGGGCGGCACCACGCCCGTCCGCAACTCCGCCGCCGGCCGGTGCCTGGACGTCAACGGCGCCTCGCAGACCAACGGCGCCGCGGCGATCATCTGGGACTGCCACGGCCAGAGCAACCAGGCCTGGACCTCGACCGCGGCCCAGGAGCTGCGGGTCTTCGGCGGCAAGTGCCTCGACGTCAACGGCGGCGGCACCGCGAACGGCAGCTCGGTGATCATCTGGGACTGCAACGGCCAGTCCAACCAGCGGTGGCGGTTCAACGCCGACGGCACGATCACCGCTGTCGGTTCGGGCCGGTGCCTGGACCTGGTCAGCGGCGGCACGGCCAACGGAACGCGCACCCAGATCTGGGACTGCACCGGGGCGGCCAGTCAGCGGTGGAGCCGCAGCTGAGTCGCTGAACGTCGCGGACGAAACGGTGGATCCGGCGGGGCCCCGGCAGGCTATACATTGACGATAGTCGATTCATAAGGTCAACTTGTCGACGTGGTGGGCCGCTGGCGGCCTGCCGGGGCAACGCCGCCTCCGCCGTGCATAACGACGTTTTGTGGGGAGAGCAGGACATGGACGGACATCAGGACGGCCGCCGGTGGGCGCGATGGGGGCGGGCGGCGCGGACAGCCGCCACCGCGGCGGCGGCAGCCATCGGGATCGCGGCGCTGGCGCTCGGATCCACGGCGGGCCCGGCCGTCGCGGGCGTGGGCTCCGCCGAGCGCGGATCGCCGAGCGCCGCGCTCGCCGCCGCGTCGGTGGCCCGGGTCGCCGCGGGCAACGCGCACACCTGCGCGATCCCCACCGACGGATCACTGTGGTGCTGGGGCGACAACCTCAGCGGCCAGCTCGGCGACGGGACCACCACGAACCGCACCACCCCGGTCCAGGTCGGTGCGGCCACCACCTGGGCGCGCATCGACGCCGGCACCAGCAGCACGTGCGGGGTGCGCACGGACGGGACGCTGTGGTGCTGGGGCGGCAACTCCAACGGGCAGCTCGGCGACGGGACCTCCACGAAGCGCACCACCCCGGTGCGGGTCGGTGACGCCACCAACTGGGCCAGCGTCAGCGTCGCCGCCAACCACACCTGCGGCGTCCGGACCAACGGCACCCTGTGGTGCTGGGGCCTGAACCGCAACACGCAACTGGGCACCGGTTCGTCTCCCTACTGGACGACCACCCCGCTGCAGGTCGGCACGGCGACCACCTGGGCGAGCGTCTCCACCGGCTACGCGCACACCTGCGCCGTCCGCACCGACCGGACCCTGTGGTGCTGGGGCGACAGCACGGACGGCCAGCTCGGCCTCGGCATCCTCAGCTACCGGTCGACGCCGACGCAGGTGGGGACCGCCAGCTGGGCCGGCGTGACGACCGGCTACGCGCACACCTGCGCGGTCCGCACCGACGGGACCCTGTGGTGCTGGGGCGAGAACGGGTACGGCCAGCTCGGCGGCGGCACCGGTTTCCAGACCACGCCGGTCCAGGTCGGCACCGCCGCCACGTGGGCCAGGGTCGACGCCGGCGTCGACACGTCGTGCGCGGCCCGCACCGACGGCAGCCTGTGGTGCTGGGGCAACAACAACTCCGGGCAGGTCGGCGACGGCACCACCACCCACCGCAACACCCCGACCCGGATCGGCACCCTCACCACCTGGACCGACGGCTTCGCCGTGACCTACCACGGCTGCGCGATCCGCACCGACGGCGGCCTGTGGTGTTGGGGCAACAACATCTCCGGGCAGGTGGGCGACGGCACCACCGTCAACCGGTCGACCCCGGCGCAGGTGGTCGTGCCGGCCTGACCGGAAGTCCCGTTCTTCTCCGCCGCGCGGGCCCCGGTCCGGGTGGCTGTACCGGCGGAAAGGCCCTGGCCTGGGGTGTGAATCGCCAGGCCAGGGCCTTCTTCTGTTCCCCCGAACCGGCGGGGCATTCGCCGGTGCCATTCGCGCCCACCGGGGGGACGGCTGACAGGAGCAGTCGTCGGCGGTACGCTGTGGGCGCTCGGAATCCGAGCGGCATATCCAATTCTGTCATTCAGCCGGATTTCTGTCGGACTTCCGGCAGTGATGCCGTCGACCGTTTACCGCGACCGCGTTCGCGATCCTCCGATTACGGTGAGTGTCGCTTTAGTTGTGTCCGGTAATCGTCAATGCATCGTGACGGAGAGATTGTGTTGGGAGAGAGGGCATTGATGCATCGGCCCAGAATGTCTAGATGGCGAATGTTCTCCGCCGTCGCGCTCGGCGTCCTGCCGGTCCTTGCCGCCGCGCCGTCCGTCGCGGCGGTTCCCGGGGAGGCGGAGCGGCTGCCGCAGGCGTCGACGACCTTTGAGCACGAGTTGCTCGGAAAGGCCGTTCCCGACGAATGTTTCGCCGGCATCGGACAGCCCTATCCCGCCGGGCCGCCGTGCGCGCAGGGGCAGGCCAAGGTCAACCAGGCGTACGTATGGTCGCTCGCCCAGGCGAACAATCGCCTCTGGTTCGGCACCGGAGCAAATGTTAACTGCATCGTAACGGGGTCGACGCTCTCCCTGCCGAACCCGCGGCTGAACGACGACTATGTCTGCGAGTTCGCGAGCAGTCAGATTGTCGTACAGAATCCGACCATGCCGACAAACGTGGGCGATCACCGGCAGCCCCGGGTGTACGTATACGACCTGGCCTCCAAAGTGCAGACGGAGAAGACCAGCGTCATCATGAACGCGTCGGCCGACGACGCGTCCCGGCTGAAAAGGACGCTGGGCCTGCGGGCCGGCGGAACGCACCAGGGCGTCGTCCTGCTCGCCGGGCCGGCCCTCGGCCAGACGGTCAACATGTTCGCGTTCGACACGGCGACCGGCGATTACCTCGGGTCGGCCAACTTCACCAAGTACGGCAACATCCGCCACTTCCTCGTGGCCGGCGACGTCCTCTACGCGGGCGTCGGGGTCGGCGCCAACGGCCGTGACGGCGGGTACATGCTGCGCTGGGCCGGCGACCGGACCAACCCGTTCAACTTCGTCGAGGTCGGCAAGCTGCCCGCCCAGATCGCCGACCTGACGGAGCACGACGGCCGGGTCTTCGTCAGCACCTGGTCGGCGGCGACCGGCGGGTCGCTCGCCGCGCGTTCGACGGCCCGCACCGGCTGGGGCCGTCCCGGCGTCACGCCGGCCGACGAGCCCAACCCCGCCGTCGCCGGCGTCTGGATGAGCCCGCCGCTGGCCGACGGCGCGCCCGGCCTGACGGAGGAGGACACCGTCGGCTGGAAGCAGGTCTGGAGCGCGGCGTCCTACGAGCCGGACCCGGTCATCGCCGGCACGTACGGCCTCGGTGCGCTGATGTCCTACCAGGGCTACCTCTACTGGGGGACGATGCACGTCCCGATGAAGTCGACGAGCGTGGTCGCCGACCTGTACCCGCCGGCCGACGAGACCGCGGCGCGGACGATGCTGGAGAACACCCAGCGCCCGGTGAGCATCTTCCGGGGCAAGCGGTTCGACACCGACCGGGAGAAGGTGGAGCTGCTCTACGGGGAGCGGGTGCTGCCGGCGTACGACCCGACGGCGAACGAGGGCGCGGGCGCCTGGAAGTGGACCCCCACCGGCTACAAGCCGAAGTACGGCCACAGCGGGTTCGGCAACGTCTACACCAACTACACCTGGACCATGGCCGTCGCCGGCGGGCGGCTCTTCGTCGGCACGATGGACTGGAGCTACCTCGCGAAGGACCTGCTGCCCGAGGCCGCGCGGCAGATGGGCTTCGCCAACGCGGCGCGCGGGCTGAGCGACGACCTGGACCCGATCGAGATCGACCCCGAGCTCTACGGCGGCGACCTGTACGTGTTCGAGTCGAGCCTGCGGCCCGCCACCGCGGTCGACACGAAGGGGATGGGCAACTACCTCAACTACGGCTTCCGCACCATGGTCGCCGACGGCTCGACCCTGTACCTCGGGATGGCCAACCCGATGAACCTGCGTACCGACCCGACCGACGACGTTCCGGAGGGCGGCTGGGAGCTGATCAAGCTCACCCCCACCGGGCACTGAGCGGCAGCGGTGGGGCCGCCCGGCGCGTCCGGGCGGCCCCGCCGGCTCTCGTCCGGGGGCGGCCCCGGTAATCAGAAGAGGGTGAGGGGCTCGACCGGCACCGGCTCGGGCAGCGCCCCGAGGCCGGGCACCCGGGCGCGCACCTCGTCGTGGAACCGGCGGGCGAGCGCCGGCGCGTCGGCGTTGTCCGGGGTGTGCACGAACACGGTGGGCGAGCGGCCCTCGCGCAGCCAGCCGGCGACCACGTCGACCCAGCGCCGCCAGCCCTCGACCGTCCGCCCGGGGTCGTCGCGGCCGAGGTACCGGACGATCGGCCGGTCGGTCAGCGCCCGGGTCCGCAGCGGCAGGCGCGGCTTCCGCGTCCACGCCTCCCGCTCCGCGTCGCTGGTCGGCGGGCTCGCGAAGAACGCGGTGGTGTCGAACGGGATCCACTCGGCGTCGGTGACGGCGAGCGCCTCCTCGAGCAGCCGCGCCGCGTGGGCGTCGGCGAAGAACGCGGGATGACGCACCTCCACGGCCTGCCGGTGGGCCGCCGGGAGCCGCCGCAGGAAACGGGCCAGCGCGGGCACGTCGGCGGGGGCGAACGAGCCCGGCAACTGGACCCAGAGCGCGTGGGCCCGGGGCCCGAGCGGCTCGATCGCGTCGAGGAACGCGCGGAGTTCGGCGTCGGCGTCGGCGAGGCGGCGGTCGTGGGTGACGAGCCGGGGCAGCTTGACCACGAACCGGAAGTCCGGCCCGGTCTGCCGCGCCCACGACGCCACGGTGTCCCGGCTCGGCGTCGCGTAGAACGTCGTGTTCCCCTCGACCGCGTCGCACCAGCCGGCGTAGTGCCGCAGGCGCTCCTGGGCGGGCGACGGGTGCGCCAGGAAGCGCCCCTGCCACGACCGGTGCGCCCACATCGCGCATCCCACGTGCAGCCGCATGGGCCGACCCTATCCGGGCGCGCCGGGCCGGGGTCCGCCCCGGGTGGCACGGGCCCACCGGACTGGTGTCGGTGGTGTTGAATGTGGACGTCCCGCCCGTCTGACGGAGGTGCGCATGTCGGAGCTTCGGCTGCTCGTGGAGCCGGCCGCGGCGGTCTCCGCCGACCGGGTCGACCAGCTCACCGGCGGGCTCGCCGACGACCTGCGGTCCGTGCGGGGGCTGCGCGTCGCGTACGCCCAGTCGCCCGCGACCACCCACGGCAAGTCGCAGCAAGCCTGGGAGTTGGGGATGCTGGCCGTCGGCGGCCTCTTCTCGGCCGCCACCATGCGCACGATCGCGGTGATCGCGGTGGCCTACGCCGACCGGATCAAGGCCCGGTCGGTCCGGCTGCGCCGGGGTGACCGGGAGTTGGTGGTCACCGGGGCGACGAAGGTCGACGACGCGCTCGTCGCCCAGCTCGTCGCGCTGCTGGCCGACCCGCCCCCGGCCGCCGAGCCGGGCCCGCCGCCGCTCCCGCCCGCCGAGCCGGGCGCGCTGCCGCCGGCGGGGACGAGCGGCGGTGCCGCCGCCGGGGGCTGACCGTGGGACAGCGCCGCGCCCTGCTGATCGCCAACGACCGGTACGTCGACGAGGCGCTGAGCGACCTCTACGCGCCCCGGGAGGAGGCGCGGGACCTGCTGAGCCTGCTCGCCGACGCGGACATCGGCGCGTTCGACCAGACCGTGCTGCTGGAGAACGAGTCGAAGAGCTCGATCGAGCGGGCCATGGAGTCGATGCTGCGCGTGGCCGGCCCGGAGGACCTGGTCCTGCTCTACTTCTCCGGTCACGGGGTGCGCAGCAGCAAGCGGGGCCGGCTGCACCTGGCGGTGTCGAACACGGAGGTCGACCGGCTCTCGTCCACGGCGGTGTCGGCGTCGTTCGTCCGCGAGCTGCTCGACGAGTCGGACGCGGCGAGCTTCGTGCTCCTGCTCGACTGCTGCTACAGCGGGGCGTTCGAGGGGCAGGGCCTGAAGACCACCGACGACCTGGCCATCGACGGTGAGCTGAAGACCGGGTACGGCCGGTACGTGATCACCGCCACCAACTCGGTGGAGCGCGCCGACGACGGCCGCCCGGCGTCGGGGGCCGCACCTCGGCTGCGCTCGGCGTTCACCGAGACGGTCATCCAGGGGCTCAGCACGGGCGCCGCCGACCTCACGGGCCAGGGCCGGATCACCCCGGACGACCTGTGGCGGTATGTCCGGACGGAGCTGCCCAGGCGCACGACGTCGCAGTCGCCGTCGCAGTTCGGGCAGGTCAGTGACGAGATCCACATTGCGCTGTCGCGGGAGGGCCACCACCGTCAGCGCCAGCGCCGCGACCACCGGGACCTGCGCCTCGGCGACCTGCTCGGGCCGTTGGAGCCGACCGACGACGTGCGGCTCTGCGCGGTCGACTGGCGGCGGCGTGGTCTGCTCAAGGTGCCGGTCGGCCAGGCCCACCGGCTCGACCAGCCGGCCGGCGAGCCGCTCTGGCTCGACCTCGCCTCGTCCGAGGGGCACCTGCTGGTGGTGGGGCGGGCCGGGACCGGCAAGACCACGCTGCTGCGCACCATCGTCGGCGGGCTGGCGCTGACCCACTCCGACCAGGAGGTGGCCTTCCACTGCCTGGAGTCCGGCGGGAACTGGCTGGGCCCGATGCGCCGCCTGCCGCACGTGCGCGAGGTCGTCGGCGACGACGAGGTCGCCGAGGTCGACGCCCTGCTGGACCGGCTGGAGCGGGACGTCCTCGCCCGCAAGAAGCTGTTCCGCCGCTACGAGCTGGAGTCGCCGACGAGCCTGCGCGCCCGGCGCGCCACCCTGGACGGCGGGCCGTACCCGGACTTGTTCCTGGTGGTCGACCGCTGGCAGGACTTCGCCGCCCTGCTGCCGGACTTCACCACCCGGGTGGTCGACCTGGCCAACAAGGGCCTGGGGTACGGCGTGCACGTCGCCGTCGTCGAGCGCAGCTGGCGGGCGATCCCGGAGGAGCTGCTGGAGCTGCCGCAGGCCAGGATCGAGACCCGGCTGTCCCAGCCGCAGGAGTCGCGGGTCAGCCCCGACCTGGCGGGGCGGCTGCCGGCGAACCTGCCGGGCTGGGCGATCCACGGCCGGCGCACCTTCCGCATCGCCCTGCCGGACCTGACGGTCAGCGACGCCGATCCGGAGACCGAGGCTCCCGGCGCGGTGGACGAGGCGGGGCTCATGGTGTCGCTGATCGCGCAGGCGTGGTCGAGCGCGCGGGAGCCCGAGGAGGTCGTCGCCGGCCGGCGGGTGCGGGTGCCGTTCTCCGGGCACACGGACGAGGCGCTGGCGCTGGTCGGCGTGGCGGACTACGCGGCGCTGGGCGACTTCGCGGGGGCCGACGAGCCGCTCGGCCCGGACTTCCTGCGGCTGCCCATCGGGGTGGCGGAGGACGGCCGGCCGGTGCTGCTAGACCTGAAGGAGTCCGCCCGGGACGGGATGGGCCCGCACGGGGTGCTGGTCGGCGCGCCCGGCTCGGGCAAGGGCGAACTCGTGCGGGCGGTCGTGCTCGGGCTCGCGGCCCGGCACTCCGTCGCCCGGTTCAGCGTGCTGCTGGTCGACTTCAAGGGCGGCGCGGCCTTCGCCGGGCTGGACGGCCTGCCGCACGTCGCCGGGCACGTCGTCAACCTCGCCGAGGACCCGGCCCTGGCCGACCGGCTGCGGGACGCGCTCGGCGGCGAACTGGCCCGCCGGCAGGAGCTGCTGCGGTCCGCCGGCACGCTGCCGAACTGGTGGGCGTACGAGCAGGCCAGGGCGGCCGGCGCGGAGCTGGTCGAGCTGCCGGTGCTGCTGGTCGTCTGCGACGAGTTCGCCGACCTGCTCACCGTCCAGCCGGACCTGGGCGAGCTGTTCGCCCGGATCGGCCGGGTCGGCCGCGCGCTGGGCGTGCACCTGCTGCTGGCCGGCCAGCGGGTCGAGGAGAGCCGGCTGCGCGGGCTGGAGACCTACCTGTCGTACCGGATCGCCCTGCGGACGTTCACGGCGCAGGAGAGCCGGCTGGTGATCGGGGTGCCCGACGCGTACGGGTTGCCGTCGGCCCCCGGGAGCGGCTATCTGCGCGCCGGGTCGGGTGATCCGGTCCGGTTCCGGGCGGCGTACGTCTCGGGGCCGGTGGGCCTGCGCACCGGCTACGCGGAGCCGCCGCCGCCCGACCTGGCCGGGCACAGCCTCGTCGACGTCGTGGTGGGCCGGCTGCGCGCCGCCGGGCCCCGGGCGCGGCAGGTCTGGTTGCCGCCGCTGGACGCCTCGCCCACCCTGGGTGGGCTGCTGCCGCCGGTCGACCCGAGCGCCGCCGGGCCGCCGGCCGACCTGCCGGGGTTCCTCGCCGTGCCCGTCGGGATCGTCGACCGCCCGTACGAACAGCGCCGAGACCCGCTGACGGTGGAGCTGGCCGGCGTGGGCGGGCACGTCGCGGTGGTGGGCGCGCCGCTGGCCGGCAAGAGCACGCTGGTGCAGACGCTGGTGGCCGCGCTGGCCCTGACCCACAGCCCCCGGGAGGTGCAGTTCTTCTGCCTCGACTTCGGCGGCGGGCGGCTGGGCGTCCTCGCCGGGTTGCCGCACGTGTCCGGGGTGGCCGGGCGGCGCGACGTCGAGGCGGTGGGCCGGACCATCGCCGAGGTGGTGGGGATCCTCGACCGGCGCGAGGACCGGTTCGCGGAGCTGGGGATCGAGTCCATGGCGGCCTACCGCCGCCTGCGCGCCGAGGGCGCGCACGCCGACGACCCGTTCGGCGACGTGTTCCTCGTGGTCGACGGCTGGCCGACCCTGCGGCGGGAGCACGAGGAGCTGGAGGAGGCCGTCGCCGACGTCGCCGCCCGCGGGCTGACCTACGGGGTGCACCTGCTGGTCACCGCCGGCCGCTGGGCCGACTTCCGGCCCGGCCTGCGGGACCGCCTCGACACCCGGCTGGAGCTGCGCCTCGCCGACCCGTACGAGTCGGAGATGGGCCGGCGGGCGGCGGCGAACGTCCCGGAGCGGTCCCCGGGACGCGGCCTCGCGGGCGACCGGGCGCACTTCCTGGCCGCCCTGCCGCGCGTCGACGGCCGCGACGGCGTCGCCGACCTGGCGGAGGCGACGGCCGAGCTGGTGGCGGGGGTGGCCGCGGCGTGGCCGGGGGAGGCGGCGCCGCCGGTGCGGCTGCTGCCGTTGCGGCTGACGGTCGCCGAGCTGGACCGCGCGTGCCCCGCCGGGGAGCGGGGCCTGCCGATCGGGCTGGACGAGGCGACGCTGGGCCCGGTGGTGCTCGACCCGGCGGCCGACCCGCACCTGGTCGTCTTCGGCGACGCCGAGTGCGGCAAGACGAACCTGCTCCGGCTCGTCGCCCGGCAGGTCGTCGCGCGCTACTCCCCGGCCGAGGCGCGGCTGGTGCTCGCCGACTACCGGCGGGGCCTGCTCGGCGCGGTCGAGGGGGAGCACCTGCTCGACTACGCGCCCTCGGAGCAGTCCTTCGCCCAGACGGTCGCGGAGATCCGTGGCGTCCTACACGAGCGGCTCCCGGGCCCGGACGTCAGCCCGCAGCAGCTACGCGAACGGAGCTGGTGGCAGGGCCCGGAGCTGTACGTCCTGGTGGACGACTACGACCTCATGGCGGCGGGCGGCACCAACCCGCTGCACGCCCTGCGGGAGCTGCTGCCGGTGGCGGGGGACGTCGGCCTGCACGTGGTGCTGGCCCGGCGGAGCGGCGGGGCGGGGCGGGCGATCTACGAGCCGGTGCTGCAGACCCTGCGCGAGCTGGGCTCGGCCGGGCTGCTGATGTCGGGCGACCGGGGGGAGGGCGCGATCCTCGGGAGCCTGCGCCTGCGTCCGCTGCCGCCGGGCCGGGGGGTGCTGGTCCGCCGCCGGGAGGGGCAGCAGGTGATCCAGACCGCGCTCGTGGCGGCGTGATCGTCAACCCAGGGTTGACGATCCGAGGTGCGTCAACTTATGGTTGACGCATGACGGAATACGCCCAGCTTCCCAATCCGGTCCGGCTCGACGACCTCATCGCGGGGATCAAGAAGGCCCGCCCCGACGTGCTCGACCAGCTCGCCGACGCGGTCGTGGCCGCCGACCACCTCGGCGACGTCGCCGACCACCTCATCGGCCACTTCGTCGACCAGGCCCGCCGCTCCGGCGCGTCCTGGACGGAGATCGGCCGCAGCATGGGGGTCAGCAAGCAGGCCGCCCAGAAACGCTCCGCCGCCAAAGCGGAGACCGCCGCCACGCTCGACCCGAGCGCCGGGTTCGGCCGGTTCACCCCGCGCGCCCGCAACGTGGTGCTGGCCGCGCAGGAGGAGGCGCGGGCGGCGGGCCACGCCGAGATCACCCCGGGGCACGTCGTGCTCGGCCTGCTCGCCGAGCCGGAGGGGCTGGCCGCCGCGCTGATCGTGGCCCGGGGCGTACCCCTGGAGCGGGTCCGGGAGGCCGCCACCGCGGCCCTGCCGGCGAAGGCCGACCGGGTCCCGGAGCTGATCCCCTTCGACGCGCGGGCCAAGAAGGTCCTGGAGCTGACGTTCCGGGAGGCCCTGCGCATGGGACACAACTACGTCGGCACCGAGCACATCCTGCTCGCCCTGCTGGAGGAGGAGGGCGGTGACGGCGTGCTCGGCGGGCTCGGCCTGGAGAAGGACGCCCTGGAGTCCGCCGTGGAGGGCGCGCTGGCCGAGCTCGCCCGCAAGCGGGCCTGAACCGCGTCGGGCACGCGCCACGGGGGCGCGTGCCCGACGTCGGGACGGCGGTCAGTCGGCGGCGGGGAACCCGTAGCGGGCCGCGTGCTCCGGGTCGGCCGGGTCGACCTGCCGGATGCCGGCGTCGGCGAGCCGCTTGTTCACCTCGTCGAGCTGCTCCCGGACCAGCCGGGCCTCCTCCTCGGTGACCCGCCCCCGGTGCGGCTTGCCGGCGTGCTCGATGGTGCCGTAGTCGACCTTCTCGGCGCCCTTGCGGGCCTTCGGGGGCCGCACCCGCTCGGCGGTCTTCAGCAACTGGGCCATCGGCACGTCGGTGGCCATCGCGTCGAACTCGCTGGCCGTCAGCACCACCCGGCGGGGCTCGCCGCCGCCGTGCCGGTCGTGGACCTCGACCACCGCGACGTCCAGGGCCGCGTCGTCGATGCTCTCCACCTCGGTCGCGGTGGCGTCCAGCTGCACGGGCCCCGCGACCAGGTCGGGGTGCTCCAGCACCACGACGCGGACCACCTCGTCGTCCGGCTGCAGAACGGTGCCGCTGAAGTCGGAGACGTGGATCGTCTTCTTGCCCATGCGCGGAGCTTCTCCTGTCGGTGACCGGTTGTCGGACCAGAAGAAATTACCCGACAGGTGTGCGAAAGGACGGGCTGGACCGGACGGGTGTGTCGCGCGGCGGCCGGTCGGCACGCCGGGCCGAGGGCCGTAGGCCGCCGCCTACGATCACCGGGTGGACACCCCGGTCGCCGCCCCGCCGCCCCGGACCGAGGCCGAGGCGCTCGCCGTGCAGGACCGGCTGCGGCCGCTGGTGGACCTGACCGCGCCGGGGCCCGCCGCGCCCGCGACCGTGGCGGGGCTCGACGTCGCGTACGCCGAGTGCGGCGACCGGCTCGCGGCGGCCGTCACCGTGCTGGACGCCCGGACGCTGGCCGTGGTGGACCAGGCGGTGAGCGTGGGCCGGCCCGCCTTCCCGTACGTCCCCCGGCTGTTCGCCTTCCGGGAGCTGCCCGCCCTGCTGGCGGCGTTGGGCCTGCTGACCGTCCGCCCGGAGCTGCTGGTCTGCGACGGGCACGGGCTGGCCCACCCGCGCCGGTTCGGGCTCGCCTGCCACCTGGGCGTGGTGACCGGCCTGCCGGCGATCGGCGTCGGCAAGACGCCGCTGGTGGGCCGCTGGGAGCCGCCGGGCGCCGCGCGTGGCGCCTGGTCCCCGCTGTGCGACGGCGGGGAGGTGGTGGGCCGCGTGCTGCGCACCCGGGACGGCGTGAAGCCGGTCTTCGTCAGCGTCGGGCACCGGATGGGGCTGGAGAACGCGTGCGCCCGGGTGCTCGCGCTGACGCCGCGTTACCGGCTGCCCGAGACCACCCGCGCCGCCGACCGGCTCTGCCGCGCCGCGCTCGCGGGCCGCAGCGGCGGGTGAGAAGGGGACCCTTCTCTACCGCAGGCGTTAACAAGGGGCCCCTCCTTTCCGCGTCGAGCCGCGATCGGCGGCCGGTAGTAACCTGGCCCGCGGACCCGGACGGGAGAAACGGCGGTGATCATGGCGCTACGTCGGCACGCGACGCGGCTCGCGGCGGTCTGCGTGATGCTGGGCGGCCTGGTGGCCGCCGGGGCGTCGCCGGCCCTGGCCGAGGGCGACTCGGTGCGGGTACGCGCCACCGACAGCTTCCGGCCGGGCGGCTCGCCCGGCGCGGTCAACGTCGAGGTGCGCAAGCGCACCGAGGGCTGCGTGGTGCTGCGCACCGGGCTGGGCCTGAGCCTCGCCGGTCTCGCCGCCAACCAGGTCACCGCGCAGGTGAGCCTCGGGGGCCGTTGGGTCCCGGTGCCGGTCTCTGGCGGCGGGGGAGCGGTCACCACAGGCCGGTCCGCCCCGACGAACCCGACCCTGTGCAAGGGCAAGGGCGTCACGATGCGCTACCGGCTGACGTTCGCGGCGGGGGCGCCGGGCGGCCGGCTCACGGTGGTCGGCGAGGCGGTCGACGGGCGGGGCCGGGCCATCGGCCGGGGGGCCGTCGCGTCCCGGGTGGTCGGGCCGCAGGCGGCGACGCCGTCGCCCACCCCGAGCCGCAGCCCGTCGCGGTCGCCGAGCCCCAGCCCGAGCCCGACGGCGGAGCCCACGACCGACGCCCCGACGGCCGGGGAGCCGACCCTGGCCGCCGTCGCCGCCGAGGCCGGCGGGGCCGGCACCGTGGCCGCGGCCGAGGAGGGCTCCGGCGGGCTGTCCTGGATCATGCTCTTCGGCGTCGGCCTTGTCGTGCTGGGCGTCGGCCTGATCGTGCTGCTGGTGCGCCGGTCGCGGGCCGACCGGGAGCCGGCCGACGACGCCGACGCCCTCCCCGGCGTCCCGTTGCCGCGCAACCCCGGCGGCACCACCTACCGCTCGGCGACGCCCGCGACGCCCGCGCCGGGCCGGACGCCACCGGCCCCCGGGGTGTACGGCCGACCGGCCGCGCCGCCGTCCGGCGGGGTCTACGGCTCGCCGGCCGCGCCGCCGCCCACCGGCGGGGTCTACGGCGGCGCGCCGCCACCCGCCGGGGGCGACGCGGCGGGGCCGGGCGAGCCGCCCGCGCCCGCCGGTGGGGGCGACGCGACGACGATCATGCCGCGCCTGCCCGGCTGAGGCCGGCCGCCCCCCGGTGCTCCGATACGCTCAGGCCGTTGGCGACCTGCGGCGAAGGAGCGAAGCGCGTGTCTGATCTGTCCCGGATCGTGAAGGCGTACGACGTCCGTGGGACGGTGCCGGACCAATGGGACGAACGCGTCGCCGAGGCGCTCGGGGCCGCCTTCGGGCAGGTGCTCGCCGCCGCCGGCGAGCCAGGCGACGCCGTGGTGATCGCGCACGACATGCGGGCCAGCGGGCCGGGCCTGGCGGAGGCGTTCGCCGCGGGCGTCCGGGCCGAGGGGCGCTCGGTGATCGAGCTGGGGCTGGCCTCCACCGACATGCTCTACTACGCCTCCGGCACCCTCGGGCTGCCCGGGGCGATGTTCACCGCCAGCCACAACCCGGCGCAGTACAACGGGATCAAGATGTGCCGGGCCGGCGCCCGCCCGATCGGCCAGGACAGCGGGCTGGCCGAGATCCGGGACCGGGCGCAGGCCCTGCTCGACTCCGGGGCCGCCCGGCCGGCCGGCGTGCCGACCCGGCCGACGCAGCGGCGCGACCTGCGCCCGGAATACGCGGCCCACCTGCGCAAGCTGGTCGACCTGTCCGGCATCCGGCCGCTGAAGGTCGTGGTCGACGCGGGCAACGGGATGGGCGGCTGGACGGTGCCCAGCGTCCTCGGCGACGCCGTGCTGCCCGCGCTGCCGCTGGAGATCGTGCCGCTCTACTTCGAGCTCGACGGCACCTTCCCCAACCACGAGGCCAACCCGCTGGACCCGGCCAACCTGGTCGACCTCCAGCGGGCCGTCCGCGCGCACGACGCCGACCTGGGCCTGGCGTTCGACGGCGACGCCGACCGCTGCTTCGTGGTCGACGAGCGCGGCGAGCCGGTCTCCCCGTCGGCGATCACCGCCCTGGTGGCGGTCCGCGAGCTGGCCAAGCACCCCGGCTCCACGGTGATCCACAACCCGATCACCTCGCGCGCCGTGCCGGAGATCATCCGCGAGCACGGCGGCGAGCCGGTGGTGACCCGGGTCGGCCACTCGTTCATCAAGGCCGAGATGGCCCGCACCAACGCCGTCTTCGGCGGTGAGCACTCCGCCCACTACTACTTCCGCGAGTTCTGGTTCGCCGACACCGGCATGCTGGCCGCCATGCACGCGCTCGCGGCGCTCGGCGGCCAGGCCCTGCCCCTGTCCGAGCTGGCCCGCGAGTACGAGCGCTACGTCGCCTCGGGCGAGATCAACTCCACGGTGGCCGACCAGGCGGAGAGCATCGCCCAGGTGCGGGCCGCGTACCCGGAGGCGGCGGTCGACGAGCTGGACGGGCTGACCCTGAGCTTCCCCGACGGCGCCTGGTTCAATCTGCGCGCCAGCAACACCGAGCCGCTGCTGCGGCTGAACGTCGAGGCACCGACCGAGGAACGGATGATCTCCCTCCGCGACGAGGTGCTCGACCGGGTTCGCCGATAAGATCCCCTGCGCCGGCCGGCACCGCCGACCGCCGCCTACGCACCCGTGGAAGGAGCCGCACCGTGGCCCTGGACCCGCAGTTGCTCGAGATCCTCGCCTGTCCGGACACACACCACGCCCCGCTCGACTACGACGCGGGGGCGCAGACGCTGACCTGCACCGAGTGCGGGCGGATCTTCGAGGTGCGCGACGACGTGCCGGTGCTGCTGCTCGACGAGGCGCGCGGCGGACCCGCGCAGCAGTCGTGATGGAGGGGACGGCCGGGGTCAGCGGGCACCGGCACGCCGACGAGGCCCTGCTCGACAACCCGGACGCCCTCGCCGAGCACGACCCGGGCGGCATGCTGCGGTTCATGGCCTCGGCCGGGGCGCAGGTGCGGGAGTCCGCCGCCCTGGCGGCGGAGGCCAACCTCACCGTGCTCGCCGACGAGGGCCGCCCCCGGGCGGTCGTCATCGCCGGCATCGGCACCGCCGGGCGTACCGGGGACGTGCTGGCCACGGTCGCCGGGCCGCGCTGCCCGGTGCCGGTCATCCCGCACCGCAGCGCCGGTGTGCCCGGCTGGGTGGGCGCGGCCGACGTGGTGATCGCGGTCAGCGCCTCCGGCCGCAGCCCGGAGGCGCTCGGCGCGGCCGAGGCCGCCCACCGCCGGGGGGCCCGCCTGGTCGCCGTCGGCGCGCCCGACTCGCAGTTGCAGTCGGTGGCCGAGCGGGCCCGCGCGCCGTTCATCCCGGTGCCCCGCCGCGCCCCGGCCCGGGCCAGCCTGTGGGCGCTCACCGTGCCGGTTCTGCTCGCCGCCCGTACGCTCGGGCTCGTGAAGGTCAACGAGGCGGATCTCGCGGAGACGGCGGCGCGGCTCGACGCCGACGCCGACCGCTGCCGCTCCACGGCCGAGTCCTTCGTCAACCCGGCGAAGTCGCTGGCCCTGGGGCTGGCCGGCTCGGTGCCGATCGTCTGGGGCTCGTCGCCGCTGGCGACCGTCGCGGCCCGCCGGTTCGGCGACACCCTGTCGGCCAACGCCCGCTACCCGGTGGTCAGCGGGGCGCTCGGCGAGGCCGGGCGGGGCCGCGTCGGCCTGCTCGACGGCGTGTTCGGCGGGCTGGCCGAGGGGGAGCGGGACATCTTCGCCGACCCGGGCGAGTCCGCCGACGGCGGCACCCGGCTGCGGCTGGTGCTGCTGCGCGACGGCGGGCTCAACGCCGAGGACGACGCCGACGAGCCGCTGGCGGTCGAGGAGCGGCGGGCCGACGCCGTGCAGACGCTCGCCGAGCGGCGCGGGGTCCGCTGCGACGTGGTGACGGCCGAGGGCGGCTCCGCGCTGGAGCGGCTCGCCTCGCTGGTGGCGGTGCCCGACTTCGCCTCCGTCTACCTCGCCCTGGCACACGGGCTGGACCCGATGGCGGTTCCGGCCATCACCGAGATGAAGGAGCTGGCAAACCAGTGAGCACGTGCGGCATCGAACGGGGAGCGGTGTGAGCGCCAACGGCGGTACGAGGGCGATCGTCGCGGCCCTGCTGGCCAACGTCGGCATCGCGGTCACGAAGTTCATCGCGTTCCTGTTGACGGGCTCCTCGTCGATGCTCGCCGAGTCGATCCACTCGGTGGCCGACTCGGGCAACCAGGGCCTGCTGCTGCTCGGCGGCCGGCGGGCCAAGCGCGAGGCCACCCCGCAGCATCCGTTCGGGTACGGCCGGGAGCGCTACGTCTACGCGTTCATCGTGGCCATCGTGCTGTTCAGCGTCGGCGGCCTGTTCGCGCTCTACGAGGCGTGGCACAAGGCCGCCGACCCGCACCCGATCGAGAGCTGGCACTGGGTGCCGGTCGTCGTGCTGGTGGCGGCGATCGTGATGGAGAGCTTCTCCTTCCGCACGGCGATCGTGGAGTCCAACCTCATCCGGGGCAACCAGTCCTGGGTGCGGTTCATCCGCCGGTCCAAGGCCCCCGAGCTGCCGGTGGTGCTGCTGGAGGACTTCGGCGCGCTGGTCGGTCTGGTCTTCGCCCTGTTCGGCGTCGGGATGACCCTGATCACCGGCAACGGCATGTGGGACGCGGCCGGCACGGCGATGATCGGCGTCCTGCTGGTGGTCATCGCCGTCACCCTGGCGATCGAGACCAAGAGCCTGCTGCTCGGCGAGGGCGCGGAGCCGACCGACGTGGCGACCATCGAACGGGCCGTCACCGACGGCCCGGAGGTGGAGCGGATCATCCACATGAAGACGCTCTACCTGGGCCCGGAGGAGCTGCTGGTGGCCGCGAAGATCGCGGTGCCGGCGTGCGAGAGCGCCGAGGAGCTGGCCCGGGGGATCAACGCCGTCGAGGCGCGGATCCGCGCGGCCGTCCCGGTCGCCCGGGTGATCTACCTGGAGCCGGACATCTGGTCCGCCACCGCGCAGCGGGCCGGCACCGGCGCCGCCGCGCAGACCGCCGTCGCCACGCCGGAGGCCGTCGCGCCGCAGGCGGCGGTGGCCGGCGCGGACGAATCGCCCGCCGGGGGCTGACCATGGAGCCGCTGCACGGTCCGATCCGGGACTACGCCTGGGGTTCGCGCTCGGCGATCGCCGGGTTGCAGGGGCGGCCCGTGCCCAGCCCCGGGCCGGAGGCGGAGCTGTGGCTGGGCGCCCACCCGGGCGCGCCGGCCAGCGTGCAGCGCGACGGCGAGCCGGTGAGCCTGCTCGACGTGCTGGCCGCCGAGCCGGGGCGCTGGCTCGGCGAGCGGTCGGTGCGGCGGTTCGGCCCCCGGCTGCCGTTCCTGCTCAAGGTGCTCGCCGCCGACGCCCCGCTGAGCCTGCAGGCGCACCCCGACGCGGAGCAGGCCCGCGCCGGGTACGCGGCCGACGCGGCGCGGCCGGCGGGGGAGCGCAACTACGCCGACCCGCACCACAAGCCCGAGCTGCTGGTCGCGCTCACGCCGTTCGCGGCGCTGTGCGGCTTCCGCGACCCGGCGGTGTCGGCGGCGGCGCTGGCCGCGTTCGGCGTACGGGCGCTGGAACCGGTGGTGGCGGCGCTGCGCGAGGGCACGGCGGGGCTGCGGGAGGCCGTCCGGCTGCTGCTGAGCTGGCCGGAGGCCGAGCGGGCGGGGCTGGTGGGGGCCGTGCTGGCGGCGGAGGCCGCCGGGCCGGACGCGGCGCTGGCGCGGGCCCTGGCCACCCGGTATCCGGGCGACCCGGGGGTGCTGGTGGCGCTGCTGCTGCACCACGTGCGGCTCGCGCCGGGGGAGGCGATCTGGATGCCGGCCGGCAACCTGCACGCCTACCTGCGGGGCACCGGTGTGGAGATCATGGCGGCCAGCGACAACGTGCTGCGGGGCGGCCTGACCCCGAAGCGGGTGGACGTCGACGAGCTGCTGCGGGTGTTGCGCTTCGAGGTGCTCGACGACCCGCTGGTGGCCCCGGAGCAGGTGGCGCCCCAGGTGGTGCGCTGGCCGGTGCCGGTCGACGACTTCGCGCTGCACCGGGCGGTGCTGGCCGGCGCGCCGGTGCGGCTCGCGGTGCCGGGGCCCCGCGTGGTGTTCTGCCGCGCCGGGAAGGTCCTGGCCGACGACGGGACGGGTGCGGTGGCCCTCGCGCCGGGGCAGGCCGCGGTCGGTCCCGCCGACGCGGGCCCGCTCGTCCTCGACGGCGAGGGCGAGGCGTACGTGGCGACCAGCGGGTTGGACCGGGGCGCCCTCGGGTCCGGCTAAAGCCGGGCTTGGGTTCCGCTTGGACCGGCGTGTTTTCCGCTCGTTCGACCTGCCCGTGCGGGGCGGCCGAGGTGGCCGGTGGGTGGGGACCGGGCGGGCGGAGCCGGCCGACACAAATCGGGAATTCCCGAAATAGCTTGACGGCGTGCTGGCTCGGTGTAACTTTCTAAGTGCGCAGCGTCACCGCGACGAAGGTCCGGTGGCGCGCGGGGAACCAAACCGGGGGGATGCACGGGGCGGCCGGACCGTGGGCGGACAGTCCGCTCGCGACCGACCGCCCCGTGCGCTGTCCGTCTCCGCGCGTAAGGTGGAGGGTCGCGCAGCACTTCGTTCGTTCGACAGGAGCTTCCATGACCAGCACCCTCCCGGCGGCCCAACCCGGCACGCCGTCCGAGGCCCGGCCGAGCACCCTCGCCGAGGGCGACTACAAGGTGGCGGATCTGTCGCTCGCCGAGTTCGGGCGCAAGGAGATCCAGCTCGCCGAGCACGAGATGCCGGGCCTGATGGCGATCCGCCGCGAGTTCGCGCAGGCGCAGCCCCTCGCCGGGGCGCGGATCACCGGCTCCCTGCACATGACGATCCAGACCGCCGTGCTGATCGAGACCCTGGTCGCGCTCGGCGCGCAGGTCCGCTGGGCGTCGTGCAACATCTTCTCCACCCAGGACCACGCCGCCGCCGCGATCGTCGTCGGCCCCGACGGCACCCCCGACGCGCCGGCCGGCGTTCCGGTCTACGCCTGGAAGGGCGAGAGCCTCCAGGAATACTGGTGGTGCACCGAGCGGGTCCTCGACTGGCCCGACGGCCAGGGCCCCAACATGATCCTCGACGACGGCGGCGACGCGACCCTGCTCGTCCACAAGGGCGTCGAGTTCGAGAAGGCCGGCGCCGTGCCGCCGGTGGAGTCGGCCGACTCCGAGGAGTACGCGGTCATCCTGGAGGTGCTGCACCGGTCGCTCGGCGAGGACGGGCAGCGGTGGACCCGGATCGCCGCCGGCATCAAGGGCGTGACCGAGGAGACCACCACCGGCGTGCACCGGCTCTACGAGATGCACCGCGCCGGCACGCTGCTCTTCCCGGCCATCAACGTCAACGACTCGGTGACCAAGAGCAAGTTCGACAACAAGTACGGCTGCCGTCACTCGCTGATCGACGGCATCAACCGGGCCACCGACGTGCTGATCGGCGGCAAGATGGCCGTCGTCCTCGGCTACGGCGACGTGGGCAAGGGCTGCGCCGAGTCGCTGCGCGGCCAGGGCGCGCGGGTCGTGGTGACCGAGGTCGACCCGATCTGCGCCCTCCAGGCGGCGATGGACGGCTACCAGGTCTCCACCCTGGACGACGTCGTCGAGCAGGCCGACATCTTCATCACCGCCACCGGCTGCTTCGACGTCATCACCAACGAGCACATGGCCCGGATGAAGCACCAGGCCATCGTCGGCAACATTGGCCACTTCGACAACGAGATCGACATGGCCGGGCTGGCCAAGCGCTCCGACGTCGAGCGGGTCAACATCAAGCCGCAGGTCGACCTCTGGAAGTTCGCCGACGGGCACGCGATCATCGTGCTCTCCGAGGGCCGCCTGCTGAACCTCGGCAACGCCACCGGCCACCCGAGCTTCGTGATGTCGAACTCGTTCGCCAACCAGACGATCGCCCAGATCGAGCTGTTCACCAAGACCGACGAATACCCGACCGGCGTCTACGTGCTGCCGAAGCACCTCGACGAGAAGGTCGCCCGGCTGCACCTGGCCGCGCTCGGCGCGAAGCTGAGCACGCTGACCAAGGAGCAGGCGGCCTACCTGGGCGTCTCCCCGGAGGGCCCGTTCAAGCCGGAGCACTACCGGTACTGAGCCAGCACGACAGGGACCGGGTCGGCCGCACGGCGGCGGGCCCGGTCCCTTCGCGTGTGGGGGCGTGCGGCGGGGGCCGGCGGCGATCCCGGGGCGGGCGGGGCCGGGCGGGTGACGTGGCGAAGAACAACTTGACGGGGCCGGGCCGGCGGGAGGAAGGTATGGCTGCCCTAAGTTAACCGAGGCAACCTGATCGATCACGGAGCACCGATGTTCGCCACCTACCTGATCGGCCTGCGCGAGGGCCTGGAAGCGACCCTCGTGGTCAGCATCCTGGTCGCCTTCCTCGTCAAGTCGCAGCGCCGGGACCGGCTGCCGCAGGTGTGGGGCGGCGTCGGGCTCGCGGTGGCGCTGTCGGTGCTCGTCGGCTGGCTGATCGAGTACACCTCGACCTCGCTGCTGGCCCGCTCCGAGGACCGGGAGCTGTTCGAGGCGGTCACCTCGGTGGCGGCCGTCGTCTTCGTCACCTGGATGATCTTCTGGATGCGCCGGGCGGCCCGCACGATGGCCGGCGAGCTGCGCGGCCGGCTCACCGAGGCGCTCGCGGTCGGCTCGCTCGCGGTCGCCGGGATGGCCTTCCTCGCGGTGGTCCGCGAGGGGCTGGAGACCGCGCTCATCTTCTACTCCGCGGCCCAGGGCGCGGCCGGCGACAGCGGGCCGCTGTTGGCCCTGCTCGCCGGCATCGCCAGCGCCGTGGCGATCGGCGTGGGCCTCTACTTCAGCGCCCTGCGGATCAACCTGTCGGTGTTCTTCACCTGGACCGGCGCGCTGCTGATCCTGGTCGCCGCCGGCATCCTCAAGTACGGCGTGCACGACTTCCAGGAGGCCGGCGTCCTGCCGGGCCTCAACGACCTGGCCTTCGACATCAGCGCGACGCTCGACCCGAGCACCTGGTACGCGGCCCTGCTCGCCGGGATGTTCAACGTCACCCCCGCGCCGAGCGTGTTGGAGACCGTGGCCTGGGTCGCGTACGCGGTGCCGGTGCTGGCGCTCTTCCTGCGCCGCCCCGCCCCGCCCACCGGCGCGCCCGCGCCCGCCCCGTCGGCGGCTGCCGCCGGCGTCACCGAGCCCACCGGAACGGCGTCCGCGTCGCCGCGCGCCTGACCATCCCGAGGAGAAACCCCGATGCGTACCACCCGCTTCCTGGTGCTCGCCGCCGCCGGCGCGCTCGCCACCACCGGCCTCGCCGCCTGCGGCGGGCAGGAGAAGGACGCCGGCACGGCCGACGGCGGCCCGATCGCCGTCAAGGCGAGCGACACCGCCTGCGAGGTCGGCCGGACCGAGCTGGCCGCCGGCCAGACCGTCTTCGAGGTGACGAACTCCGGCGCGAAGGTGACCGAGTTCTACGTCTACGCCGCCGGGGACCGGGTGATGGGCGAGGTCGAGAACATCGCCCCCGGGCTCAAGCGCGAGCTGCGCGTGGAGCTGCCCGCCGGGACGTACGAGACGGCCTGCAAGCCCGGGATGAGCGGCAAGGGGATCCGGGGGGCGCTGAAGGTCAGCGGCACCGCCGCGACCGTCGCCCCCGACGCCGCGCTGGCCGAGGCCACCGCGAGCTACCAGCGGTACGTGACCAGCCAGACCGCCGCGTTGCTGACGAAGACCGAGGAGTTCGTCGCCGCCGTCAAGGCCGGCGACGTGGCGAAGGCCAAGGCGCTCTATCCGGTGGCCCGCACCTACTGGGAGCGGATCGAGCCGGTGGCGGAGAGCTTCGGCGACCTCGACCCGAAGATCGACGGCCGCGAGGAGGTCGTCGAGGAGGGCATGGAGTTCACCGGCTTCCACCGGATCGAGAAGGACCTCTGGACCACCGGCGACATCAGCTCCGACGGCCCGATCGCCGACCGGCTGCTCGCCGACGTCAAGGAGATCGTCGCCAGGGCCAACGCCGAGAAGCTCACCCCGCTCCAGCTCGCCAACGGCGCGAAGGCGCTGCTCGACGAGGTCGCCAGCGGCAAGATCACCGGCGAGGAGGAGCGGTACTCGCACACCGACCTGTGGGACTTCAACGCCAACCTGGAGGGCTCGAAGGCCGCCATCGCGGCGCTGCGCCCGGCCCTGGAGCAGCGCGCCCCCGACCTGGTCGCCCAGCTCGACACCGAGTTCGCCAACGTGGAGACGGCGCTCGGCAAGCACCGCGACGGCGACGGCTGGAAGCTGCACACCGCGCTGAGCAAGGCCGAGCTGAAGGAGCTGTCCGACAGCATCAACGCGCTGGCCGAGCCGATCAGCAAGGTCGCCGCGGTCGTCGCCCGGTGACGTACGGCCCCGGCGGACGCGCCGACGAGCAGGAGAGGGTGGTCGCATGAGCGCGAAGTTGTCCCGGCGGCGGGCGATCACGCTCGCCGGCGCGGGGGTCGCCGGGGTGGCGGGCGTCGCCGCCGGGGCCGGCGCGCTGGTCCGCGGCGGGGCCGAGCACGCCTCGGCCGACCAGGGCGCGGCGGCCGGCGCGGTGCCCTTCCACGGCGAGCACCAGGCCGGCATCACCACCCCGGCCCAGGACCGGCTGCACTTCGTCGCCTTCGACGTGGTCACCAAGGACCGGGCCCGCCTGGTCGAGCTGCTCGGTGAGTGGACGGCCGCCGCCGCCCGGATGACCGCCGGGAAGGACGCCGGGGTGATCGGCGCGGTCGGCGGCGTGCCGGAGGCCCCGCCGGACGACACCGGCGAGGCGCTCGGCCTGCCCCCGTCCCAGCTCACCCTCACCGTCGGCTTCGGGCCGACGCTGTTCCGCGACGCCCGGGGGCGGGACCGGTTCGGCCTCGCCGACCGCCGGCCCGCCGCGCTGGTCGACCTGCCGCACTTCGCCGGGGACGCGCTGCGGCCCGAGATCTCCGGCGGCGACCTCTGCGTGCAGGCGTGCGCCAACGACCCCCAGGTGGCGGTGCACGCCATCCGCAACCTGGCCCGCATCGGCATGGGCGTGGTCAGCGTCCGCTGGTCGCAGCTCGGGTTCGGGCGCACCTCGTCGACCTCGACCGGGCAGGCGACCCCGCGCAACCTGTTCGGCTTCAAGGACGGCACGGCCAACCTCAAGGCCGAGGACGGCGGGCTGCTGCGCGAGCACCTGTGGGTGCAGCCCGGCGACGGCCCGGACTGGATGACCGGCGGGTCGTACCTGGTCACCCGGAAGATCCGGATGCTCGTCGAGACCTGGGACCGCAGCTCGCTCGTCGAGCAGGAGCAGATCGTCGGCCGGGCCAAGGGCAGCGGCGCGCCGCTGGGCAGGGGCGACGAGTTCGACGAGCCCGACTTCGCCGCGAAGGGCGACGACGGCCAGCCGGTGATCGCCGAGACCTCGCACGTGCGGCTGGCCCACCCCGACGCCAACGACGGGGCGCGGCTGCTGCGGCGGGGCTACAACTTCGTCGACGGCTCCGACGGGCTGGGCCGGCTCGACGCCGGGCTGTTCTTCATCGCCTACCAGCGCGACCCGCGCAAGCAGTTCGTCCCCATCCAGACCCGGCTGGCCCGCAACGACGCGATGAACGAGTATCTGCGGCACGTCTCCAGCGGCATCTTCGCCTGCCCGCCCGGCGTCCGCGACGGCGGCGACCACTGGGGGCGGGCGCTGTTCGGCTGATCGGGCGGCCCGTCGGCGGCCCGCCGGCAACTCCCCGGACGGTGCCGCTCCCACCGACCGGAGCGGGGATGGAAGTATAGATCCCATGAGAGCCCGGGTACTGGTGGTCGACGACGACCCCGCGCTCGCCGAGATGCTCGGCATCGTCCTGCGCAGCGAGGGTTTCCTGCCCTCGTTCGTCGCCGACGGGGAACGGGCGCTGGCCGCGTTCCGGGAGAACCGGCCCGACATCGTCCTGCTCGATCTGATGCTGCCCGGCATGAGCGGCATCGATGTGGCCCGGGCGATCCGGGGCGAGTCGGGTGTGCCGATCGTGATGCTGACGGCCAAGAGCGACACGGTGGACGTGGTGCTCGGCCTGGAGTCCGGCGCGGACGACTACGTGGTCAAGCCGTTCAAGCCCAAGGAGCTGGTGGCCCGGATGCGGGCCCGGCTGCGCCGGGGCGAGGACGTGGCCCCCGAGCTGCTGACCATCGGCCCGCCCGGCAACCAGATCAGCATCGACGTGCCGGCGCACACGGTGAGCCGCAACGGCGAGGAGGTGAAGCTCACGCCGCTGGAGTTCGACCTGCTGGTCGCGCTCGCCCGCAAGCCGCGCCAGGTGTTCACCCGCGAGGTGCTGCTGGAGCAGGTCTGGGGCTACCGGCACGCCGCCGACACCCGGCTGGTCAACGTGCACGTGCAGCGGCTGCGGGCCAAGATCGAGCCGGATCCGGAGCGGCCGGAAATCATCCTGACGGTGCGGGGCGTGGGCTACAAGGCGGGCACGGGATAGCCTTGGTCGCACTGTGACCACCTCCCCGCCTCCCGGTCCCGCACCCACCGTCACCCGCCGGCCACCCGCCGCGCGGGAGCTGTGGCGCGTGTTGTCCGGGCGGGTGGCCCGGCTGCTGGCGGGCCTGCACCAGACGTGGCGTCGCTCGCTCCAGCTCCGGGTGGTGACCATCACACTGGTCACCTCCAGCCTGCTCGTGGGCGGGTTCGCCTACCTCATCGCCGACAAGATCACCAACATCCTGCTGGAGAACGCCGAGACCGACGTCCGGCTGCGGCTCAGCAGCGGCAGCGACTACGCGGCCAAGCAGTTCAGCCTGTTCAGCCAGGCGCAGGAGGCCCAGCTCCAGGACACCATCGACGGCACGGTCAACTACCTGGCCGGCGGTGACCCGCAGCAGACCAGCGGGGTGGTGGTGGCGATCACCGCCGACAACTACACCGGGATCATCGAGCCGCGCTTCTCGCCCGACGTCGACGTCCGCCCGCTGATCAGCCGGGAGCTGCGGGCCACCGTCGCCGACGGCAACATCGCCAGCCAGATCCGCACCGGCCGGCTCACCGGCGACACCACGAAATACCTGGTGTACGGCTCCCCGGTGCCGACCCGGTTCGGCCAGGTGGAGCTCTACTACCTCGTCCCGCTGACCCGGCAGGACGCCACGGCGACCGACGCCCGGGCCACCGTGGTGGCCACCGGGGCGGCCCTGGTGCTGCTGCTCGGCCTGCTCGCCGCCCTGGTGACCCGGCTGGTGGTGACGCCCGTGCGGGTGGCCGCCCGCACCGCGCAGCGGCTCTCCGCCGGCCTGCTCGACCAGCGGATGGTGGTCAACGGCGAGGACGACCTGGCGCTGCTGGCCGCCTCGTTCAACCAGATGGCGACCAACCTGCAACGGCAGATCCTGCGGCTGGAGGAGATGTCCCGGTTGCAGCGCCGGTTCACCTCCGACGTCTCGCACGAGCTGCGCACCCCGCTGACCACCGTCCGGATGGCCGCCGACCTGATCTTCGCCGAGCGCGACGAGTTCGAGCCGGCCGTGGCCCGCAGCGCCGAGCTGCTCCAGGCCGAGCTGGACCGCTTCGAGGAGCTGCTCACCGACCTGCTGGAGATCAGCCGGTTCGACGCCGGGTTCGCCATGCTCGACGCCGAGCCGACCGACCTGGTCCCGGTCGTGCACCGGGTCGCCGACCGGCTGGCCGGGCTGGCCGAGCGGGTCGGCGTGACCATCGACCTCGACCTGCCGGACGCCCCGGTGATCGCCGAGGTCGACCCGCGCCGCGTCGAGCGGGTGCTGCGCAACCTGGTCGGCAACGCCGTCGAGCACGGCGAGGGCAAGCCCGTCCGGATCACCCTCGGCCACGACCGGGCGGCCGTCGCGGTCACCGTCCGCGACCACGGGGTCGGCCTCAAGCCGGGCGAGGAGAAGCTGGTCTTCAACCGGTTCTGGCGGGCCGACCCGTCCCGGGCCCGGCAGACCGGCGGCACCGGCCTCGGCCTGTCCATCAGCCTGGAGGACGCCCGGCTGCACGGCGGCTGGCTGGAGGCGTGGGGCGCGCCCGGGCAGGGCGCCCAGTTCCGGCTCACCCTGCCGGCCCGGGCCGGCGACCGGCTGACCACGTCGCCGCTGCGACTGGTGCCCGCCGACGCGACCCTGCCCTTCGGCGGCCCCCGGGCCGGCGGGCTGCTCGCCATCGGCCCCGGCCCCGGCGGCGCCCTGGCCATCGGGCCGGCGGCGGGGGCCGAGGACCGGGCGGAGGTCGGGTCGTGACGCGCCGCCGGCTCGCCGGGCTGCTCGCCGGGGCGCTCCTGCTCGCCGGGGCGACCGGCTGCGGCATCCCCGAGCGGTCCGAGGTGAGGGTGGACGGGCAGGTCACCGCCGCCAAGTCCGGCTCGTCGAGCTTCCGCCGGGACGAGCCGCCGAACCGGCTCGCCAGCGGCACCGACCGCGCGGCCTTCGTCACCAACTTCCTCTCCGCCGCGGCCGGCGAGGCGGACCGCGCCTACTACCGGGTCAAGCAGTTCGTCGCCCCCGAGGGGCGCAGCCGGATCCAGGAGAAGCAGCCCAGCGAGGTGGCCCTCACGGTGGTCCGGCTGCGCGAGACACCCGTCATCACCGACAGCACCGACGGCACCCGGGTCACGCTGCGGGTGCAGCAGATCGGCCTGCTGCGCGCCGACGGCACCCTCATGCCGCCGGTGGCCACCGAGACGGAATACCGCTTCGAGCTGCGCGCCGCCGCCCAGGAGGACAAGCCCGACACCGGCTGGTACGTCGCCGACCCGCCGCCGAACGTGCTGCTGCTCAGCGACCAGGCGCTGCGGCAGTACTACCAGACCCACATCGTCTACTTCTGGAACACGGGCCGCACCCAACTGGTGCCCGACCAGCGCTACCTGCCGCTGGCCGTGCCCGACGAGCGGCGGGTCACCGAGGTGGTCAAGTGGCTGACCGCCGGGCCGTCGGAGTGGCTGGGGCCAGGCACGAGCCGGCTGCCCGACGGCACCCGGCTGATCAACAACGCGACCGGGGCCGACGGGCGGTGGGAGGTCAACCTCGACATGCCGGTCGACGCGGACGACCGGCGGGTGGAGGAGTTCGTCGACCAGCTCGCCTGGTCGCTGCCGGAGCTGGACGGCCAGCTCGAACTGCGGATCCACAACCAGACCCGGGTGACCGTGCCCGACCTCGGCCAGCGGCGGCGGGACCGGCCGGCGTACCCGCTCGGCGGCAACCCGCAGCGGTTCTGCGTCTACGACGGCGCGGTGCACCCGCTCGACTTCGGCGGCGGCGAGCCGGTCGACGCCGTTCCGGTCACCGAGGCCGTCAACAAGGGCGTCGTCTCGGCCGGGTTCAGCCGCTCCCACGACGAGGTCCGCGCCGCGCTGGTGACCGCCGGGGCGGACAAGCGGCACCGGCTGGTGGTCGGCGTCGGCGCGGCGCCGGTGTCGATCGTCCAGCGCGGCACCCGCACGTTCGCCGGGATGGGCCAGCCGGTGTGGCTGCGCTCGCCGGCCCCCGACCGGCCGCAGGGCCTGGTGGTGGCCGACGGCACGCTCTACCGCTTCGACTCCGGCGCCCAGCTGCGGGCCGTCCCGCTGACCGCCGAGGGCAAGGTGACGGCGGTGGCGACGTCGCTGGACGGGCACCGCATCGCCGTCATCGTCGGCGGCGCGCTCTACGTCGCGGCGGTCAACCTCAACGGCGGCGTGGTCTCCGTGGGCCCGGCCCGCCGGCTGGCCACCTCGCTGACCGACCTGTCCGCCGTGGACTGGGCGGGGGAGAACACCCTGCACCTGGCGGGCTCGGCCGGCCGGCCGGCGATCTACGACATCAGCGTGGACGGGGCGCTGGAGACGCCGCTGCGCCGGGACGTCGGCGCGCGGGTCAGCCACCTGTCGTCGTACCCGCTGAACGCGGTGGCACCGTTCCCCAACGGCAACCTGATGTACGAGGCAAACGGGGTGGCCTACCGCAACAGCCCGTTCGACACGATCAAGCGGGACGAGGTGCGGGACGTGACCCCGCCGGCGGCCGGGGCGCAGGCCGGCAACCCGACCGCCCCGTTCTTCCTCTACTGATGCGCCTCTGGGCGGACCTGACCGACCTGGTGCTGCCCGTGGAGTGCGCCGGTTGCCGGGAGCGCCGGGCGGCCCGGCAGGGGTTCTGCGCCGACTGCGTGGCGACCCTGGCGGCGCTGCGCCCCCGGCCGGTACGCCCCACCCCCGCCCCGCCGGGGCTGCCCCCGTGCGTGGCCCTGGGCCCCTACGGCGGGGCGCTGCGCGAGGCGCTGCTGGCGTACAAGGAACGGGGCCGGCACGGGCTGGCCCGGCCGCTGGGCGGGCTGCTCGCCGAGGTGGTGGCCGGCGCGGTCGGCGCGGCGCGGCCGGTGCTGCTGGTCCCGGTGCCGGACACCGCGGCGGCGGCGCGCGCCCGCTACGGCGACCACCTCGGCCGGCTGGCCCGGCACGCGGCGGCCCGGCTGGCCGGGGCCGGCTGGCCCGCGCGGGTGGTCCGGCCGCTGCGGGCGCTGCCCCGCCCGGACTCGGCCACCCTGGACAGCGCGGGTCGGGCCCGGGCGGCGGAGTCGGCGTTCCGGGCCCGGCCGGGCGTGGCCGCGCCCCGGGTCCGGGCCGGCTCGCCGGCCCCGGCGGTGGTGCTGCTCGACGACATCGTCACCACCGGCGTCACCCTGGCCGCCGCCTCCCGGGTGCTCACCGCGACCGGCCTGTCGCCGACGGTGGCCGCCGTCCTCGCCGCCACCGAGAAACGCCGCCTTCCGTGACCCAGCGTGTTTCTGATTCACCCGACCGTGTGTGAGCTGTGAAAATTCTGAGGCTTTGCGCGTTGGGGGGTGACTGTCGGGCGAACAGGGGTTAGCGTTTTCGTGTCGGGGGTAGGAAGGCATTCCCACCCGCCCCCGGCGGTGAGAGGAGGCGTAGCCGCACTGACCCGGTCGACGCCGAGCGTGGGGTCTCCCAGAAGGCGAGCCGGCCGGGATTTCCGGATCGAAGACCGTCCGAACAAGGGAGGTCACGTGGACATCGTGGTCAAGGGCCGCAACGTCGAGGTCCCGGATCATTACCGGGTGCACGTAGCCGAGAAGCTCGCAAAGATCGAACGTTACGATCACAAGCTTATTCGCGTCGATGTCGAGTTGTTCCACGAGCGCAATCCGCGCCAGTCCGACCATTGCCAGCGGGTCGAGATAACGTGCGTTTCCCGTGGTCCGGTGATTCGGGCCGAGGCCTGCACCGACGATTTCTACAGCGCACTCGACGCCGCGATCGCCAAACTGGACAACCGGCTGCGCCGCGCGGCGGACCGCCGCCGGGTCCACCGGGGGCGGCACGCGCCGATCTCCGTGGCGGCGGCCACGGCCGACCTGCCGGTCGCCGGCCTCGGGGCGCCCGTCGCGGCCCTCGACGGCGCCGGCACGGCCACGGCCGTCGCCGAGCGGTTCGAGGAGGAACCCGACGACCAGCCGTGGCACATCGCGCGGGCGAAGGTCCATCCCGCCGAGCCGATGACGGTCGACGACGCGCTGTTCCAGATGGAACTGGTCGGGCACGACTTCTACCTGTTCCACGACAAGGAGTCCGGCCGCCCCAGCGTCGTCTACCGGCGACACGCCTACGACTACGGCATCATCTCCCTCGACACCTGACCCGACGACCACGCCCCGCTGACCCGGCCCCGGGTCAGCGGGGCTCGTCGGTGGCGAGCCGGGCGTACAGGACCGAGTCGACGCGGGTGCCCCCGGGGCCGGGCAGGAGGCCGCGCAGGAGGCCCTCCCGGGTGAAGCCGGCCCGCGCGAGGACCCGCTGCGAGGCCGCGTTCTCCGGCCGGGCGCCCGCCCAGACCCGGGCCAGCCCGACCCCGTCGAACGCCCACCCGGTGACCAGGCGCACCGCCCGGGTGGCCAGGCCCCGGCCCCGTCCGGCGGGCAGCAGGCTGAATCCGACCATCGCCTGCCCGGTCGCCTGCTCGTCGTGGTAGAGCATGCACCCGCCGGTCAGCTCGCCGGTGTGCGCGTCCAGGATGGCCAGGTCGGCCGCCTCCCCGGCCAGCCAGCGGACGCCGGCCAGCCGGCAGCGCCGCTCGACGTCGGCGGGCGTCGGCGCGCGCGGAGGCACCCGGTTCGCGACGACCTCGGGCAGGCTGTGCAGCGCGAACATCGCCCCCGCGTCGTCGGGCCCGACCGGGCGCACGGTCACCACGCCGTCGGTGAGCCGCCCGCCGGGCAGGTCGGGCAGGAGGCGGGTCGTCGGGCCGGGCGGGTCGTCGGCCAGGCGTACCCAGCAGACCAGGTCCTGCCGGCCGCCGCCGCGCGCCAGGTTCGCCGCCCGGCGTACCCCCTCGTGCCGGAACCCGGCGGCGAGCGCGACCCGCTGGCTGGCCGTGTTCTCCAGGTGGGTGAGCAGCTCCAGGCGGGCCGTGCCGTGCGCGAAGGCCGCCGCCGCGAGCGCCCGGGTCGCGGCCGTGGCCACACCCCGCCGCCGCGCCCACGGCGCGACCCAGTAGCCCAGCTCCGCCTGCTCCCGCACCGGCACCGGGTTGCCCAGGCCCGCGCCGCCGAGCAGCCGGTCGGTGGCCGGGTCCGCGATCGCGTACGAGGCTCCGCCGGCGGCCCGGGCCGCCGCGACGCCCTCCGTCACCCACCACCGGGCGTCGGCCTCCGTGTAGGGGCTGGGCATGCCCGAGATGAACCGCTGGGTGAGCGGGTCGACACAGGCCGCCGCGATGTCCGGCACGTCCGCGAGGCGGTACGGCCGCAGCCGCACCCCGTCGCCCCCGACGGTCTCGGGCAGGCGGCCCGCGTTCACCGGTTGCCCCGGGACGGTCCGGGTGGTGCGGGCGCGGCGAGGTCCCCGGGCAGCAGCGACGCGACCCAGGCGTCGGCGCGGGTGCCGGCGCGGGTGGGCAGGAAGCCGCGGGCGGTGCCCTCCATGGTGAAACCGGCCTTCTCGGCGACCCGGCGGGACGCGGTGTTGCCGACGAGCGCGCGCCACTCGACGCGGGCCAGGCCGAGGGTGGTGAAACCCCAGGCGGCCAGGGCGGTGGTGGCCGCCGGCAGGTATCCCCGGCCCCGGGCGTGCGGCGCGGTCATGAAGCCGACCATGGCCTGCGCCGGGTCGGCGGCGGCGAGGCGCAGGTCGACCGAGGCGACGTAGCGGTCGTCGCCGTCGGCGACGGTGAAGTACGCGCCGGTGCCGCGCGCCCAGGCCGCGTCGGCGACGTCGCGCCTGAACCTCTCGGCGTCCGCCCGCTCGTACGGGGCCGGCACCGTGGTCCACTCGACCGTGTGCGGATCCCGGCAGGTGTCGGTGATCGCGTCGAGGTCGCCCTCCTCGATCGGCCGCAGCCGCAGCTCCCGCCCCGCGACCGTGGCGAACAGGGTGGGCTGCGGCCGGCCGAAGACGGCGGCCCGACGGGCGTCGAGGGAGTCCGGCCCCGCCGGCCCGGCCTCGCCCGGCGCGGGCAGGTCCCCGGGGAACAGGGAGCCGACCCAGCCCTCCGGCCGCCCGCCGGGCGACGGGTCGGCCAGCCGCAGCTCGCCCTCGACCCGGAAGCCGGCGCGCAGCGCGGTCAGCCGGGAGGCGTGGTTGCCGATCTCGGCCTGCCAGACCAGCCGGCGCAACCCCAGCGCGTCGAACGCCCAGCGGGCGACGGCCCGGGTGGCCCGGGTGGCGACGCCCCGGCCCCGGGCCCACGGCGCGACCCAGTAGCCGACCTCGCCGGAGTCCGTCGTGCGGTCCACCGAGACCAGCCCGCACGAGGCGAGCAGCTCGCCGGTGGCGGCGTCGCAGACGGCGAACGGCGCGCGGGTCCCGGCCCGCCAGTCCCCGGCGCTGATCTGGCCGACGAAGGCGCGGGCGTGTTCCGGCAGGTACGGGCGCGGTACGGTGGTCCAGCGCTGGATGTCCGGATCCTGGCAGGCCCGGTGCACGGCGTCCGCATCGGCCGTCCGCCAGGGTCGCAGCAGCAGGCCGTCCTCGGTGAGCTCCACGGGTTCCACCCGAGCCATCGTGCCGGATCTTTCGCGCTGGGCGTAACCGGATATCCCGCCGCCCGGCCGGCGGTCGGAGTGTTATGTCGGTTTCTCGCCGATCAGACCGCCGCCACCAGTGACCATCGGGCCGACGGAGCGCCTACGATGGGTCGAGACTGTCTAGGGGAGCGTTGATCCGTGTCGATTCTGGAAAAGGTCCTCCGCGCGGGCGAGGGCCGCATGGTGCGCCGGCTGAAGGCCATCGCCGCCGCCGTCAACTCGATCGAGGACGACTACGTCAACCTCAGCGACGACGAGCTGCGCGGTCTCACGGACCAGTACCGGGAGCGGCTCGCCGACGGGGAGACCCTCGACGACCTGCTGCCGGAGGCGTTCGCCACGGTGCGCGAGGCGGCCGCCCGGGTGCTCGGCCAGCGGCCGTACGACGTGCAGGTGATGGGCGGCGCGGCGCTGCACTTCGGCAACATCGCCGAGATGAAGACCGGTGAGGGCAAGACCCTGACCTCGGTCATGGCGGTCTACCTCAACGCGCTGTCCGGCAAGGGCGTGCACGTGGTCACGGTCAACGACTACCTGGCCCAGCGCGACGCCGCCTGGATGGGCCGGGTGCACGAGTTCCTCGGCCTGACCGTGGGGGTGGTGCTGCCCAACCGGCCGGCGAGCGAGCACCGCGCGGCCTACGAGTGCGACATCACCTATGGCACCAACAACGAGTTCGGCTTCGACTACCTGCGCGACAACATGGCCTGGTCGAAGGACGAGCTGGTCCAGCGCGGCCACAACTTCGCCGTGGTCGACGAGGTCGACTCGATCCTGATCGACGAGGCCCGCACGCCGCTGATCATCTCCGGCCCGGCCGAGCACTCCGCCCGCTGGTACGGCGAGTTCGCCGGCGTGGTGGCCCGCCTCCAGCCCGGCAAGGACGGCGAGGGCGACTACGAGGTCGACTACGCCAAGCGCACCATCGCGGTGACCGAGCGCGGCGTGGCGAAGGTGGAGGACCGCCTCGGCATCGACAACCTCTACGAGTCGGTGAACACCCCCCTCGTGGGCTACCTCAACAACGCCATCAAGGCCAAGGAGCTCTACAAGCGCGACAAGGACTACATCGTCAGCGACGGCGAGGTCCTGATCGTCGACGAGTTCACCGGCCGCATCCTGCACGGCCGCCGCTACAACGAGGGCATGCACCAGGCGATCGAGGCCAAGGAGGGGGTGGAGATCAAGCAGGAGAACCAGACCCTGGCCACGATCACCCTCCAGAACTACTTCCGCCTCTACGAGAAGCTCTCCGGCATGACCGGCACGGCCCAGACCGAGGCGGGCGAGTTCAACAAGGTCTACAAGGTCGGCGTGGTGAGCATCCCGACCCACCGGCCGATGGTCCGGCAGGACCGGGCCGACGTCATCTACAAGACGGAGAAGGCCAAGTTCAACGCCGTCGTGGAGGACATCGCCGAGCGGCACCAGGCCGGCCAGCCGGTGCTGGTGGGCACCGTCTCGGTGGAAAACTCGGAGATCATCTCGCAGCTGCTGCGCCGCCGGGGCATCCCGCACGCCGTGCTGAACGCCAAGTTCCACGCCCGCGAGGCCGAGATCGTCGCCCAGGCCGGGCGCAAGGGCGCGGTCACGGTGGCCACCAACATGGCCGGCCGGGGCACCGACATCCTGCTGGGCGGCAACGCCGAGTTCCTCGCGGCCAACGAGCTGCGCCAGCGCGGCCTCGACCCGGCGGAGAACGAGGAGGAGTACGCGAAGGCGCTGGAGGAGGTCCTGCCCAAGTGGAAGCAGGCCTGCGACGCCGAGGCGGAGGAAGTCGCCGCCGCCGGCGGGCTCTACGTGCTGGGCACGGAGCGGCACGAGTCCCGGCGGATCGACAACCAGCTTCGTGGCCGCGCCGGCCGGCAGGGTGACCCGGGCGAGTCCCGCTTCTACCTGTCGTTGCAGGACGAGCTGATGAAGCGCTTCCGGGCCGGCGCGGTCGAGGCGGTGATGGACCGCTTCAACATCCCGGAGGACGTGCCCATCGAGTCGAAGATGGTCACCCGCCAGATCAAGAGCGCGCAGGCCCAGATCGAGGGCCAGAACGCCGAGATCCGCAAGAACGTCCTGAAGTACGACGAGGTGCTCAACAAGCAGCGCCAGGTCATCTACGCCGAGCGCCTGCGGGTGCTCAACGGCGAGGACCTCTCCGACCAGGTCCGCAACATGATCGACGACGTCGTCGGCGCGTACGTCGTCGGGGCCACCAGCGACGGGTACGCCGAGGACTGGGACCTCGACCAGCTCTGGGCCAGCCTCAAGCAGCTCTACCCGGTGGGCGTGACCCTGGACGAGCTGGAGGAGGAGCTCGGCTCCCGGGCCGGCATGGACCAGGACTTCCTGCTCGCCCGCCTGAAGGACGACGCGCACGCCGCGTACGACCGGCGCGAGGAGCAGCTCGGCGCCGAGGGCACCCGTGAGCTGGAGCGGATGGTGCTGCTCCAGGTCATCGACCGCAAGTGGCGCGAGCACCTCTACGAGATGGACTACCTCCAGGAGGGCATCAGCCTGCGGGCGTACGCCCAGCGCGACCCGGTGGTGGAATACCAGCGCGAGGGCTTCGACATGTTCGCCACCATGATGGACGGCATCAAGGAGGAGACGGTCGGCTTCCTCTACAACCTGGAGGTGCAGGTCCAGGAGGCCGAGCCCGAGGCCGAGGAGGTGCAGCTGCTGGAGAAGCCGGTGGAGATCAAGGCCAAGGGCCTGGGCCGCGCTCCCCAGCAGCAGGGCCTGCAATACTCCGCGCCGACCATCGACGGCGAGGCGGGGGCCGGCGCGGTCGCCGTGGAGCGGCCCGAGGAGCAGGCCCCGCCGGTGCGCAAGCCGCGCGCGGCCCGGCCGACGCCCCCGCCGGCCCCGGAGCCCCAGCGCGCCCCGGCGGCGTTCGGTGGCAGCGGGCAGGCGACGGCGGCCAGCTCGGCCCGCCGGGCGGCACCGGGTCAGGCCGACGCGTCCGGCAACACGTCCCGTAACGCGCCCTGCCCGTGCGGCTCCGGCCGGAAGTACAAGCGCTGCCACGGCGCCGCCAACGGCGGCAACTGACCCACCGCGACACCGACGGGCCCCGGCGTTCTCGCCGGGGCCCGTCCGCGTCCGCGTCGGCGGGCTCCGCCGCCCAGCGTGATCGCCTGCTGGTTGGTGGGACGACACGCCGGACGAGTTCGCCAGGACCGCAGACGATCATGGGGGCTTCACCCCGGCGGGGAGCGGGAGCACCGGCGCCGACTTCAGAGGACCTGGAGGGCGGTGCAGAGCCAGCGCCCCCGGCGGTGCTCCAGGCGCAGCGCCATCGCCCAGGTGCGGCCGGTGGCGGCGGTCAGGACGGCGGCGGCCTCCACGGCAGCCGGGCGGGGTTCGCAGACCCGCAGCCGGCGCAGCCGCACGGTGGGGCGGGTGGAGCGGCGGCGCACCGGGCCGGTGTGTGCGGCGGCCGTGGCCAGCTCCTGCGCCACGTCGGCGGCCCGGCCGGGCTCGGTGAGCGGGCGGATCTGCCCGGGCGGCCGGTAGCCGTTGACGATCTCCAGGCAGGTGGCGACGAAGCGTTGGGCGGCCCGGGTCGCCTCCGGGGTGGCGGTCACCAGGGCGGACGGCCGCGGGGCGGTCGGGTCGGCCCGGCCGGGGCCGCCGGGGGTGGGGCGCGGGTCGGGCGGTCGGCCGGTGGGGCGGTGCGGGGCGAGCCGGTGCGCCTCGAACAGGTCGAGGGCCAGTTGGGCGGCGACCGGGCGGGGCCAGCCCTCGGCCGGCTCCTCGACGAAGGGCGGGTCGAGCGGCGGCGCGGGGCGGACCCGCACCGGGGGTCGGACGGGCCCGGGCCGGCGGGACTCGATCATCGCAACCCCCGATGCTTGCGTTTGCCTTCGTTTGCCTCCGACAGCCTCGATTCTCGGCCACGCAGCGGCCCCGGTCAATGGCACGGGGTGCGACGGAGGCTACTCGGGGTCGCGGTCGGTCAGCGGGTTGCCCCGGACCCACTCGGCGGTCTCGGCGTACTTGCGCTGGATGTACTCCTCCAGCCGGGCCCGCTCGACGCGCCACTGCCCCCGGCCACCGATCTTGATCGCGGGCAGCTCGCCGCTGCGCACCATGTGGTAGACCTGCGAGTCCGACACGTTGAGCTCGGCGGCCACGTCGGAGAGCAGCAGGAACCTCGGCTCCACGGAATCTCCCGGGGTTGGGATCGTTTGCTTCAGTTTGCCACCTGCTGCCGACGCCGCCGCCCCACGCCGGTCGACGCGCCGCCCGGCCGGTCCGCGCGGCAGCTTCCCGCCGGCCGGGTGCGCGGTGTATGACGGTCACGGCGTACGGCATGATCGGCGCCCGGGCCCACGCACGTCGGCCCGGAGGCGGAGGGAGACCACCGGTGAACGACGAGCTTGTCCGGGTGTACGTGCCGGCGATCGTGCCCATGCTCGCCCGCCTGCCCGAGCAGGGGCTGCCCGAGACGGACGCGCACGCCGTCACCCCCGCCCTGCGCGAGTGGTACGCCGAGGGCGACGAGGAGGAGCTGGAGTACGTCGCCTTCACCCGCGCCGCCCAGGACGCCCTGCTCCTGCTGCGCGACGACCCGGCCGCGCCCCGCCGCCGCGTGGTGATCTCCGTCGACGTGCCGGCCGCCGCGCTGCGCCGCACCGACGACGTGCTCGGCTCCAGCGCCGTCCGGCTGGTGCGCCCGGTGCCGGTGTCGGCCGTGGCCGCTCTGCACGTGGACGGCGACGTCGCGGTCGCCGACGTGTCGGCCGCCGCCGACGTGGCCGCCGAGGCCCTGGCCGGCGACCCCGACGCCCAGTTCACCGTCGACGGCGCGGAGGACCACGAGCTGGAGTGGTACGACGTCACCGAGCTGGAGCAGCTCCTGCGCGTCGCCTCCTGACCCGCGCCACGCCCGCCCTGCCGCCGACCCGGCGCGTGCCCGTCAGCGGTCGGCGCTCGCCTCCACCGCCTCCGCGCCGTCGTCCTCGGCGGCGTCGTCGGGCGACGGGCCCAGGGTGCGGCCGAAGGCGATCAGCGCGGTGAGCGCGCCGACGAAGAGCACCCAGATGCCGTTGTCCACCCGGGAGGTGCCCAGCGAGGTCTGCGCGACGGAGTCCGCCTCGCTCAGCGCGCCGGCGAGGTCGAGCAGGGACCGCCCGCCGACACGGATGACGACCTCGGCGAGCAGCAGGAGCAGGCCGGGGCCGGCCCCGGCCAGCAGGTAACCGGGCCAGCGGACGTCGCCCGCCGCCGGGTCGCGCCGCTGGGCGCGGCGACGGGCCCAGGTCAGGTACGCGAAGGCGAGCAGCCCCGCCACCAGGCCGGCGAGCAGCGACTCCGTGCGCGACACCCACTTGGCGGCGGTGACCAGGGACTCCTGGGTGTCGCCCGCCCCGAACAGGTCGAACAGGGGGTCCCGGGCCCGGCTGAACGCCACCACGAACACCAGGGCCCCGAGCGCGGCGGTGACCACCGCCCCGGCGACCCGGGCGTTGCCGGCGCCGGCCACCGCGCCGCCGATGGTCGCCGCCGCCGCGGCGGTGCCGGCGATGACGTTGGTGGTCGCGTTGTCGAAGTAGGTCAGGTTGATCACCACGGCGGCGGCGAGCCCGACGAGCAGGCCGGCGCCCGTCGCGACGACGAAGCGCAGGGTGGCCCGGTCGACGCCGCGCCGGGCCAGCAGGTTCGCCGCCGCCAGGGCGGCCGCCGCGCCGGCCACCAGCGCGGCCGAGATCACCCCGGGCAGCGCGAACGCGGAGAGGCTGATCGCGGTGACGCCCGCCTGGGCGGAGGTGATCGCCGCCCGGGTCGACCAGAGCATCGCCGCCAGCCAGCCGACCGCCAGCACCGCGAGCACGACCGCGCCGGGGGCGCGGACGATCGCGCCCCCGGGGGCCGGGAGAGCCTCGGGGACCTGGAGAGCCTCGTCGGCCGGCTCCGGCGCGGCGGCCGGGTCGGTCTCCACCGGCTGGTCCGGCTCCTCGGCCGTGGAGCTGCCGGGCTGGTTGCTCATCGTCTCCCCTTCGACGGGCGCCCGGGCCCGCGTCGGCGCTGCCGGGACGCGGCGGGCTGGTCACCGGCCATCCAGGGTACGCGCCGGGCGCGCCGCCGGGCCGGGGCCATGCTGACGGGGGGAGCCGGGGCGGCCGGCGGACGGGACCGGCCCGCGACCGGGGCGGCCGGCATGGGCGCGGCCGGGGTCGGCCGGCGGCCGGGTGCTGGCCGGCGGACGGGCGGCCGGGGCTGACCGGCCGGCCGCGGGAGCGGGGCAGCGGGCGGAGCGGGGCAGCGGGCGGCCCGTGGAAGAATCGGCGCAGGTCCCGCCGCCGCGACCGGTACACCGCGCGGTGCCCGGCGTCCGGTCACCCGGCCGGCCGCCCGCGGGTCCGGTTTCGCCACCGCTGTCGAGATCGCCAGGAGCGCTGATGGACGCCGTGTTCTCCGTACCCGAGCCGCACAACGAGCCGGTCCGCACCTACGAGCCGGGCGGCGTCGACCGGGAACGGCTCCAGCGGAGGCTGGCCGAGCTGGCCGCCGAGCGGATCGACCTGCCGATGACCATCGCCGGGGAGCAGCGGATGGCCGGCGGCGACCCGATCGACGTCGTCCAGCCGCACCGGCACGCGCACGTGCTCGGCGTCACCGGCCACGCCACCCACGACGACGCCCGCGCCGCCGTCGCCGCCGCGAAGGCGGCCGCCCCGATGTGGCGGTCGCTGCCGTTCGCCGAGCGCGCGGCGATCTTCCTGCGGGCCGCCGAGCTGCTCGCCGGCCCCTGGCGGGACACCCTCAACGCGGCCACGATGCTCGGCCAGTCGAAGACCGCCGTCCAGGCCGAGATCGACGCGGCGTGCGAGCTGATCGACTTCCTCCGGTTCAACGTGTTCTTCGCCCGGGGCCTGCTGGAGGAGCAGCCGTTCTCCTCCCCGGGGGTGTGGAACCGGTTCGACCACCGCCCCCTGGAGGGCTTCGTCTACGCGGTCACCCCGTTCAACTTCACCGCGATCGCCGGCAACCTGCCGTCCGCGCCGGCCCTGCTGGGCAACACGGTGGTCTGGAAGCCCGGCCCGACCCAGCAGTTCGCCGCGCACTTCACCATGCGGCTGTTCGAGGCGGCCGGCCTGCCGCCCGGCGTGATCAACATGGTCACCGGCCGGGGCGAGGAGGTCTCCGACGTGGTGCTCGCCGACCCGGACCTGGCCGGCATCCACTTCACCGGCTCCACGAAGGTCTTCCAGCACCTGTGGCGCACCGTGGGCGAGAACATCCACCGCTACCGGGGCTACCCCCGCCTGGTCGGCGAGACCGGCGGCAAGGACTTCGTGGTCGCGCACACCAGCGCCGACGTCGACGCGCTGCACACCGCGCTGATCCGGGGCGCCTACGAGTACCAGGGCCAGAAGTGCTCGGCCGCGTCGCGGGCGTACGTGCCCCGGTCGCTGTGGGACGGCGGGCTGCGGGACCGGCTGGCCGCCACCGCCGACTCGCTGACCTACGGCGACGTCACCGACTTCACCAACTTCGGCGGGGCGGTGATCGACGCGAGGGCGTTCGACCGGCACACCGCCGCGCTGGAGCTGATCTCCGGCGACCCCTCCTGCACCGTGCTGGCCGGCGGCACCGCCGACGACTCGGTCGGGTGGTTCGTCCGGCCGACCCTGTTCGAGTGCTCCGACGCCGCGCACGAGACGTTCACCACCGAATACTTCGGGCCGATCCTCGGCGTGCACGTCTTCGACGACGCCCGCTTCGACGACGTGGTGGCGCAGGCCGAGTCGATCGCCCCGTACGCGCTGACCGGGTCGATCTTCGCCACCGACCGCCGGGTGGTCGACACGGTGGCCGAGCGGATGCGGTACGCGGCCGGCAACTTCTACATCAACGACAAGCCGACCGGGGCGGTGGTCGGGCAGCAGCCCTTCGGCGGCGCCCGCGCCAGCGGCACCAACGACAAGGCCGGCTCCTGGCACAACCTGGTGCGCTGGATGTCCCCCCGGACGATCAAGGAGACCTTCGTCCCCCCGACGGACCACACCTACCCCCACATGGGCTGAGCGCAAGGAAGGGCCCCCTGTTAGCGCTTTCTGTTGCACAGGGGGCCCTTCCTAACGCCCGGGCGCGCGCCAGCGGGGCGCCCGCGGCGGGGTGGGGGCGCGCCAGGTCACCGTCCCTTAACGGACTGTCGCCGGCCGACAGTGCACATTGGAAGCCGTCCGGGTGGCGAAAGTGGCAAATCCTGGACGCCACGGCGGCAAAGTGGCAGCGTAATGGGCATGGCGGATTCCGGAGTGAACCCCACGGCGGCGGCCCTTCTCGGGCTGCTCCACGAGGGTCCCATGACAGGCGGTCAACTGATGGCCGCCGCCGAGCGCAAGCTCGCCCCGTACTGGTCGATGACCCGCAGCCAGGTCTACCGGGAGCTCCCGGTGCTGGCCGAGCGCGGTCTGGTGCGGCTGGGCAAGCCCGGCCCCCGCTCCAGCCAGCCCTACGCGATCACAGCGGCCGGGAAGCGGATGTTCTCCCGGTGGCTGGCCGAGGACCCGGGACGCGACACCATCCGCAACCCGATCGCCCTGCGGATCGCCTTCGGCGGCCTGCACTCGGCCAACCAGCTACGCAACCTGCAGGCCTCTGCCAATGAATACCACACCGAGGCCCTCGCGCGGGTGCGGGAACAGGTGAAGAACGCCAAGAAGGAGGGCGACAACTTCGACGCCAGCGCGCTGGAGTTCGCCGTCGCCTACCACAAGGCCGCCCTGTCCTGGCTGAAGTCCGCCCCGGTCGGCTGACGCCGTCGACCGCGCGGCCCGTCACCCCGCCACCGGGCCGCGCGGTCGGTCTCCAGGCTGCCTCCCGCCCGCACCGGGGACAGTTTTGGCTCGTGACCGCGGGGCTGGCAAGCCCACCCGGGGCCACCGCAGTACGCTTGTCAGTCGTGACCGCTGCCGATTACGCCGAACAGCTCAAGGAACTCGACGCCATCCTGCGCAACATCGAGGCCGTGCTCAACATCGACCGGCTGCACGAGGACAAGGCCCGGCTCGAGGAGCAGGCCTCCGCGCCGGACCTGTGGGACGACCAGGCCAAGGCACAGCAGGTGACCTCCCAGCTGTCCTACGTCAACGGCGAGATCGACAAGCTGGGCAGCCTGCGCTCCCGGCTCGACGACGCCCGGGTGCTGCTGGAGCTGGCCGAGGCCGAGGACGACCCCGGCGTGCTCGCCGAGGTGGAGACCGAGATTGGCGCGCTCACCAAGAGCATCCAGGACATGGAGGTCCGCACCCTGCTCTCCGGCGAGTACGACTCGCGGGAGGCGCTGGTGGCGATCCGGGCCGGCGCGGGCGGGGTGGACGCGGCCGACTTCGCGGAGATGCTGCTGCGGATGTACCTGCGCTGGGCCGAGCGGCACGGCTACCCGACCGAGGTCTACGAGACCTCCTACGCCGAGGAGGCGGGCCTGAAGTCCGCGACGTTCGCGGTCAAGGTCCCCTACGCCTACGGCACCCTCAGCGTCGAGTCGGGCACCCACCGCCTCGTGCGGATCAGCCCGTTCGACAACCAGGGCCGCCGGCAGACCAGTTTCGCCGGCGTGGAGGTCCTGCCGGTCACCGAGCAGACCGACCACATCGACATCCCCGAGAACGAGGTGCGGGTCGACGTCTACCGCTCCTCCGGCCCGGGCGGGCAGAGCGTCAACACCACCGACTCGGCCGTGCGGCTCACCCACATCCCGACCGGCATCGTGGTCACCTGCCAGAACGAGAAGTCCCAGCTACAGAACAAGGCGTCCGCGCTGCGGGTGCTCCAGGCCCGGCTGCTGGAGCGCAAGCGGCAGGAGGAGCAGGCCAAGCTGGACGGCCTGAAGACCGACGCCGCCGGCTCGTGGGGCGACCAGATGCGCTCGTACGTGCTGCACCCCTATCAGATGGTGAAGGATCTCAGAACCGAGCAGGAGACGGGCAATCCGAGCGCGGTCTTCGACGGTGAGCTGGACAGCTTCATCGAGGCCGGCATCCGCTGGCGCAAGCAGCGGCAGCTCGCCAGCGACGCTGCGTGATCACCCGTGGGCGGAGCGCGTCGTCGATCTCCTGCTAACCGGGCGTTTCGACGACGCGCCCCGCATGACGGGGGCGTGGGGCTTGGCTCATCGATTACACCGCGTAGACTCACCACCCGTGATTCAGCTTGAGCAAGTGACGAAGACGTACCCGAAGGCGTCCCGGCCTTCGCTCGACAACGTGTCCGTCTCGATCGAGAAGGGCGAGTTCGTCTTCTTCATCGGCCCATCCGGCTCCGGCAAGTCCACCATCATCAAGCTGCTGCTGCACGAGGTGACCCCGAACAAGGGGCGCGTCATCGTGAACAGCAAGGACGTGACCTCGATGCGGTCGTGGAAGCGCCCTCACTTCCGGCGCTCCATCGGCTGCGTCTTCCAGGACTTCCGGCTGCTGCCGAACCGCACTGCGTACGAGAACGTGGCGTTCGCCCTTGAGGTGATCGGCAAGACCAAGGCGGTCGCCCGCCGGGTCGTGCCCGAGGTGCTGGAGCTGGTCGGGCTCGGTGGCAAGGAGCACCGCTACCCGCACGAGCTCTCCGGTGGTGAGCAGCAGCGGGTGGCCGTGGCGCGGGCGTTCGTGAACCGCCCGCTGATCCTGCTCGCGGACGAGCCGACCGGAAACCTCGACCCGGACACGTCCATCGAGATCATGCGCCTGCTGGACCGGATCAACCGCACCGGTACGACGGTCGTGATGGTCACGCACGACTCGAACATCGTGAACCAGATGCGCCGCCGGGTCGTCGAGATCGAGAGCGGCCGCATCGTGCGTGACCAGGCCCGCGGCGTCTACGGGTGAGCCGGCGCTCCACCCCTGTGCAGCCTGACGACGAACACCTCACGCCGGAGACCCGGAGGAATTCCCGATGCGCGTGAAATACGTCCTGTCCGAGGTACTGGTCGGACTGTGGCGCAACGTCACCATGACCATCGCGATGATCATCACGTTGGCCGTGTCGTTGACCATGCTCGGTGTCAGTGGCCTGGTGTACAGCAAGGTCGACGACATGAAGGACCTGTACTACAAGAACATCCAGGTCTCGATCTTCCTGAAGAGCGACGTCACCGACCAGCAGCGCACCGACCTGGAGACGAAGCTCAAGAGTGACTCCCTGGTGAAGGAGGTCCTCTACGTCAACAAGGACGAGGCGTACAAGCGTTTCCAGGAGATGTACCAGGACGCGCCGGACCTGGTGACCGCCGTGAAGCCCGACCAGCTGCCGGAGTCGTTCCGGCTCACGCTGGTCAACCCCGAGCAGTACAAGAGCATCTACGACCAGTACAAGGACACGGAGGGCGTCGACGAGATCGTCGACCAGAGCCGGCTGCTGGACAAGATCTTCGACCTCTTCACCGCCGGCCAGAACATCGCCCTGGCCGGGGCGATCGCGATGGCCATCGCCGCCCTGCTGCTGGTCGCCAACACCATCCAGGTGGCCGCGTACAGCAAGCGGCGCGAGGTGGCGGTCATGAAGCTGGTCGGCGCGTCCAACTGGTTCATCCAGGCGCCGTTCGTCCTGGAGGCCGTGGTCGCGGGTCTGATCGGCTCGTTCCTCGGCCTGGGCGCGCTGATCGCCTTGAAGTTCTTCCTGTTCGACGGCTCCCTGAGTGCGTTGCAGGGCCTCTTCTCCCCGGTGACCTGGAGCGACATCTTCCTGACGTTCCCGATCATGGCGGGCGTCGGCGCGGTGGTCAGCGCCGTCACCGGCTGGGTCACCCTCCGGTTCTACCTGCGCGTCTAGTCGCCCACCGGGTCTGCCGGCGACAGCCGAGGGCCCCCCGGCGCGGAATAATCCGCGCCGGGGGGCCCTTGTCGTTCGGGTAGCATGATCTCCGCTTCCGGCCCGCCGTCCGGGCCGGGGCCGGAATCGCACGAGGGGAGGGGCACCGATGCCACGGGAGAAGGGGCGCAAGGTCGTCGCCTCCAACAAGAAGGCACGGCACGACTACGCCATCCTCGACACCTACGAGGCGGGCATGTCGCTGACCGGCACCGAGGTGAAGTCGCTGCGGGCGGGGCGGGCGTCGCTGGTCGACGCGTTCGCCCAGGAGCGCGACGGCGAGCTGTTCCTGCACGGCATGCACATCCCGGAGTACACGCAGGGCACCTGGACCAACCACGAGCCCCGGCGCACCCGGAAGCTGCTGCTCAAGCGCCTGGAGATCGACCGCCTGATCGGCAAGACCCGCGAGGGTGGCCTCACCATGGTCCCGTTGCAGGTCTACTTCTCCGACGGCTGGGCCAAGGTGGAGATCGCCCTGGCCAAGGGCAAGAAGACGTACGACAAGCGTCAGGACCTGGCCAAGCGGGACGCGGAACGGGAGATCGCCCGGGCCGCGGGCCGACGCGGCAAGGGCATGGACGACTGATTCGTCCCGTTTGTCCGCCTCGGCGCGCCGGGGCGGGGCTCGGGGATGAATCCCGTTGCGGCAGGCGTTAGTCTTGGTGGTGCCGCCACACCGGCGGCCCGTCGAGGGGGTGACTGGTTTCGACTTCGTACGTTGCGGCAGGGGAAGCGAGCCGAGGAAGCCGACGTCGTCTCGAGAATCGGTCGTCGGAAACCAATAAGCGCCAAGAACAATCGCGCTGACTTCGCTCTCGCCGCCTGAGGCGAGTAGCTAAGTCTGTCGGCCTGGGAACGCCTTCGTCCCAGTAGCCGGCATCAGCTAGAAGGCTGGCCAACCGGACCCGGTCGCGGGGTCCGTGCGGCGAGATCAATCAGCGACTGGGCCCGTCACACCAACTTGCTCGCGTGAGCGGTGGGGCCGAGTAGAGGCACAGCGAGCTGCGCTCGGAGAAGCCCTGACAAACCGGCGAAGGACCCGGGTTCGATTCCCGGCACCTCCACCACCTGACGAAGCGCCCCGGCCACCCGGCCGGGGCGCTTCGTCGCATCCGGCGGAACCGCAGGCCGCGCGGGCGCGTCGTAGCGGTATGCGTCGAGTTCTCGCCCTGCTGGGGCTGCCCCTGTTGGTCGTCGCGGCCGGTTGCGCACCGGCCGGTTCCGGGCCGTCCGCCGGCGGCAGCCCCGCCGGCAGCGCCAACGACGAGCGCTTCGCGGCGTTCGGGCAGCGGGCCGCCGAGGTCGCCGACGCGTGGCGGCCGGGCACCGCCTGGACCGGCGGCTACCTGCCGTTGCAGGAGCCCACCGTGCTCCTCGGCGACCCCGGGTTCAGCCCCGACACCGAGCAGGCGTTCCGCAACGGCTGGTACCGCGAGCAGGTCGAGGTGCCCACCGCCCGGCCGGCCGACGGTGCGGTCCGCTTCCCCGACGGGACGCTCACCGTGAAGCTGCTCAGCGCCGCCGAGGCGTACCGGCAGCTCGACCAGGGGGACCCGCCGCCCTGCGAGGGGCGGCCGAGGAGCCCCGGACGGCCGGCGAAGCCCGGTTCCGGCCCGATCGTGGAGCCGGGGCCCGACGGCCCGACCGTCGGGGAGGGACCGTACGGCCACAGCGTCGGCCCGAACGACCCGGTCGGCAGCGCGCCGGCGTCGGCCTGCGTGCCGCTCACCGTCACCGCCGTGACGCTCGGCACCGCGCCGGTCCGCACCAGCCGCGGCGAGGCGCAGGTGCCGGCGTGGCTGTTCACCGTCGACGAGCTGACCGCGAAGGTGGCCCGGCTCGCCGTCGCCGACCCCGCCGCCCCGCCGCAGGGGACCGCGCCGACGGGCCGGGCCCCCGACGGGGTGGCGAGCGCGCAGGACCTGCTGGCCGTCGACGGGGCGAAGCTGACCTGGCGGGTCGGCGTGGGCGCCTGCGACACCGGGCTCACCCCGCTCGTGCAGGAGCGCGACGACGTGGTGGTGGTCGGCGGCGGGGTCGTCCGGGGCACCGGCGTGTGCGTCGACCTGCTCAAGCTGGAGCCGGTCACCGCCACCCTCAAGGCGCCGCTGGGCAACCGGCCGGTGCTCGACGTGGTCACCGGCGCGCCGCTGCTCCTGCACCCCTGAGCCTGGCCCCGAGGATGCGGGGTGGCCCCCGAGGGCGCAGCGCGGCCCCGAGGGCGCTCAGAGCAGCTTCGGGACCTCGGTGCTGATCGGCGCCGGCAGCACGGTGGGCCGGTCCGCCGCCAGGGCCGCGCCCAACGCGTCGCCCAACCCGTCCGGCTCCGCGACGACCGTGGCGGCGCAGCCGTACCCCCGGGCGACCGCGACGACGTCCAGGCCGGGCAGGTCCAGGCCGGGCACCCCGGGGGTGTGCTTCAGCTCGGCGAACGCCTTGAGGATCGCGTACTGCTGGTTGACCGGGACCACGACGGCCAGCGGCAGGCGCAGCCGAGCGGCCGTCCACAGCGCCTGCACCGAGTAGTGGAACGACCCGTCGCCGATCACCGCGACCACCGGCCGGCCCCGGCCCGTGTCCCGCTCCGCCAGGGCGATCCCGACCGCCGCCGGCAGCCCGAACCCGAGGCCGCCGCTGGCCATCGTGAAGTACGACCCGGGGCGGGTGACCGGCAGCCGGCGGCGCAGCGCGGCCAGGTTGGACGGTGACTCCTGGACGAGGACCCCGTCGGGCGGCCAGTGCCGGGCCAGGGCGGCGAACAGCGCGTCGGGGCTCGCCGGTGGGCCCGGATCGGGCGGCCCCGGCGCCGGCCGGGGCGGCGGGGGCGGTCGGTTGGCCGTCGGGAGCAGCTCGGCCAGGGCGGCCAGGGCCAGGCCCGCGTCGGCGAGCAGGCTGTCGCCGACCGGCGCGCGGGCCGTCTCGTCGGGATCGTCGGTGACGTGCAGCAGCCGGGCGCCGGCGGGCAGGTAGTCGCCCGGCACGTGCGGGTAGTAGCGGAACACGGGCGCGCCGACCACCAGCACCGTGTCGTGCCCGGCCAGGGCCTCGGCCAGGGGCCCGATCGCGTACGGCAGCACGCCCCGGTAGTGCGGGTGGTCCTCGGGGAACGGGGCCCGCTCCGGGGCGGGCGCGGCCCAGACCGGTGCGGCCAGCCGCTCGGCCAGCGCCACCGCCGCCGGCCACGCCCCGGCCCGGTCGACCGCCGCACCGAGCACCAGCGCGGGGCGGCGGCTGGCGGCCACCCGGGCGGCGAACTCCCGCAGCCGGGCCGGGTCGGGGGCGTACCGGGTGGCCACGGTGCGCACCTCGGGCGGCCCGTCCGCCGGCCGGGCCCAGTCGTCCAGCGGCAGGGACAGGAAGACCGGGCCGGCGGGCGGCTGCACCGCCGTGGCGTACGCCCGCATGAACGCCGCCGGGATGTCCTGCGCGCGGGCCGGCTCGTGGCTCCACTTGACGTACGGCTGGGTCAGCTCGGCCGCCCGGGGGCTGGCCAGCCGGGGCTCCAGCAGCAGCATCTCCCGGGTCTGCTGACCGGCCGAGACGATCAGCGGGGTCTTGTTGTGCCAGGCGGTGACGAGGTTGCCCATGCCGTTGCCGGTGCCCGGGGCGGTGTGCAGGTTGACGTGGGCGGGGCGGCCGGTGGCCTGGGCGTACCCGTCGGCCATGGCGACGGCCGACGCCTCGTGCAGGGCGTGGACGTAGCGGAAGTCGGCCGGGAAGTCCTGGAGGAAGGGCTCCTCCGTCGAGCCGGGGTTGCCGAACACGGTGGTCATGCCCAGCGCCCGCAGCAGCTCGTACGTCGTCTCGCGGACCGTTGCCACCCGCCGAATCTATCGGGTAAACCCCCACCTACCGGGCGATTCGCCCTCCCGTGAGCCCGGCCGGGTTCACGGCAGGGCGAAGGGCAGCTTGATCCCGTCCAGCGCGTGCCCGCACGGGCAGTCCCGCCCGGCCGGCAGGGCGGCGACGGCGTCCAGCAGCACCCCGCGCAGCCGGTCGGTGTTCTCGGCGAAGACCCGGAAGACCTCCTCCTGGGTGACCGACTCGCCCGCCTCCACCCCGGCGTCGAGGTCCGTGACCAGCGCGATCGGGGTGTAGCAGAGGGCCAACTCGCGGGCGAGCACCGCCTCCGGGTGCCCGGTCATGTTGACCACCGCCCCGCCGATCGCCGTGAACCAGCGCGACTCCGCCCGGGTGGAGAAGCGCGGCCCCTCCACGACCACCATCGTCCCGCCGTCGACGGCCGGCACGCCGCGTCCGGCCGCCGCGTCCAGCAGGGCCCGGCGGCCCACCGGGCAGTACGGGTCGCCGAAGGCCACGTGCACCGCGCCCCGGTCGTAGTAGGTCTGCACCCGCCCGCTGGTGCGGTCGATCAACTGGTCCGGCACCACGAACGTGCCCGGCCCCAGCTCGGGGCGGAGCCCGCCGACCGCGCACGGGGCGAGGACCTGCCGCACCCCGAGCGCGCGCAGCGCCCACAGGTTCGCCCGGTACGGGATCAGGTGCGGCGGATGCCGGTGGTCGCGCCCGTGCCGGGGCAGGAACGCCACCCGGCGGCCACCCACCTCGGCGATCGTGACCGCGTCCGAGGGCTCGCCGTACGGGGTCTGCACCCGGTGCTCGGTCGCGCCCTCCAACAGGGCGTAGAGCCCCGAACCGCCGATGACCGCGATGTCCGCCGTCGGACCCATCGTCGCCCCCTTCGATCCCACTCGATCACCCACCGGTCAGACCTTAGCCAGCGCCGCGGGCGCAGGCTATGGTGCCAGACATGGCGTTGACAGCACGGATGAGCCCGGCGTCCCGTGCCGACCGGGTCCGGCAGGCCACCCCCCATGCCGGCCACGACGTCGGTCCTGCCCGGCCCGGCGGCGACGCCGTCCGGGGGCGTCACTTCCGCGTCCTGGCGCGCGGCTGACGGATGTCCGACATGCAGGGAGAGGACCAGGCGATCGGCGGGCGGGCGATGGACTCGATGACCGGACGGCTGCTGGTCGCGACCCCCACGCTCAAGGACCCGAACTTCGACCGCACCGTGGTGCTGCTCGTGGCCCACGAGCCGGGCGGCGCGCTCGGTGTGGTGCTCAACCGGGCCACGGAGGTGCCGGTCGCCGACGTCCTCGGCGACTGGAGCGACCTGGCGCGGGACCCGGCGGTGCTGTTCGAGGGCGGCCCCGTCCAGCCCGACTCGGCCATCTGCCTGGCCCGGATGCGCAACCCCGTGAAGCGGCTGCGGGGCTTCCACCAGGTCTCCGGCGCGGTCGGCACGATCGACCTCTCCGTGGACCCGGAGCGGATGCGGGAGAGCATCGGCGGCATCCGGGTCTTCGCCGGCTACTCGGGCTGGGGCGCGGGCCAGCTGGAGCAGGAGATCGAGGACGGGTCCTGGTTCGTCCTCGACGCGCTGCCCGGCGACGCGTTCGTCGACCGCCCCGACGACCTGTGGCCGATGGTGCTGCGCAGGCAGGGCGGGATGATGGCCGCCGTCGCCCACTTCCCGCCCGACGTGGCGCTCAACTGAGGCGGCGGGGGAGGGCCCCCGCGAGATGACCATGCGGGCGGGCGTGTGTATAGTTCTGTCCGTGCCCGGGAGACCGGGGGCGAACAGCAAGGGGCCGTGGCGCAGCTGGTAGCGCACCACACTGGCAGTGTGGGGGTCAGGGGTTCGAGTCCCCTCGGCTCCACCGAACGCACCGTAGTGCGAACCGGTGGTCAATCGTGAAAAACCCCGCCCGGATCCGGGCGGGGTTTTCGTCTTACCTGTCCGACTCGGGGCAGACGACAGGAGCGCCGCGATGACCACCACGGATCCCGACGGGGCGACGGTCGCGCGGTTGCGCGCCGCCGGCTGCGTCTTCGCCGAGGACGAGGCGCGGCTGCTCGTCGAGGCCGCGGGGACGCCGGAGGAGCTGCACGAGCTCACCCGGCGGCGGCTGCTCGGCGAGCCGCTGGAGGTCATCCTCGGTTGGGCCGAGTTCTGCGGGCTGCGGATCGTCGTCGAACCCGGCGTCTTCGTGCCCCGCCAGCGCACCACCTACCTCGTCGAGCAGGCCGTCGCCGTGGCCCGGCCGGGCGCGGTGGTGGTGGACCTGTGCTGCGGGACGGGGGCGATCGGCGCGGCCGTCGCGGCCCGGGTGCCCGGGGTCCGGCTGCACGCCTGCGACGTCGAGCCCGCGTCGGTGCGCTGCGCCCGCCGCAACCTCGAACCGATCGGCGGGCACGTCCACGAGGGCGACCTCTACGCCGCCCTGCCGGCCGGGCTGCGGGGGGCCGTCGACGTGCTGGTCGTCAACGCGCCGTACGTGCCCACCGACGAGATCGCCATGATGCCGCCGGAGGCGCGCGAACACGAGCCCCTGGTGGCGCTCGACGGCGGCGTCGACGGCGTCGAGGTGCACCGGCGGGTGGCCGAGGGCGCGGCCCGGTGGCTCGCCCCCGGCGGGCGGCTGCTCATCGAGACCGGCGAGGGACAGGCCGCGTGGACGGCGGCGGCGATGTCGGCGCACGGGCTGGTGGCGACCACGTCCACCTCCGACGAGTGGTACTGCACGGTGGCCGTCGGCCGCCGGATGGATGGCCTCCGCCCCCCGGCGGAGGACCACCCGTTCCGGCAGCGAACGCGACCGGGGTCGCCGACTCAGCCCTCGACGTAGCGGTCGGCGACCTCCAGCGCCTCGTCGAGGATGTCCAGCCCCCGCTGGGCGTCCTGTTCGGAGATGACGCAGGGCGGCACCACGTGCACCCGGTTGAAGTGGGTGAACGGCCACAGCCCCCGCCGGCGGCAGGCCGCCGCCAGCTCGTTCATCGGCGCCGCCTGGGCCGGGGTGGGCGCGAACGGCACCAGCATCTCCCGGGTCCGCCGGTCGCGGACCAGCTCCACCGCCCAGAACGCGCCGAGCCCCCGCACCTCGCCGACGCTCGGATGCGACTCGGCCATCTTGCGCAGCCGGGGGCCCAGGACGTGCTCGCCGAGCCAGGCGGCGTGCTCGACGACCCCCTCGTCCTCCATGGCCCGGATCGTGGCCACGGCGGCGGCGCAGGCCAGGGGGTGACCGGAGTAGGTCAGGCCGCCGGGGTAGGGGCGGTCGGCGAACTCCGCGGCGACCCGGTCGGAGATGAGCACGCCGCCGAGCGGGACGTAGCCGGAGTTGACGCCCTTGGCGAAGGTGATCAGGTCGGGCACGACGCCCCAGTTGTCCACCCCGAACCACGCGCCGGTCCGGCCGAAGCCGGTCATCACCTCGTCGGTGACCAGCAGGATGCCGTACCGGTCGCAGATGGCCCGGACGCCGGGCAGGTAGCCGTCCGGGGGCACCAGGATGCCGTTGGTGCCGACGATGGTCTCGATCAGCACGGCGGCGATGGTCGTCGGCCCCTCGAACTGGATGACCTGCTCCAGGTGCTCCAGCGCCCGCGCGCACTCCTGCTCGGCGGTCTCGGCGTGGAACGCCGACCGGTACGGGTACGGCCCGAAGAAGCGGACCACCCCGGCCGTGCCGGTGTCGGTGGGCCACCGGCGCGGGTCGCCCGTCAGGTGCATCGCCGTGTGCGTGGCCCCGTGGTACGACCGGTAGGCGCTGAGCACCTTGGGCCGCCCGGTCACCAGCCGGGCCATCCGCACCGCGTGCTCGTTGGACTCCGTGCCGCCGTTGGTGAAGAACACCCGGTTCAGGTCGCCCGGCGCGTGCTCGGCGATCAGCCGGGCCGCCTCGGAGCGCTGGTCGTTGGCGAAGTGCGGGGCGATGGTGCACAGCCGGGCGGCCTGCCGCTGGATCGCCTCGACCACCCGAGGGTGGGCGTGGCCGATGTTGAGGTTGACGAACTGCGACGAGAAGTCCAGGTAGCGGTTGCCGTCGTAGTCCCAGAAGTGCACGCCCTCCCCGCCGGCGATCGGCAGGGGGTCGATGTGCGCCTGCGCCGACCAGGAGTGGAAGACGTGGGCCCGGTCGGCCGCCCGGACGGCTGCCGCCGCCCCCGGGTCGGGCCGCTGGTTCTCAGAGTGCATCGCTGCTGTCCTTTCGGGCTCTCGGGTGGGGCTTGCGGGAGGGGACGGCCGGGCGCTCAGGCCGGCACCGGGAACGCCCGCTCGTGGTGCAGGAAGTAGTCGATGTCGGCGCTGACCGTCTCGATGAACCGGCCGGGGTCGCCCGCCCCGTGGCGCAGCAGGTCGGCGTTGCGCCGCCGCACCTCGGCGGAGAAGGGCAGGTTGCCGGCCTCCCGGTAGCGGATCGCCCCGTCCGGGTCCCGGCCGGGAACGACCTCCGACCGCGCGTGGATGCTCGCGCTGAACGGCACGTCGAGCCGGCCGGCGTCGAACGCCGCCACGATCGCGCCGGCCAGGTCGTCGCCGTCGAGCACCGGGTCGACCAGCTCGGCGACCTCGCGTTGCAGCCAGTGCATCTCCTCGGCGACCCGGTCGGCGTCGAGGCGGACGAAGTCGAGCAGGGCGGAGCCGCCGAGCAGGGTGGTGTGGATGCCGGTGGCGTTGGCGGCGGCGTCCGGGATCCCGTACGCCTCCTGGTTCGTCTTGTTGATCACCTTGTCGGCCCCGCCGAGCCGGGCGACCAGGCCGCCGTAGAGGACGAGCGCGTCGGCCGCCCGGCGGTCGCGCGGGAAGACCCCCATGAACTCGTGCAGCACCGGGTAGACCTCGACGTCGGCCGGCAGGTACCGCGCGGCCAGCTCGCGGATCGACCGCAGGGCGGCGACGTCCTGGTGCACCTCCCCGCCCTGCGGGTAGGCGATGGACAGGCAGCGCACCCCCTGCGCCACGGCGGCGCGGGCCTCCAGCAGGGTGGCGGCGAGGCTGATCGACGGCGGCACCAGCACGGCGGTGAGGGTGCCGAACAGCTCCCGGTCGACGAGCACGCCCGCCTCGGCGAGCCGGCCGCAGACCGCGTCGACCTGCCGCCAGCACTCCAGCGACGTGGCCAGCGGGACGTTCTTGCAGTACGGGATGTTGTAGCCGATCCCGCCGCCCTCGAAGGAGGTGAAGCCGGCGGCGAGCGACACCGCGAACAGGTCGCGGGGGTCGGGCGAGCCGTGCCGGATCTCCAGCGGCACGTCGACGGTGGCGACCAGTTCCCGGCCGCGCTGCCAGCCGTGCGCCACCAGCGGGTAGCCGTTGAGGTCGGCGGGGTTCTCCCGCAGCACCCGGGCGGCGTGGTCGAACTGCCGCAGCCGGGTGAACGAGTCGATCGTCACGGTCAACATGCCCGGTCCGGCGGGCGCGAGCGAGCGCAGCAGCTCCGTCATCGCGTCGTGCGCCCCGACGCCGCAGCGGGGCTGCACGATCGGCCGGCCGGCGCGGCGGGCCGCCCGCAGCGCCGCCACCGCGGTCGGCGCGCCGCTGTCGCGCAGGTGTGCCACGGTCTCCGCCCAGGACGGCAGCCCGTCGACGGTGCTGTCCGCCAGGTGCAGGTCGGCCCAGTCAGCCACGGCTGCCCACCGCCGTCCGGGACCCGCGCTGGCCGGCGGCCCGCGTGCCGGTGCCCTGGTGGGCCGCCCGCGTGCCGGTGCCCTGAAGGTGGGCCGCCCGCGTGCCGGTCCTGGTCCGGGCGTTGCGCTTCTTCGCGCGCCGGGTCGCGCCGGGCGCGGCCGCGCGCAGCAGGTCCAGCACCAGCGGCAGCTCGTAGGGGTTCTCCAGGATGTGGTCGACGCCGAGGGCCCGCAGCCGGTCGTGCACGTCGTCGGCCTTGTGGCTGCCGACCGAGAGGTTCCCGCCGAGGATCACCGGGCGGGCGAGCCGCCCGGCGGCCCGCAGCGCCGGCAGGTCCCGCAGGTCCGCGTACGCGTGCCCGTTGAGGCTGCCGATGATGACCGCCTCCGCCTCGGGGTGCGCGTCGACGGCGTCGGCGAACTCGGTCAGCGGCGTGCAGACGCCGAGGTTGACCACGTCGTAGCCGTGCTCGCGCAGGTGCATCGCGATCAGGTGGTTGGCCACGGCGTGCGCGTCGCTGCCCGCCACGCCGAGGATGACGAGGTGTCGCGTGGTGTCCATGATGCTCCCGTCCGGGCCGTCGGGCCCTCGTGTCGTGGGGGTTGGGCGGCGGGGCCCCACCGGCCCCGCCGCGTCGGCCGGTCAGTCGTCGAAGGCGGCGAACAGTTCGCGGTCGCTGGTCTCCGCGAGCCGCTGCGGGTCGAACTCGTCCGGGTCGGCCTCGGCCAGGGAGTCGAGGACCAGGTTGATCGCGGGGATCAGGCCCCAGATCTCGCGGTACGGGGGCCAGCCCCGGTGCCCGCCGTCGATGTCGGCCTGCCGGGCGAAGATGTAGTTGGCCCAGTCCCGGCTCATCGGGCGGCGGTGGTGGAAGTCGTGGCAGACGGTGTCGCCGGTGAGCACCAGGTAGCGCGAGGGGAAGTGGACCAGCAGCATCCGGGTCCACCAGCGGGCCCAGGCGCGCACCGCGGCCCCGCCCCGCAGGGAGCTCGCCGGGGCGGGCTCGCCGATGAAGATGGCGTTGGTGAGGCTGGCGAAGTACGCCTTGCCGCGGCGCTGGGTCTGCCAGGGGGCCGGGAACGTGTGCTTGACGCAGAGCCGCAGGGTGTTGCTGATCTGGAAGAACACGGTCATCGGCAGCACCCAGCCGACCAGCACCAGGGGCCAGGCGTGGGCGACCGTGGCGAGCGCGGCGACGGCGGCGTACCCGGTGGCGGTGAGGGCCCGTTCGGTGCGGCTGGCGGCGTGGCTGTAGGAGCGGATCCGGGCCCAGAGGAACCGGGCGTGGAACACCGGCGAGGTGAGCCGGCCCAGCACCTGCCGCCACATCTGCCGGCGGGTCATCCCGGGGCGCAGCCGCAGGCTGACCAGGAACGCCTGCACGGTGGGGTCGCGGAGCGTCATGTGGTGCAGCGCGTGGTGGTCGGCCACGTGCTCGGCGCTGTAGCGCTCGAAGTGCTGCACCATCAGCACCCCGGCGACGATCTTGCCGAGGATCTGGTCCGGGCGCTTGCGGGCCCACATGTTGCGGTGGGCGCACTGGTGGAACACCATCATGCGCAGGTTGCGCGCGCCGTGCAGGGTGCTCGCCCAGCCGGGCAGGAGCAGCGCGAGCCACCAGCCCGACAGGGCCAGGGCGACCCCGGTGGCGGTCAGGCCGACGGCGACGGACCCGGTCGCGGTGACCAGGTGGACGGTCGGGGTCAGCCGCAGCGGCCGCTGCCCCGTGTGCGGCCGGCCGGTGAGGAAGGTCAGCGGGAGCTGGGCGAAGCGGGGCAGCCGCCGCATCGAGTCACGGACGCTGTTGTCGGCCGAGTCGCGGGTGTCCCGCTCGGCGACCGTCAGCCGGCCGGGCCGCTGGTCGGCCGCCGCCGGCCCGCCGGCCCGGGACGCCGGGCGGCGGGGCGCGGTGACGGTGGGCTGGTGCGGCCCGGTGGCGGCGGCACGACGGGGCGCGGCGACGGTCGGCGGGTGCGGCTCCGTGCCGGTGGTGCGGCGGGGCGCGGCGGCGGTGCGGCGCGGGGCGGCGACGGTGCCGTCCGGGTCGGCGGGCCGCGCAGAGGCGTCGATGGTAGTCATTTCTCCCCTGTTTCTCTCTGCTCGGAGGCGGCGGGACGCCCGCCGCGCTAGCGGCTCGCCTGCGCCGACCGCTCCAGGTCGGCGGCGGTGGCGAGGATGTCGTCGATGACGCGGTCCAACTCGTCGGTGGTGGTGGCCGGGTTGAGCAGCATCAGCTTGAGGAAGACCGGGGACGACCCGTCGGGCCGGCGCACGCGGGTGCGGGCCAGCAGCGTGACGCCCCGGGTCATGAGCTGCCGCCGCAGCTCGCCGTTGAAGGCGTCGACGTCGCCGTCGTGGCGGTAGCGCAGCAGCACCGTGCTCAGCGACGGCCGGGCGGCCAGTTCCAGGGCTGGCTCCGCCTCGACCCGGTCGGCGGCGTAGCAGGCGAGGTCGTGGCAGCCGTCCACCATCGCGGCCATCCCGTCGCGGCCCAGCGCGTTCATCGTGACGGCGATCTTGAAGGCTTCCGCGCGGCGGGTCGCCTGCACCGAGTTGCCGTACAGGCCGATGAAGCCGGCCTCGGCGTCGTCGTCGGCGTTCAGGGTGGTGGTCTGCTGCGCCAGCGGCGTCATGACGCTCGCGTCGCGGACCAGGAAGATGCCGGAGGTCGCCGACGTCCAGCCGAACTTGTGCAGGTCGAGGGTGACCGAGTCGGCCTCGGCGATGCCGTCCAGCCGGGGGCGCAGCCGGGGGGAGAACAGGGCCCCGCCACCGTACGCGGCGTCGGCGTGCAGCCACACGCCGTGCCGGCGGGTCACCTCCGCCAGCGCCGCCACGTCGTCGACCCAGCCCTGGTCGGTCGCGCCGACACAGGCGATCGCCGCCACCGGGACCACGTCCTCCGGCAGGCCCGCCAGCGTGCGCTCCAGCTCCTCCGGCAGGAGCCGTCCCAGCTCGTCGGAGGGCACCCGGACGATCATGTCCTCGCCCAGGCCGACGATGCCCACCGCCCGGCCGATGGAGAAGTGGGTGGCGTCCGTGGCCAGCACCACCGGCCGCTTGTCGAGCCCGGTGAGGCCCTGCGCGAAGGGCCGCCACCCGCACCGCTGCGCCAGCACCCGGTCGCGGGCCGCCAGCACGGCCATCAGGTTGGAGATGCTGCCGCCCGCGGTGATGGTGCCGCCCGCGTCCGGGCCGTAGCCGACCAGCTCGCCCAGCTCGCGGATGACGTAGCGCTCCAGTTCGAGGGCGTACGGGCCGCTCTCCCAGGCGTGCAGGGACTGGTTCAGGATGCCCACCACCAGCTCGGCGGCGGCGGCGACCGGGGTGGGCGGGCACTGCATGCGGGCCACCGCGGCCGGGTGGCTGACGTCGACCGACCAGGTGGCGTAGTCCCGCACGAACCGGCGGAACGTCTCCAGGGGATAGCCCGGCTCCGCCGGCAGCAGCGGCCCGCCCAGGGACCGCCGGGCGGCCTCCCGCACCGCCGCCGGACCACCGGCGGTCACCGGGCCGGGCCGGTCCAGGGTCACCTCCCGCAGGGTCTCCAGCGCCACCGCGGTCAGCGCCTGCACGTAGTCCAGTCCGGCGAGGCTGCCGGCCGGCGGCAGCACGGCGTCCACCTGACGGGCGGCCGAACCCGCCGCGACCGTCTCCGTCCGGTTGCTCTCTTGCATGATCGTCACTGCGGTCTCCTCGACTCCGGCTCCGTTGCCACATCGGCGGTGGCGGCTGACGTCGGAGGAAATCCCCGGGCATCCTTCGGTCGGCTATGGCCCGGCTATCCGTCGGTCGAGGCGGCGCGCCCCACAGATCGGTTAGCCCGGGGATAGGACTTCGATAGCCGGCCGGGGACACAGGTGACAGACGCGATCCGCACCCGTTCCCGTGGAGGTAACCGATGATCCGCCTGCTGCTGGCGACGACCGCCGCCGTCCTCGCCGTCGCGGTGCCCGCCGGTCACGGCACCGCCTCGACGCCGAACCTGGAGCCGGAGACCGGCTGGGGCGCGCCGGCCGGTCACACCATCGAACCGATGGACGAGACCGGCTGGGGATTGCCACCCGCACCCCAACGGCGGCGGTGAGACATCGGGCCCGCCCGGTGGGACGGGCGGGCCCAACGGTGGGACAGGGTGGACCCGACCGTGGGACAGGGTGGACCTGCCCCACCTCGGGACCTACCCGGACACGTCCGCCAGGGCGCGCAGCGCGCGGGCGTGCCACACCCGAGCCTGCAACTCTCCGAAGATGTCCGCCGCCCGGCGGAGCTGGTCCGCCGCCTCCGCCCGGTCCCGGTCGGGCAACTGGGACAGCTCGTACAACGACTGCGCCTCCACCACCCGCTCGACCACCTGACCGGCGAGCTGCCGGGCCCGGGTCAGCATCGCCCGGGCCTTCGCCAGCCGCCCGTCCCGGCCGTACACGACACCGAGGCCGTGCAGCGCGTACGCCTCGCCCGTGCGGTCGGCGGCGGCCCGGACGATCTCCAACGTGCCCTGGAACGACTCCTCGGCGCGGCGCAGCTCGCCGGAGCGCAGATACAGCTCACCGAGCCGGTGCAGCACCTGCGCCTCGACCCGCCGGGCCCCCGCGTCCCGGCAGATGGTGAGCGCCTCGCCGAGCAGGGCATGCGCGGCGGCCGGATCGCCCTGCTCCAGCCGGATCCCGGCGATGCTCACCAGCACGTGCGCCCGGCCGACCAGGTCGCCGACCGAGCCCAGCCCGGCCAGCGCCGCCTCGTACCCCCGCAGGGCCGCCCGGTCGTCGCCGCGCAGCCGGTGGAGGTAGGCGAGGTTGCGTTCCACCAGCGCCACCCCGTGCCGCTCGCCGAGGGGACGCAGGATCCGCAGCGCGGTGGTGAACATCCGCTCGGCCTGACCCGGGTCGCGCAGGAACATGTGCATCGCGCCGAGGGAGTGCAGCGTGATCCCCTCGCCGCGCCGGTTGCCGCTGCGCCGGGTCGCGGACAGGGCGATGTCGGCGGTCTCCGCCCACTCGTCGAAGTAGCTGCGGGCCTCGAAGAGCGTCACGAGGGTGAACGCGAGATCCCAGCACAGCTCGTCGAGGCCGAGGGCGTCGGCCTGCCGCACGGCGCAGACCAGGTTGCGTCGCTCCAGCTCCAGCCAGTCCATCGGCCGGCCGAGCAGCCCGTCGGTGACCGCGCGGGGCACCGGCCAGCGGGCGGCGGTGCCGTGCACGATGGTGAAGTCGCCGCCGTACTCCCGGCGGTGTGCCTCCTCGGCCACGGCGAGCCAGGCGCCGAGCACGTGCCGCACCAGCGACTCACGCTCCTCGGGCGGCTCCTCGGCCAGGAGGCGTTCGCGGGCGAAGACCCGGACGAGGTCGTGCAGCCGGTAGCGGGTGGAGCCGCTCTGCGGGTGGCCGTGCGCCTCCAGCAGCCGCACGTCGACCAGCTGCTCCAGCAGATCCTCCAGCACCGACGGCGGCTCGTCGAGCAGCGGCGCGGTCACCCACAGCGGGAAGTCCTCGCAGTCGAGCAGCGCCAGCCGGCGCAGCAGCCGGCGGGACCGCTCCGGCAGGCTGTGGTAGCTCAACCCGATGGTGGTGCGGATGCACAGGTCGCGGTGGACCAGCTCGTCGAGCAGCTGGGACTGGTCCCGCAGCCGGTCCACCAGGCGGCTCACCCGCCAGTGCGGGCGCGAGGCGAGGCGGGCGCCGGCGATGCGCAGCGCCAGCGGCAGCCACCCGCACAGTCGCGCCAGCTCGTCGGCCTGGACGGGCTCGGCGGCGATCCGGTCGCCCACGATCTGATGCAGCAGGGCCACGCTCTGCTCCGGCGTCAGGGCGTCCACGTCGACCTCGTGCGAGCCGGCGAGGGTGCCGAGCCGGACCCGGCTGGTCACGATGACCGCGCAACCGGCCGTGTTCGGCAGCAGCGGCGCGACCTGCGTCTCGTCGGCGGCGTTGTCCAGCAGGATCAGCACCCGCCGCTCGGCGAGCCGGCTGCGGTACAACCCGATCCGCTCGGTCAGGTTGTCGGGGATCGCCGGACCGGCCACGCCCAGCGCCCGCAGGAAGCGGTCCAACACCTCCGCCGGGCGCTCCGGGCTGGGCGACGGCCCGCCGAGGTTGGCGTAGAGCTGGCCGTCGGCGAACCGGTCCACCAGCGAATGCGCCACGTGCACGGCGAGGCTGGTCTTGCCCGCCCCGCCCGGGCCCGTGATCACCGCGAGCGGGGCGAAGCCCCGGTGCCCCGGGTCGGCCTCGGCCGTCAGCACGTCGCGGATCTCGCCGACGAGCTTCTGCCGGCCCGTGAAGTCCGCCAGGTCCGCCGGAAGCTGGTGCGGAGCCCGCGGGCCGGGCGGACCCGGCGACGCGGGACCCGCGCCGGCGGACGGCGCGGCCGGGGACGCGGCGGGCGTCGCCGGAAGATCGAGCTGCGGCGCGCGGGACAGGATGGCCCGCTCCAGCCGGGCCAGCTCCGCGCTCGGCTCCATGCCGAGCTCCTCCACGAACAGCGCCCGCGCCCGCCGGTACGCCTTCAGCGCGTCGGCCTGCCGGTCGGCCCGGTAGAGCGCGAGCATGAGGTGGGCGTGCAGCCGCTCCCGCAGCGGATGCCGGGCGATCAGCGCCTCCAGCTCGCCGACCAGCTCGTCGTGGCGGCCGAGCGTCAGCTCCAGCCGGATCCGCTCCTCGACGGCCGCGCCGCGCCGCTCGTCGAGCCCCCGCCGCCACGCCTCGACCGGCTCGCCGGGCACGCCGGCCAGGGTCGCGCCGTACCAGAGCGCGTCGGCGGCCCGCAGCCGGGCGACCGCCTCGGCCACCTGGCCCTCACCCCCGAGGTGCCGGCTCTCGGCGACGAGCAGCTCGAACCGCCCCGCGTCCAGCTCGGTGGGGGCCAGCCGCAGCAGGTAGCCGCCGAAGCGGGTCTCCAGGGCGTCCTTGCGGCCGACCTCGGCCAGCAGCCGCCGCAACTGCGACACGCAGATCTGGATCTGCGAGCGGGCCGTGGACGGGGGGCGGCCGTCCCACACCGTGTCGATCAGATCCTCCACCTGCACCGCCCGGCCCCGGTTGGCGGCGAGGATGGCGAGGACCGTGCGGGCGCGGAGCCCGGGAATGTCGAGCCGGCGGTCTTCGTGGGTGATCTCTATTGGCCCAAGGACCCGTAGCAGCACGACCTTCCCCTGACCGTAGCCGAGTGTCCACTCAGGCTAACAGTGGGTACTTGCTGCCGCAGTGGCGCGAAGCGGCGGCGGCCCGTGGCGCGTGACCGGTGACGCCCGTGCGAGCCGGTGGCCGCCGCCTGTCGTCGCTTGTCGCCGTTCGTCCTCAGCCGACCCGGAGCCGTTGCAGGTGCACCACCGCGCCGATGACCAGCAGGCCACCCGCGATCTGCACGGCGTTGAGCGACTGGCCGAGCCAGGTCCAGGCGAGGACCGCGCTGAACACCGGCTCCAGGCAGATGTTCACCGCCCCGGCATGCGGGCCGACCCGGGCCGTGCCCCAGGAGAAGAGCACGAAGGGGGCGAGGGTGCCCAGGATCGCGACGAAGAGCACCCCGGGCAGCAGGTCGTGCCGTCCGACGATCTCCGGCACGCCCTGCGGGGCGAAGTAGAGCAGCCAGGCCACACTGGACACGGCGAACGCGTACGTGTTGGCGCGCAGCGCCCCGTACTTGCGGGTGGCCCGGCTGCCCAGCACCGAGAAGGCGGCCACGCCGACGGCGGTGGCGATGCCGAAGCCGACCCCGAGGAGGTTCACCTCGCCCAGCGGCGTGGTGGGCAGCTCCACCACCAGGGCCACCCCGGCGAGGGCGACGACGAGCCCCAGGGCGATCGCGATGCCGGGCCGGCACCGGCCGAGCACCACCAGCCACCCCACCACGAACGCCGGGGCGAGATTCTGCAACACCATGGCGACCGCGACCGGCAGGTGGCTGATCGCCAGGAACAGGCACGCGTTGGCCACGGCGATCGCCAGGCCGAACGCGACGACCAGCGGCCAGTCGATCGGCTCCGTGCGCCTCGGCGTGCCGGGGCGGCGGCGGGCCAGGGCGAGCAGCAGGCCGAGCCCGGCGAGGCTGATCAGGGTACGGGCGGCGACCAGCTCGGCGGGGCGCAGCCCGGAGTCGAACAGGTCGCTGGCGACGGTGCCGCCGAAGCCCCACAGCGCGGTGGCGACGCACACGGCGAGCAGCCCGAGCCGCCGCGCCCCGGGGTCGGGCGCCTCCTCGTCGTGGTCGGGGCGGGCGTCCCGCTCCTCGGGGTGGGCCTGCCGCTCCTCGGGGTTGGCGTCCCGCTCGTCGGGGTGGGTGTGCCGCTCGTCGGCGGACGAGGGGGTCAGGTCGGCGGATGCCGTCATGGAGTCACCTCGGCGTGGTCGTCGTGCGTGTCGGACCGGTTGCGGACGGTGGTACCCAGCGCAATGCCGACTGTAACCTCTAAACTGTTTGAGTGGTTACCGACGCGGGGAAGTGGGGCGATGTGGGAGGTGGGGCGATGAAGCGCCAGGAGGCACCCGGCCGGCTGGAGGTCGTCCGGTCCTTCGTCAACACGCTCGACCTGGAACGCGGCGTCGACGACCTCGACACGGTCGAGGGCCTGGCCGGCTGGCTCGCCGCCGCTTGGTCACTTGCCGATCTCCCTGCTGGGCCGCTCCAGTCGCCCGCGCTGGAAGCGTTGTCTCGGCCCGGGGAGTCGCCCCGGCCTGGTGGGGCACCCCGGCGGCCGGGCGTGCCGCCCGCGCTGACCGAGGCGGACCGGCGGGCGGCGGTGGAGCTGCGCGAGGCGCTGCGCGACACCATCGCTGGTGCTGGTGCTGGTGCTGGTGCTGGTGCGTTCGGGCTCTCTGCCTCCGGGGTTGCTGCCCCCGCCCCTGCGGCTCTGGATCGGCTCAACCGCGTCGCCGCGCGGCTGCCCGTACACCTGAGTTTCGCCGACGCGACGACGCCGCAGTTCGTCTCCGAGCACGGCGGCGTCGACGCCGTGCTGGCCGGGCTGCTCGGCGTCGTGGCCGTCGCCGCGCTCGACGGCACCTGGGTCCGGCTGAAGATGTGCCCGGCCGAGGACTGCCGCTGGGTCTTCTACGACCACGCCCGCAACCGGACGGGGGTGTGGTGCCAGATGGCCGAGTGCGGCAACCGCCGCAAGGTACGCGAACACCGGATGCGGCAGCGCACCACGCCGACCATCCGCACCTGAAGACGAGGACTCCGCAGATCGTGGAGAGTTTCGGCCCCTGGAGGGGCCATCTCGCTCCGAGATCTCCCAATCCTGCCCGCGATCTTGCAGTTTCGGCCCTCCAATAGGGCGTGTTGCCCCTTTTGTCGGGGCCGCAACTGCAAGATCGCGGGGCAGGGGGCGGGGCGGTTCTGACTGTGGGTGGTGGTCGGTCGCGGGGATCTTGCCTGCTGTTTCGCCTGCACGTCACCACCGGAGCCTTCTGGGCGTTGACAGGGCGACGCACTGAGATTGGTGTCTCCGAATTTTCTATCAATCATGACAAATGTATTCCGCTCTCCTCAAACGGACGTCATGACCCCAGAGGTTCTTTCGCCGCATAGTTACAATGCGGCTGCCGCTGTCGGGGCGCACCGGGGAGAGGCGCGGATGCTGGGAACTGCGAGGAAAGCCGTGACGACGATGAGCATCTGGCGTAGGAGTCTGTGGCGCTATCGAGTCACCACTGCGGGAATTGCGCTGACCTCTTTCGGCGCCGCCACAGCGATCCACAACCCTCCTGTCGCAATCAGCGTGCTGGCGGCAGCAGCCGGCTGTTTCGTTTCCGGGCTGGAGATCCATGCCAATCGTCGCCGGGCCCGGTTGGTGCGGTTCCAGTCGCGGGACGGCGACGACTATGGCGACCTGTCGAGTCACCTCAGCAGTCTGGGGCCCGTCGTCAAAAGCGCACACGACGTCGGCGTGATCATGGCGAAGGAGTGCGCGCGGCTCCGCGGCCAGCTCGTCAGGGCCGAGCTGGAAACCTCACCGTACCGCCTGCCTCGCGAGCTCAGGATCTGGTCGTTCGACTTTCTTGCGCGTCGAGCCCGCGTCGCTGCCATGTACAACGGTGACATCATCGGCTTGGCCTCCGACGTGCCGTCCGGCGATGAGGACGCGGCTGTCAAGCTCAGGCCCGGTCGCTATTTCGACTTCTTTTGCAGCAACCTGCTGGCTCCGTTCGACGTATGGGGAACGGGTAGGAAGCTGCCGCTTCTGCGGGGAAGGGAGTTGATCCTCGACCAGGATGGGAAACTGCTGACCTTTCGGCGCAGCCGACTCGCCAACACGGTCGGCGTGTCCTCGCTGGCCTTCACGACGGACGGCCAACTGATCCTCGTGGCCCAGGCCAAGGACAATGTGGGAAGCCCCGGCCTCATCGCTCCGTCCGGCTCCGGCGCTCTTGAACCCCGCGACCTGCCTCAGGATGGCACCGGGCTGACGCTCGGAGACATCGTCCGCCGCGGTGCGGAGCGGGAGTTGCGGGAGGAGTGCCACATCAGCGAGCAGGACATCGAGGTCGGCGCGATCGTGGGGCACGGCCGGTGGGTCAGCCGGGGTGCCATGCCGGAATTCTGCGTGGTCACCCTGCTCCAACTCACCAGCGACGAGGTGCTCGATCGGGCCGCCCGGCTCGTCGAGCGCCCCTACGTCACCGAGGTGCTGGCGGTCGACCTGGCACCGATCACGAGATGGAACCCGAAGAAGCCGCTGGCCATGCTGCCGGAAGAGATCAGAGGATCGGCTTCCTGGCCCCTTGCCCTCGGTCTGGCCTGCCTGGCTCAGGCCATTCTCGACCAGTCGTGGCCGCTGCGGCAGGAACTGGTGCAGCGGCTGCCTGCCCAGGAGCAGCGACGACCCGTGCGTGAAGGCGCGTGACCGGGGCCGCCCTCATCCCAGATGTTCGACGTCGAACGGGAGGATCGGTCACCGGCGGGTCAGGCCGATGGTGGCGGCGAGGCGGGCCACGTCAGCGGCGGTCGGCCCGGCGCGGAGCACGGCGGTCAGCGCGGCGTGGGCGGCGGGGCGGAGGCGGGTCTCGGCCGGGGCGATGCCGTCGGCGGTGACCAGGGCGCGGCCGGCGGCATCATGGTCGCCGAGGTCGAGGTGGGCGCGGGTGATGTCGACGAGGTGGGCGGCCCGGTGCTCGGCGGGGAGCAGCCGCCACCCGTCGTCGCCGGTGGCCCGCCGGTGGGCGGCGACGGCCAGCTGATGGTCGCCGAGGCGCATGGCGGTCAGGGCGCGGGTGAGTTCGACGGTGGTGGGGCCGAACCCGATGCCGTCGTGGTCGTCGTGCTGCCGCTCGCCGTGGGCGGCGGCGAGGTGGGCCGCCCGCTCGGTGAACTCGGCAGCGGCGGCGACGGCCCCGCACGAGGCGGCGGCGAGAGCGGCCTCGGTCAGCAGGGTTCCCGTCAGCGCGGGCTCCTCCAGCAGGAAGACCCGGGACCGCACGAGGTCGAGGCGGTGCACGGCGGCTGCGGCGGCACCCGTCGCCAGCTTGCCCTGGCGTAGCGCCCGGAGCGCCTGGGTGACGGAGACCGCCGCCAGGCCGGCCAGCCGTGGATCGTCGGCGGCGGCACCCATCGCCCGGTCGGCCGCCAGCCAGGCCAGGTCGGCCTTGCCGAGCTTGACCAGCACCTGAGCGGCGAGCCGATAGACCCGCACCGGCAGGTCGGCGGCGGACGCGTCGCCAGCCGCGCGGGCGTCGGCGAGCAGGTCGGGCAGCATCCGCAACACCTGGGCGTGGTGGCCGTTGCGGTACGCCGTCCAGGCGTACCCGATCTGGTCGGCAGGCTGGCGCGGCGACGACGCCGGCTGGCCGTCGCCACCGATTCTTGGTACGTCGTAGCGCGCCAACGCCTCGCGCACCCGCTCCACGGCGCTGCCGGTGTCGGTGCCGGCAGCCGAACCCCGCTGGGCCCTGCCGCCGAGCAGGACGGCCGGGGCGACCCCGAGGGTCGCGGCCACCGTCTCGATCACCGAGAACCGATCGAGGGTACGGACGCCGCGCTCGACCTTGTCGACCCAGCTCTTCGACCGGCCGATCCGGTCGGCGAAGACCTGCTGGCTCATGCCCCGGCTGACGCGCAGCTCCGCCACCCGCCGCCCGATCGGCGGCTCGTCGCCGGTGCGCCGCGTTGGCCGGGTCACCGGTCCCGCTCCGTCGGCGGCATGGCCAACGTGGACTCCCCGCAGCGCGGACACCACCGCGACTTGACCCGGAAGGCCAGCAACCCGAGGAGGAATCCCGGCACCAGTCCACCGAACACGATCGGGACAACGTGGGACATCACGATCACTCTCACCTTCTGGCGAGGCGGAGCCCGGGTGCTGCCCGCCGGGCTCGTGTGGCGAGTTTGATGCTCTGGTGGGTGATAAGTTAGCGCACTTAATTAGGGGTTGCAATGACGATGATGGCACTTACTTTGGAGTGGTGCTTCGGACCGTGCTTGCTGCGCCTCGGGTGCCATGGTCGACTTGGAGCGAGTAGGCGCGTCAACTCGAAGGGGTCATCCATGGCCGGCAAGGAACCGCCCAACTACCAGCGCGTCGTTGACGACCTGCGCAGGCGGATCCTCTCTGGCGAACTGGCCCCCGGCGACAAGCTCCCTACGGAGAAGGAACTCCAGCAGCGCTGGGGATTCTCCACCACGATCGTCAAGCACGCCCTCACGCTGCTCCGCAGCGAAGGGCTCATCGAAGGGCGGCGCGGGTCGGGCAACTACGTCCGCGACCGGACACGGCTCGTGCGTCGCGCCCACTCCCGGGACATGCGTAAGCGCATCGGCAGCACGTCGCCGTTCACCCGGGACAGTGAAGCGGCGGGCAGGCGACCGAGCTGGGAAGCGCACAGCGAGAAGATCCCGGCAACACAGCACACCGCCGAACGACTCGGCATCCAGCCCGGCGAGCCGGTCATGTTCACCAGGTACCGCTACCTGGCCGATGGAGTCCCCATCCAGCTCGCCTACTCGTACGAGCCCTTGGCCGTCACCGGTGGCACGCAGGTCGAGTACCCAGAGCAAGGTCCGGTCATCGGTGTGGTTGCCCGCATGGACTTCATCGGCGTGGCCATCGACCGGTTCGTGGAGGAGGTCACCACCCGGCCAGCGATGCCCGAAGAGGCGGAGGCACTCAGACTCGACCGGCGCGGTGGCAGGTGGGTGATCGCGGTCGAGCGCACCTACTACGCCGGACAGACCGCCGTGGAGACCGCCGACATCGTGTTTCCTGGTGATCGCTACCGGCTTGTGTACGAAGTGCCGGTCGACCCTTGGTCTTCGCCCGATGAGCCCGATATGCCGTGACAGGAGGTTTCGGCCGGGGTGCTGCCGAGGCCAGTTGCTCACAGCGGCGCGTGACGCCGGGAACCGGGAGATCTCGACGGCGGTCACCTGGGAGGCTGCGGCATGGGCGTCCTGTGAATGATGGCGTCGTGCGCCGCTCGCCTTACACGATCTTCCAGGTGTGCTTAATCGGTTTGGCGCTGCTATCGCCGTCGGTCATGTCGGGGCTGCCCCGGCGAGAATGGCCGACGGGCTGCCCGGCGTTCGTCGGTGCCGGGACTCGGCGGTCGGCTCCACCGGCGATCCCCACGTGAACGTGAATGAGCCCTGGCCGGATTGCGAATGGCGACGGGCGTGCCACGCGCCTCCTGTTGGATATCCGACCCCCGGAAGCGCTTTTCTTGACCGTAGCTAACCAGCGTGGCAGCCTGTTTCGGCGGATGCGGCGCGAGCGGCAGCGGCGGATTCTGGTCTCGGTAAGGGGGTACCGAAGATGGATGACGCGCCCTGGCTGGCGAATCATCCTGTGCTGGAGGCGCTGCGGCGTCGGCGGAGGGAGAGCGACTCTCCAGGCAACCGGTCGGACGATTTCAAGATCGGATTGGCTGTTGAGGGTGGTGGAATAAGAGGCGTGGTTTCCGGTGCCATGCTGTGTGCGCTGGAAGACCTTGGCATGACCGCAGCCTTCGACGCCGTCTACTCGGCGTCGTCCGGCGCGATCAACAGCGCCTACTTCCTGGCCGGGGGCAGTTGGTATCCACTGTCGATCTACTATGACGATCTGACCACCCGGAAATTCGTCGACTTCCGGCGGTTCTTCAGGGGCCACATCCTTGACCTGGACTACGCCTTCGGAGTCGTGGTCGACCAGCTCAAGCCGCTCGACTATGAAAGGGTGATCGCTTCGCCCGTCCCGCTGCACATCGCGATCACCCTGGCCGACGAGATCCGGACCGAGACGGTCCATGATTTCACCTCCCGCGCCGACCTGCGTAGTGCCCTTGTCGCCAGTGCATGGCTGCCTGTGGCGTTGCGTGGCACGGCTGTCTTCCGCGGTGAGCGGGTGGTCGACGGTGGCGTGCTGACTCCCCACCCCTACCGCATCGCACTGCAGGACGGCTGCACCCATGTGCTCTCGCTCAGCACCCGGCCGATCCGTCCGCCCCGCGACGGGGTGTCACTTTCGCAGCGCTACGCCGCTCGGCACCTCAACGCGATCAGGGACGGGCTCGGGGCCGGGTACCTGCGTGCGATGCGCGACTATCGAGTCGAACGGCGCATGCTGCAGCGGCGGATGACCGAGCCGGGGGAAGCGCCATACGTGCTCGACCTGGCGCCCTTGCCGTGGATGCCTGAGGTCAAACGGCACGAGATGGACTCCGGGCGCGTCATCGCCGGGGCCCGGGGTGGCTATGAAGTCATGTACTGCGCCATCGAGAACCGTGACCCCGCGCTCATTCCCGGCGGGCGTATCCGAGCCGTGCCACGCCTCACCATAGTTGCGAAGGATCATGCACAGTAGCGCTAGGCGAGACACCCTCTCGACCGTTCTCCGGGCCATCTCCCCTGACGCCGAGGAAAGTGGACCCGCCGAGCAGGAGCTGGTGGGCTTGACTCGCTACAGCTGGGGAGTGACGTTGCTCCAGCTGCCGACCGACGCACAGAGTTTCCTCAGCCTGTTCGAGCGGTCCTGGGACAGCGTGGTGGACGACCTCCACGGGTGGTGTGGTGGATTCCGTGCCCGACCGGAATCGGTCCAGCGGCCGCTCGAGACGGTCTTCGGTCATCTCGGGCTGCTCCTGATCACCCTTGTGTCTCTGCGGCACTCCGATGAATACCGCCATCCCCGCAAGGAGGTGGGCCCGGACGGCGGGCATGGGCAGACCGGTCACGATTGCGACTCGTTGTGCGTGCCGCTGGTGCGGGACCCCGCCGTGCGCCGGGCAATCGCCGAACATTACAGTCCGGATGCCTGGATCCCGGGGCACGATACGAGCGAGATCGAGCCGAGCGCCTCGGCCCGTAGTGAGTGGAACAGCATCGACTTCGACACGGTCCGGTTTCACCGACACGGCACCACCTCGTTCATCCTGGCGGGTTACCCGGCCGGGGCGGCACATGGACGACGTCGGCAGCTCGCGCTGAAGTGCCTGGTATATCCATTCTTGCAGGTGCCGACGATCGTCAGAAATACCGCGGAGTACTATTCCAAGTACGGCGTGCCCAGCCGCGATCTGCGACATCTGGTGCAGATCTGGGCGAGCAGCGCCAGCTGGATCCTGATGGATTATGTTCCGGGGGAAACCCTCGCCGAGCATCTCGACCGCCGGCGCGGCAACACGCCGGGGTCGGCTTCCGCCGACCGAACGACTCGGCGACCCGCAGCCGCGGCGCGCGAGATCGAAATCGACGTGCTGGCCGATCTTGGCCGGGAGCTCTTCGCTGCAATGGCTGAGCTCGAGCAGGCCGGGCTCCGGCATTGCGACCTGTCCCCGTCGAACATCATCGTCGCGAGTGGCGAGGAAGGAGCGCGTCCCTCCTTCATCTTCATCGATCTCGGTGTCAACTACCTCTACACCCATGCCCTTCCGGGCATCGGAGGTCCGGACGCAACCTATGTCGCGCCCGAACTCAGGGCCGGCGGCACCGGCACGAACAGAACCGATCTCTATTCGGTCGGTCAACTACTTGTCGCCATCTCCGGCGCACCCGGCGGATCCGACGGCACGGTGCCGGACCTCTTCTATGCCGAGACCCCGGTGATGGCCCGGTTCATCGAGGACCTCGTTGACGGCGAGCCGACCCGCCGGTTGCTGCTCTTTCGGCCGGATCCGCCTCCAGCCCCCCTCTACCCACAGCTTCGCCGATTCTTCGACGAGGAACTCGCCGCCATGGCGGCTACCCGCCGTGGACGAGTCGGCCAGGTCAGAATTCGGTGGCTGGCCGCCCTGCTCGACCTCTTCATGCCGCTGGCCGGAGCGCCAGCCCGGCAATGGCAGGTCTGGCGGATCCGGCGGAGTCAGGGGCTCTACCGGCATCCTCGTCGTAGCATGCACATCCGTTGGCTCCTCACTGCTTCATGGCTGTCGGCGGCGGCCTGGTATGTCGCGGCCACGGTCCTGGTCACCTGGTGGCTGCGTGACCTGGGCTGGGATTGGGGGAACCAGGCGATCGCCTTCCTGCAACAGGCGACCGGAACCCCGTCAGACAGGTTTCCCTACCTCGATGACCTGCGGCAACCGGACTACCCGATCTCCGATTTTGCGGAGAACCTCCCGGTACGCATGGTCGGCCTGAGCTTCCTCCTGGTCGGTGCGCGCTACTACCAGAACCTCTTCGCCGGGTTGACCCCTTTGGTAGCCGGCCTGCGCCAGGGGTGGCTGAGTCTGCTCGCCATCGTCGCCGAACTGCACATGCGGCTCTTTGCGGTAGCTGCCTTCCTGCTCGTCCTGCCACCGACGCTGGTGCAGGGGCGGTGGTGGTCTGTCTTCACGCCGGTCGGGGTTCTCTTCGTGTTCATCTGCAACTGGTCCTGCCTGTCCTTCGCCCGGCTGGCGCTACGGCGCGCCAAGGCGGCGCAGCTTTCGACCGTTCCGGCCGGCCGTGTCGCCGGCCTTGATGCTTTCAGCGGCTGGACACCATCGGCGGCGTTCTATGCGGTGACCTGCGGGGTAATTGGCACGCTGATTTACCTCGATCTGGTCAAAGACGTCTATGTTTATGCCGGCGCGGTAACCGCCATCAACACCGTTCTCTTTTACGTCATCAAGTGCAGCGGTCGTAGTGCCGCGGACGTCCGGACCGGGCTGGGGAGGGCCTTTCTCGCCGCCGAACGTCTCCGCTACGCGGCCGAAGGCCGAGTGCCCAGGCCACGTGTCGGTGACTGAGCCCCGTGCGCGTGGGCGGAAAGACGGGTGAGCATCGGCGGACACCGCCGGAGGGGCCCCTGGTGCGGGACCCCTCCGGTCAGTGCCCGGCGTGCCGGATCGTCACTTCCTGAGCAGTCGCACCTGCACGGTCTGGCTCGCGCTCTGCTCCGTCGCGGTGCCGAACGCGACGGTGACCGTCACGTCGAGCCGCCCCGCCTTCACCAGCTCCTTCCGGTAGGCGGGGTCGACCGTCACGGTCAGCGTGACCGTGCCCGCCTTGCTCACCTGCTTCGTCACCGCGACCACCTTGTCGCCGGTGAGGGTGAGCGTGCCGGCCGTGTTGACGGTGGCGGCGATCGTCGCCGTGCCCGCCTTGGCGTCGGTGGTCACCTTGCCGAGCCGCACCGTCGGTGCCGGCGTCACGGGGGCGACCTTGCCCACCACCGCCTTGGACAGCGTCGCCCGCCCGGCCGAGTCGACGACCAGCGCCTGGAGCTTGACCTGCCGGCCGGCGTCCCTGGCGCTGGGTGTCCAGTCGAACAGGTACGGGGCGACGGTGCTGGTGCCGACCCTGACGCCGTTGACGAGCAGGGTCGCCGACGCGATGGCGAAGTCGTCGGTGCCCCGGATCAGCGGGCGCACCGTCGTCCCGACCCGGAACACCGCGCCCTGCCCCGGGTCGGCGACCTGGGCCCACGGGGCGCGGTCGGCGACGCGGCCCACCCCGGTCGGCACCGCCTTCGGCGGCTTCGGCAGCCGCTTGGCGAGGGTGACGGTGGCCGCGCCGGTGCTGTCGGGGCCGGAGACGGCCTCGATTCCGGCGCGCGGGTCCGCCGGGCCGCCCGCGAGCGGCGCGCGCTTGCCGAGGTAGCTGCCGGTCACCGCGAACGGGGCTGCCTCGCGTACGCCGGTGTTGTCGGCGTTGGCGTTGTAGACCGCGTACCCGTTGCCGGTGATGACGTCGCCGGAGGCGGTGAGCGCCCCGGCGGTGTCGGTGCCGGCGTCGGTCAGCAGGATGCCGTAGGACTTCTCCGGCGCGGGCGGGTGGTAGTTCCCGGTGATCCGGCTGTCGTCGACGAAGCCGGTGACCCCGCTGGCGTACTGGATGCCGACCTGCGGGAACACGCTGCTCGACGCGCCCGTGACGACCGTGCCGGTCACGTAGCCGTGGTGGCGGACGCCGGTCCGGGCGGTGTTGTCCGGGCTGCCGTCCGTGCCCCGCGCGCCGTCGAACAGGATGCCGCCGGACTGGTAGCCGGTGACCACGCTGCCGGTGACGGTCACCTCGCTCTCGACGGTGGCGACGCCCGCCCCCCGGATCACGCCGGTCTTGACGATGCCCCAGCCGTGCGGGTGCTCGGCCAGCTCCTGCGCGGTGGTGGCGGCCCGCAGCGGGCCGACGACGCTGTCCGCGACGCGACCGGCCGCGCCGAAGAAGGCGATGCCCGCCTCGGCCCACACGTTGCCGGAGGTGACGGTGACGCCGGAGATGTCGACGAACATCTCGTTGGTGTCGGTCGAGCCGAGCGACTGCCGCGACACGGTGATCACGTTGCCGCCGCCGTCGCGCAGGTAGGGCTGGTCGCCCGCGAGGGTGCCGAGCGACTGGTCCGGCTCGATGGTCACCTTGTCCGCGCCCGCGCCCTTGATCTTCAGGGGCTTGGTGATGGTGAGGCCGTTGCGCGCGCCGGCCTGCACGGGGTTGGACGCGTGGTGCACCGGCGTCGAGGACTCCCGGTAGACGCCCGCGCAGACCACGATCGTGTCCCACGGCGAGGCGTGGTCGACGGCCGCCTGGATCGAGGCGAACTGGGCGGTCGGGCACTGCCTGCCGTCGTCGTCGACGGTCCAGGTGGTGTTCCCGCGCGGGTTGGCGACCGGGTCGACCAGCGCCACCTTGCCGGGGGTGTTGTCGTACGCGGCGAGGTAGGTCGCCGGGTCCGGGCCGCCGAGCGCCGACTTGCCGTAGCCCGCGCCGTTGGCGTGGTTGCCGTCCGACAGCAGCCGCGCCCCGGCCGCGCTCTCCTGGAAGCGCACGTCGGCGAGCTGGATCGAGCCGGACTTCGGCAGGTCGCCCGCCCCGAAGCGGAGTTCGAGCTTGGCCAGGGAGCCGACGTCGACGCCCTGCGCGGCGAACTCGCTCAGCGGCACGCGGATCTGGTCGAGGACGATGTGCGTGTTCGGCGTGTTCGTGCCGGTGGACATGTGCAGGGCGTTGCCCCAGCGCGGGTCACCGGCGTCGACGGTGGCCTCGTGCCCGGCCGTGTCGCTCAGCGCGATGACGAAGCGCTGCGTGGTCGACGTCGGGTCGTACGACGTGGGCAGCTCGTTGGGCCAGGCCGGGCTGGTCGGGGTGCCGTCGACGGTGGTGTCGCGGGTGTTGTCGCCCCGGTTGTCGGCGCCCGGGTTGCGGGTGTCGAAGAAGTTGACGGCGGCGCTGAGGGCCAGCGCCTTCAGGCCCCGTACGTCCTTGGACGCGGCCGGGATCGCGGCGGTGAGGGTGGCGGGGGAGGCCGGCTCCCAGGCGAGGGTGAGCTGCCGGCCGTAGGAGTGGTTGATCGGGCTGTTCTCGCGGGTGGCGTTCTGCCCGCCGAGCGCGCCGGCCGCCGGCAGCGGGCAGGGCTTGGCGGCGGTCGGCAGCCCGGTCTTGCCGAGCTGCGCGGGCGCGAAGTCCTGGGGCTCCGGGTTGCACCAGTCGTAGCCGCCGGCCGTCGCCGCCGGCTTCGGCGCGACGCCGGCCGCCTGGGCGTACGGGTCGGCGAAGCCGCTGCCGGTCAGCGGGCCGCCGAGGGCGTTGAGGCCGAGGGGGTTCTCCACCTCGGGGCGGATCACGTCCACCCGCTCCTGCGGCGCGGCGAAGTAGCTGGTGTTGACCCGCTCGTTGCAGGGGATGGCCAGGCCGGACGGGCTGGTCGGGCAGGCCGTCGCCGGAACCTGGAGGCCGCTGGCGGTGTTGGCCAGCTCGCCGGTCAGCCAGGGCTGGAACGCGCCCTCGCCGCCGACGTAGCGGCGGAAGAAGGCGGCCATCGTGGCCAGCCCCAGCTTCTCCTGGTCGCCCATCCGGGCCGCGTCGCCGGAGAACTTGGTGTTCACGGCCGGGTTCAGCGGGTCCGAGTTGTCGATGGCGTAGTTGAGGTCGGGGTCGGTGTAGCTGGCCGCGCCGCTGAGCCGCAGGTTGTGCGGGTGGATGTTGTTCGTCGCGAACGGGGCCGAGTTGCCGCAGGCGGCGTCGTTGTTGCCCTGGCCGTCCGCGCCGCCGTCGGCGTACCAGACGGTGTTGTACCAGTTGTGGATCGCGCCGAGGTGCTCGACCTGGATGCGGGGGAAGGGGTCGCCCGGGTTGACGTACTGGCTGCGCTCGAACAGCCGCGCGCCCTGGAGGTTGGACACGTCGCCGTCGCACATCGGCAGGATCGTCAGGTACGGCATGCCGTACGGTGCCTTGCGCTCGTAGTCCACCGGCGCGAGGGAGATGACGCCGCGCAGCGGGTAGCGCGGGCCGTCGGTGCGGATGCGGTTGTAGTCGATGAAGCTCGACACGGCGTCACCGCCGCGCGAGTGTCCCATCAGGCCGATGCGGGTCAGGTCGAGGCGGCCGGAGAGCGTGGTGCCGACGGTCGTGTGCTCGTCGACCGGCAGGCCCCCGGCGCGGTTGGCCGCGCTGAGCGCGTCCAGGGTGGCGGCGATGAGCATGCGCCGGCTGTGCATGCCTTTGCCCTTGCTGCTGTCCTGCCGCATCATCAGCTGGTCCTGCGACACCGAGAACGTCGTGTAACCCCAGGTGGCGAGGTTCTCCGCGAGGTAGGCGTAGCCGTTCTCGTTGTGCTTGAACTGGGCGCAGGTGAGCTGGGCGCTGTTCTGCCCGGAGTCGCACGAGCCGTGGTTGCCGTGCACCAGGACGATCAGCGGCGACGGCGTGGTGCGCTTGGCCCAGTCCGGCGTGTGGAGCTGGCCGCGGATCTCGATCTGCTCCGCCGCCTGCGCCGTCCCCGGCGTCGGGTCGGCCCCGGCGGAGTTGGGCTCCTGGATGTCGGCGAGGCCGAACTTGGCCTCCTGGACGGCCTGGTGACCGAACGGTCCGCGCGCCGTCGGGTCGGGCAGGCCCGCCGGCGCGGCGGGGGGCGGCGCGGCGGGGGTGGGGGATGCCGCCATGGCCGGGGCGGCCAGCGCGACCGGGGCCGGCAACGAGACGGCCACCGCGAGGAGAATACGCACGCTCCTCGATGTTCGTACCTTCAAAGTGTCTCCCCGGAAAGGAGTGGAAATGTTCAACGAGCGGGACGCTAACCAGCTCTCGTTTCTCCTGCGTTTCGTATGACATGCGTCTCGCGGCGCTGGAGAACCCGCCTCTACCAGGGGATATGTGTTCCTGACGGGAAGTCGGCCGCAACTGCGGCGATTGGGACTCCGGGGCTCTTCGCGACTCGTATCCGTGCCGGGAAACGGTGTGCCGGACGGCGCGATTCGGGTCGGCGCAATCCGTTGTGAATTGCGGTCCCGCGAATGGAGAGCCGTACTTGAATGTATTGCTGTCGTCGGTCGGCGCGGGGGCGTGCCGCGCGGGCCTCGGCCCGGGTCACGATCTACGCAACAGGGCCATCACGGGCAAGTAGTGCGCACGCCCGTGCACGTGGCTAAGGGGGCAGGGTGGCCAAGTCCGTGACGAGTTGGTGCAGGTCGGTGGAAAGATTTCGGGCAGATGACCGGACCGTGATCTTCTCGATACGCAGCTATTGGTGTCCGGGTCCCCGAGCGGTAGCATCCACATTCGTGACGGTCGCTGGGCGCGATTGTGTCGGTGTCGTCGCGAGCTGGCTTTGGCCTATTCGGCCGAATGTGGCGTACACAGGATCACTCGGTCCCGGCGACGGGCAGCCGTCGACCGATCGATCCGCCCTGCTTCCGGCTCTTGGCAGAGCCGTGTGACCGCTGGCCGGTGTTCCATTTCGGTGCAGGTCCAAATGCGTGGAACAATCATTCACGGCTGCGCCAGAACGAGGTAGAGATGGTTGCCATCCGGCAGGTCTCGGCGGATCAGAACAGCGAGTTGGCCGCCTGCGTCAGAGCCTGGCGGCACCGGCTGGTGCCCGAGGACCGGCAGGTCGTCCGCAGGCGTCGGGCCCGTCGGTCGACCGTCACCCAGGAGGAGATCGCGGAGATCGTCGGGGTGAGCGTCGTCTGGTACAGCAACCTGGAACGCGGGGTGCGGGCCAACTACTCGGACGCCTTCCTCGACGCGGTCGCCGAGGCGCTGCGCCTCGACCGGCGCGAGCGGGAGCTGCTGTACCTCCTGGCGGTCGGCCGGATGCCGGCGCCGTCGACGGTCGGCGCGACCGCCGTCGTCCTCGGCCCCGCCCTGCGCCAGTTCGTCGAGGGGCAGCGCTGGGCGACCTACGTCCTCGACCGGTATGCGCGGGTGGTGCTGCACAACGAGGTGTGCGAGGCCTATTATCCCTGGCTGCGCAGCGATCCCAGCTATCCCCGCTGGCTGTTGACCGACGCCGACGCGCGCCGCCGGCTGGTCAACTGGGAGACCGACTGGGCGGCGCCGCTGCTCACCCAGATGCGTATCGCCCAGGCGCTGCATCCCCAGGACGCGGGGATCGCCGCCCTGGTCGACGCCTGCCTGGAAACCAGTCCCGAGGCCCGTTGCCTGTGGAACGCCCACGCCGCGTACGGGTGCGCGTTGCGGTCCAGGCGGGGCATCCGGCTCAGCGAACACCGCACGACGCTTGTCGACGTCGTGACCCTCACCGATCCGAGCGCGAGTGAGCTGCAGATCGTCTCGCTGATTCCGGTGGCCGAGGCCGCGTAGCCGCCTTTCACCTCCCGCTTCCCCTCCGGCGATTTTCGCCGCCGCCGGCATCCGGCTGTCCGCGCGCCCCTGCGGAAACCGTTTACACCAACTGCCACTTGGTGAAAGTGGCAATTTCTGGCTGCCGTCGCTATCGCCCGGCAGGATTCTCCCCGGCCGCTTCCGGGGGCTATGTGGACTCCCTGCGGCATCGATGTGGACCGGAGGCGGATCATGAATCCATTCGACGATGCGGACGGCACGTTTCTGGTGCTGGTGAACGCCGAGTCGCAGCACTCGTTGTGGCCGGAATTCGCCGAGGCGCCGGCGGGCTGGACCGTGGCATGGGGGCCGGGCGGGCGCGACGACGCGCTGCGTTTCGTCGAGGAGAACTGGCAGGACATGCGGCCGAAGAGCCTCGCCCTCGCCATGGACCAGGCCGAGAACGCCGCGTCCCATGGGTGAGGACGACCAGCGCTGGCCGTTGAGCAGCGAGCAGCAGCGGCTGTGGTTCATCGACCGGTTGGCACCGGCCAGCGCCGCGTACCACGTTCCCGTGTCGTGGCGGCTGCGGGACGCCGTGCCGCTGCCGGAGGTCGTCGCCACCGTGGGCCGCCTGCTGGCCCGGCACGACGCGCTGTTCACGGCCTTCGAGGAGGTCGACGGCGAGCCGGTGCAGCGCCTGCTGCCGGGCCGCGAGCTGCCCCTGGAGGTCCACGACCTCACCGGCTGTCCGGCCGCCGAACGCGACGCCCGGTGCGCCGAGGTGGTGCGGGAGGTGTCCCGCCGGCCGTTCGACCTGGGCGCCGGGCCCCTGGTCCGCGCGGCGGTGTTCGCCGTCGACGACGACGTGCGGCTGCTCCACCTCACGTTCCACCACATCGCCGTCGACGGCCTCTCGCTGGAGATCGTCGAACGGGAGCTGGCCGCCGGGCTGGGCGGCGTTCCCGTGCCGCCCCCGGCGGCGGCCACGTACGTCGAGCACTGCGCCCGGCAGCGGGAATGGCTGGCCGGGCCGCAGGCGCAGCGGGACCTCGACCGGCGCGTCGAGCAGTTGCGGGGCGCACCGGAGCTGCTCGACCTCGGCCGGGACCGGACCCGGCCCCGGGACTTCACCTATCGCGGCGAGACCCTGCGGTTCACCGTGGACCCCGGCGTCCGGGGCCGGGTGCGGGCCCTGGCGGCGGGCCGCGGCGTCACGCCGTACGTGGTGCTGCTGGCGGCCTTCCACGTCTTCCTGCACCGGCAGACCGGGCAGACCGACCTCGTCGTCGGCTCGCCGGTCGCCGGCCGGGGGGACAGCCGCTTCCTGGACGTGGTCGGCCTGTTCGCCGGCACGATGGTGGCCCGCACGGACCTGGGCGGCGAGCCGACCTTCGAGGCCGTCGTGGCGCGCACCCAGGAGTCGGTGCTGGACGCCCTGGAGCACCTCGACGTGCCGTTCGACCGGCTGGTCAACCGCCTCGTGCCGCAGCGGGTGCCCAGCCACGGCCCGCTCGTGCAGGTGCTGTTCGCGTTCCACGAGACCGGGCCGGCGGCCGGGGCCGGCGTCGCGGGCGGAGCCGGGGCGGGGGCCGGCGCGTCGTTCCTCACCCGCGAGTTCGTGCCCACGGACACCGCGAAGCTGGACCTCACGTTCACCGTCTACGACGACGGCGACCGCTTCGACATCGAGATCGAATACTGCACGGACCTGTTCGGCCGCGACTCGGTCGAGCACTTCTTCCGGCACTGGTCGTGCCTGCTGGCGAGCGCGCTCGACCAGCCCCGGCTGGCGATCGGGCAGCTCGCCGCGATGGACGCCGCCGAGCGGTCGCTGATCCGGTCCTGGTCGGCGGCCCAGACGTCGACGGCGGTGGACCCGGCGGGTGACGACGCCGACCTGACGGTGCACGAGTTGGTGGGTCGGTGGGTGGAGGGGTCGCCGGGTGCGGTGGCGGTGGTGTGTGGGGAGGTGGTGTTGACGTATGGGGAGTTGGGTGTGCGGTCGGATGTGGTGGCGGGGTTGTTGCGGGGGTTGGGGGTTGGTGGGGGTTCGTTGGTGGGGGTGTGTGGTGGGCGGTCGGTGGAGTTGGTGGTGTGGTGTTTGGGGGTGTTGAAGGCTGGTGGGGCGTATGTGCCGTTGGATGTTGATTATCCGGCGGAGCGGTTGTCGTGGATGTTGACCGATTCGGGTGTGTCGGTGGTGTTGGGGGGTGTGGGTGCGGCGGGGCGGTTGCCGTCGGGTCCGTGGCGGGTGGTGGAGGTCGACGGGGAGGTCGCGGTCCCGGTTGACGAGGTGCCGTCGCCGGTGCGGGTGTCGGGGGACAGTGCGGCGTATGTGATCTACACGTCGGGCTCGACCGGCCGCCCCAAGGGCGTCACGGTGACCCACCGCAACGCGGTCCGGCTGTTCGCCTCGGCGGCCCGCGACTTCAGCTTCGGGCCCGACGACGTCTGGTCCATGTTCCACAGCTCGTCGTTCGACGTCTGCGTCTGGGAGACGTGGGGCGCGCTGGGCAGCGGCGGCCGGCTCGTCGTGGTGCCCTACTGGGTCTCCCGCAGCCCCGACGACCTGCACGCGCTGGTGCGGGACGCGGGCGTGACCGTGTTCAGCCAGACCCCGTCCGCGTTCGTCCAGTTCGAGGCCGCCGACGCCCGCCTCGCCGACCCGCAGCCGCTGGCGCTGCGCTACGTCGTCTTCGCCGGTGAGGCCCTGGAGCACGGGTCGGTGCGCCGGTGGGCCGCCCGGCACGGCTGGGACCGGCCGCGCTTGGTCAACATGTACGGGATCACCGAGACCACCGTGCACAACACGTTCCGCGAGGTCGGCCCGGACGACCTGACCCGCGCCCTCACCCAGATCGGCCGCCCGCTGGCGGACCTGGCGATCCACGTCCTCGACGGGAACCTGCGGCCCTGCCCGGTCGGCGTCACCGGCGAGATGTACGTCGGCGGGCCCGGGGTCGCCCGGGGCTACCTCGGCCAACCCGGGCTGACCGCCGGACGCTTCGTGGCGGACCCCGTCGGCGACGAGCCGGGCGCGCGCCTCTACCGCAGCGGCGACCTGGCCCGGTGGCGTCCCGACGGGACCCTGGAGTACGCCGGCCGCGCCGACAGCCAGATCAAGATCCGGGGCTTCCGGGTGGAGCTGACCGAGATCGAGGCCGTCGCCCACCAGTTCCCCGGCGTCACCGGCGCGGCCGTCACCATCCGGCCCGACGACGCGGGGGCCCCGCAGCTCATCGCGTACGTGGTGCCGGCGGCCGGGTCGGCGGTGCCGGTCGCCGAGCTGCGCCAGTGGCTGGCGGACCGGCTGCCCGACTACATGGTGCCGGCGCGCTTCGTGGAGCTGGCGGCGATCCCGCTGACGCCGAGCGGCAAGACCGACCACCGGCGGCTGCCCGACCCCGTCGAGGAGGCCCGCCCCGCCGGCAGCGGCGACTACGTCCCGCCGCAGGGCCCGGTGGAGCGGCGGCTCGCCGAGATCTGGGTCGACGCGCTCGGCCCCGTCCAGGTGGGCCGGCACGACAACTTCTTCCACCTCGGCGGCGACTCGATCCGCAGCATCCGGGTGCTCGGCGCGGCCCGCGCCAGCGGCATCTCCTTCGAGTTGCAGGAGCTGTTCCACCGCCCCACGATCGCCGAGCTCGCCGCCGCCTGCACGGTCGTCGACGTCCCCGACGCGCCGACGCGCCGCCCGTTCGAGCTGGTCGCCGCCGCCGACCGGGCCCACCTGCCGGGCGGGCTCGTCGACGCGTATCCGATGACCGCCCTGCAGGTCGGCATGGTCTACGAGATGACCCGCGACCCGGAGCGGCTGCCGTACCACAACGTCGACAGCATGAAGGTGCGCGCGCCGTTCGAGGCCGACGCCTTCACCCGGGCGGTCGCGCACGTCGTGCGCCGGCACCCGATCCTGCGTACGGCGCTGGCGCTCACCGACTACAGCGAGCCGCTCCAGCTCGTGCACGCCGAGGCGGTCCTGCCGGTCGGCTGCGACGACCTGCGCGGCCTCGACGAGGCGGCGCAGGACGAGATCGTCCGGGCCTACCTGGAGCACCAGCGGGTCACCCCGTTCGACCACGACCGCCCGCCGCTGCTGCGGATGCACGTGCACCGCCGCTCCGACGACGTGTTCCAGTGGACGCTCACCGAGCACCACGCCGTGTTCGACGGCTGGAGCCTGCACTCCACGCTCAGCGAGATCATGCGGGTCTACCAGGGCCTGCGCGACGGCATCGAGCCGACGGACCCGCCGCTGACCGCGCAGTACCGCGACTTCGTCGAGCTGGAACGCGCCGCCCTCACCTCGACCGAGACCGAACGGTTCTGGCGCGAGCGGCTGGCCGAACCGCCGGACACCCGGCTGCTGCGCTGGCCCGACGGGCCCGTGCCGGAGCTGCCCGGCGAGCAGCGCTTCGCGGGCGAGTGGTGGTATGCCACCGACGCCCGCCAGCGCTACGGCTCGGTGGAGACGGTGCTCAGCCCCGAGCTCTGCGCGGCGCTGGGGGACCTGGCCAACCGGTGCGGCACCCCGCTGAAGGCCCTCTTCGTCGCGGCCTGCCTGCGTACGGTCGGCTACGCCACCGGCGCGACGGACGTGCTGGTCGGGGTGACCGCCAACGGCCGGCCGGAGGAGGCCGGCGGCGACGACGTGCGGGGGCTGTTCCTCAACACGCTGCCGTTCCGGCTGGCGCTGCCCGACGGCACGTGGACGGACCTGATCGCCGCGGTCTTCGCGGCCGAGCGCGACATGCTGCCGCACCGCCGCTTCCCCATGGCCGAGATGCAGCGCCGGCTCGGCATGGACCAGCCGGTCAACGTCAACTTCGTCTACAACCACTTCCACGTGATGGCCGAGATGCTCTCCGGCCGGGGCACCGAGATCCTCGACGGCAAGATCGGCAGCTTCTCCACGGTCCGCGCCGAGCCGACGAACTTCCCGCTCAACATCGGCGTCGTCCGCGACCCCGTCTCCGACCGGGTGCTGCTGGCCATGGACTTCCACACCGACGCCGTCCGGGCCGAACAGGTCCGGCTGCTGCGCGACTGGTTCGTGGCCGCCCTGTGGGACATGGTGACCGCGCCGGACCGCCGGTACCTGCGCGAGCCGCTGGCCGGCGCGGCGGAGCGGTCCCTGCTCGCCTCCTGGTCGGCGGCGGCCGCGCCGCCCCCGGAGCCCGCCGACCGCGCGCTGCTGGTGCACGAGTTGGTGGGTCGGTGGGTGGAGGGGTCGCCGGGTGCGGTGGCGGTGGTGTGTGGGGAGGTGGTGTTGACGTATGGGGAGTTGGGTGTGCGGTCGGATGTGGTGGCGGGGTTGTTGCGGGGGTTGGGGGTTGGTGGGGGTTCGTTGGTGGGGGTGTGTGGTGGGCGGTCGGTGGAGTTGGTGGTGTGGTGTTTGGGGGTGTTGAAGGCTGGTGGGGCGTATGTGCCGTTGGATGTTGATTATCCGGCGGAGCGGTTGTCGTGGATGTTGACCGATTCGGGTGTGTCGGTGGTGTTGGGGGGTGTGGGTGCGGCGGGGCGGTTGCCGTCGGGTCCGTGGCGGGTGGTGGAGGTGGACGGGGAGGTTGTGGTCCCGGTCGCCGCGGCCTTGCCGCCGGTGCCGACAACGGCTGACAGTGCGGCGTATGTGATCTACACGTCGGGGTCGACCGGCCGCCCCAAGGGCGTCACCGTCCCGCACTCCGCCGTCGCCCGGCTGCTGCACTGGGGCGCGGAGTTCCTGGCCGCCGGCCCCGACGACGTCTGGTCCATGTTCCACAGCTCGTCGTTCGACTTCTCCGTGTGGGAGATCTGGGGCGCGCTGAGCACCGGCGGCCGGGTCGTCGTGGTGCCCTACTGGGTCTCCCGCAACCCCGAGGACTTCCACCGCCTCGTCACCGACGCCGGGGTCACCGTGCTCAACCAGACCCCCTCCTCGTTCGCCCAGTTCGAGGACGTGGACTCCCGCGCCGACCGGCCCCACGCGCTGCGCTGGGTGGTCTTCGGCGGCGAGGCCCTGGAACACGCCTCGGTGCGCCGGTGGGCCGCCCGGCACGGCTGGGACCGGCCGCGCCTGGTGAACATGTACGGGATCACCGAGACCACCGTGCACGTCACCGCCCGCACCCTCGGGCCCGACGACGTCGGCGACGGCCTCAGCCGGATCGGCCGCGAGGTGGCCGGCCTCACCGCGCACGTCCTCGACCCGATGCTCGTGCCCGTGCCGCCCGGCGCGGTCGGCGAGCTCTACGTCGGCGGCGCGCGGCTGGCGCGCGGGTACGTGGGGCGGCCCGGGCTCACGGCGGAGCGGTTCGTCGCCGACCCGTACGCCCGCCCGCCCGGCGGCCGGCTGTACCGCACCGGCGACCGGGTGCGGCTGCGCCCCGACGGCGACCTGGAGTACGCCGGCCGCGTCGACAACATGGTCAACATCCGGGGCTTCCGGGTCGAGCCCGGCGAGGTCGAGGCGACGATCGCCCGGCACCCGGGCGTCGGCGCGGCCGTCGTGGTGACCCGCCCCGACGAGGCGGGACGCGCCGGGCTCGTCGGCTACGTCACCCCCGCCGGCCCCGCCACCCTCACGGCGGCGCAGGTGCGCGAGTGGCTGCGCCACCAGCTTCCCGAGTACCTGCTGCCGGCGCGGCTCGTGGTGCTCGACGCGCTGCCGCTGACCCCGACCGGGAAGGTCGACCGGGCGGCGCTGCCCGAGCCCGAACTCGACGGGTCGCTCACCGGCCCGGCCCCGCGTACCCCGGCCGAACGCATCCTGTGCGACCTCTTCGCCGAGCTGCTCGGGGTGCCCGAGCTGGGCATCGACGGCAGCTTCTTCGGTCTCGGCGGCGACAGCATCATGTCCATCCAGCTCGTCAGCCGAGCCCGCCGCGCCGGCCTGCGACTCAAGCCGAAGGACGTCTACCAGCAGCGCACCGTGCGCGCCCTGGCCGCCGCGGCGACCACCGTGGACGGCGTCGACGTCGGCACCGCCGACGACGGCACCGGCACCGTGCCGCTGACGCCCATCATGGCCTGGGCCCGGGAGGAACTCGGCGGCCCGCTGGACGCGTTCAGCCAGTCGATGCTGGTGCGGGTGCCCGCCGGGCAGACCGTCGAGCGGGTCCGCGAGGCCGTGCAGGCGCTGCTCGACCACCACCCCGCGCTGCGGATGCGGGCCCGCACCGGGCCGGGCGACGCGTCGTGGGAGCTGGAGATCCCACCCGCCGGGGCGGTACGCGCCGACGACTGCCTGCGCGTCGTCGACCTCGCCGACGCCGACACGGCCGACCGGCCGGCGCTCATCGCCGCCCAGGCGCGGGCCGCCCGCGAGCGGCTGCGCCCCGCCGACGGCGTGCTCGTGCAGGCCGTCTGGTTCGCCGCCGGCCCGCACGTCGGGAACCGGCTGCTGCTGGTCGTGCACCACTTCGCCGTCGACGGGGTGTCGTGGCGGATCCTGCTGGCCGACCTGCGCGCGGCCTGCGCCGCGCTGGACGCGGGGCGGCCCCCGGCGCTGGAGCCGGCGGGCACCACGCTGCGCGCCTGGGCGCGGCAGGTCGCGGCGCTGGCCGGGGAGCCGACCCGCGCCGACGTGCCAGACCGCGCCGACGAGCCGACCCGCGCTGCGGAGCTGGCCGCCTGGACGCGGCTGCTGGACCGGCCCGACCCGCCGCTGGGCGACCGGCCCCTCGACCGCCGCGTCGACGTCCACGGGCGGCTGCGCAGCGTCTCCCGGACCGCGTCGCCGGCCTGCACGCTGGCCGCGCTGACCACGGCCCCGGCCGCCTACCGGACGGGGGTGGACGAGATCCTGCTGAGCGCCCTGGCGCTGGCGCTGCCGCCGTGGCTGGCCCGGCGGGGCCGGGGCGGCTCCGACGGGGTGCTGGTCGCCCTGGAGGGGCACGGCCGCGACGGGCTCGTGCCCGACGCCGACCTGTCCCGCACCGTCGGCTGGTTCACCCGCATCCACCCCGTCCGGCTCGACCCGGGCCCCGTCGACGGGGCGCAGGCGCGCACCGGCGGCCCGACCGTCAGCGCCGCCGTCAAACGGGTCAGGGACCAGCTCACCGCCCTGCCCCCGGCCGGCGGGTACGGCGTGCTGCGCTACCTCGACCCCCGGACCGGCCCCGCGCTCGCCCGGATGCCGGCCCCGCAGGTGGCCTTCAACTATCTCGGCCGGTTCCCCGCCGCCGAGCCGGACGACTGGGGGCCGGCGGAGGAGGGTTTCGTGCTGCGGGGCGGGGCCGACCCGGGCGACCCCGTGCCGCACGCCCTGGAGATCGGGGCCGTCACCGTCGACGGCCCGGCCGGGCCGCAGTTGCGTACCACCTGGTCGTGGCCGGCGGGGCTGCTGGCCGAGACCGACGTGGCCGACCTGGCCGACGACTGGCACGCCGCCCTGGAGGCCGTCGTGGCCAGCTCGGCCACGCCGTCCGCCGGCGGTCACACGCCGGCCGACCTGCCGCTGGTCTCGCTGACCCAGGACGAGATCGACGACCTTGAGCAGGAGCTCGCGGCGGAACAGGGAGCGGTGTCATGACGACGTCGAACATCGAGGACATCCTGCCGCTGGCGCCGTTGCAGGCCGGGATGATGTTCCACTCCTGGCAGGGCAGCGCCGGCCCGGAGGTGCAGACCGCGCAGCTCATCCTCGACCTGCACGGCCCGTTGGACGCCGCCGCCCTGCGCGCCGCGGCGGGCGGGCTGCTGCGCCGGCACCCCAACCTGCGGGCCAGCTTCCGGGAACGCCGCTCCGGCGCGCCCGTGCAGGTGATCACCACGGGGGCGGGCCTGTCGTGGACGGAGGTGACCGTCGAGCCGGGGGAGGACCCCGACGTCGCCCTCGCCCGGCACACCGAGGCCGACCAGGGCCGCCGGTTCGACCTGCGCCGGGCCCCGCTGATCGTGTTCCGGCTGATCCGCGTCGACGGCCACCGGCACCGGCTCGTCGTCACGTACCACCACATCCTGCTCGACGGCTGGTCCACGTCCCTGCTGATCCGCGAGCTGTGCGCCCTCTACGAGCACGGGGGCGACGGCGCGGCGCTGCCGCCGCCGGTGCCGTACCGGGACTTCCTCGCCTGGCTCGCCGCGCAGGACCGGCCGCGCGCCGAGGCGGCCTGGCGGGCGGCGCTGGCCGACCTGGACGGGCCGACCCTCGTCGCCCCCGCCGACCCGGCCCGCGCCCCCATCTGGCCGGGCAGCCTGCCCGGCGAACTCGGGCCGCAGGAGACGGCGGACCTCGTCGCGTTCGCCCGCCGGCACGACCTCACCGTCAACACCGTCGTCCAGGCCGCGTGGGCGCTGCTCGTCGGCCAGCTCACCGGGCGCTCCGACGTGACGTTCGGCGCGGCCGTGTCCGGGCGGCCCCCCGAGCTGGCCGGCGCGGAGAGCATGGTCGGCCTGCTGATGAACGTCGTGCCGGTGCGCGTGCGGCTGCGCCGCGACGAACCGCTGTCGGCGCTGCTGACGCGGATCCAGCACGAGCAGGCCCACCTCATCGAACACCACCACCTCGGCCTCGCCGACGTGCAGAAGGTCGCCGGGACGGGCGAGCTGTTCGACACCTGCGTCGCGTTCGAGAACTTCCCCGAGTCCGGGGAACTGCGCTGCGGGCCGCTGCGCGTCGAGGCGGGCGCGGACGACGCCGCCCACTACCCGCTGAGCCTCAACGCGGCGGCCGGCACCCGGCTGCGGCTGCGGCTGTCGTACCGGCCGGACCTGTTCCCGGCGGCCTTCGCCCGGGGCCTGCTGCGCCGGTTCACCCGGCTGCTGACCGACCTGCCCGCCGCGACGGCGACCCGCACCGGGCGGCTCGACCTGCTCGGCGTCGAGGAGCGGCACCGGCTGTCCACCCAGTCCCGCAACCCCGACCCGGTGCCCGTGGCGACCCTGCCGGCCCTGGTGGAGGCGTGGGCCGCCCGCACGCCCGACGCGGTCGCCGTGCGCTGCGGCGCGCGGAGGCTGACGTACGCCGAACTGAACGCCGACGCGAACCGGCTCGCCCACGCGCTCGTCGCCCGGGGGATCGGCCCGGAGCGGCTCGTCGCGCTCGCCCTGCCGCGCGGCGTCGACCTCGTCACCGCGATCCTCGCCGTCACCAAGGCCGGCGGCGGCTACCTGCCGGTCGACCCGGAATACCCGCGCCCCCGCGTCGAGCAGATGCTGGCCGACGCCGAGCCGGCCTGCGTCGTGTACGCCGGGGCGGACGCCGCGCCGGTGGCCCGCGCCGCCGCCGAGGCCGCCGGGCTGCCCCGCCTCGACCTGCGCGACCCGGCGCTGGCGGCGGAGCTGGCCGGCCGCCCGGACCGCGACCCGACCGACGGGGACCGTCGGGTCCCGCTGCTGCCGACCCACCCCGCGTACGTGATCTTCACGTCGGGGTCGACCGGCCGCCCCAAGGGCGTCGTCGTCACCCACCGGGGCGTCAGCAGCCTCGCCGCCACCCAGGCCGCCCACCTCGGCGTCGACGGGCGGGCCCGGGTCCTCCAGTTCGCCTCGCCCAGCTTCGACGCCTCCTTCTGGGAGCTGTGCATGGCGCTGACCTGCGGCGCGGCGCTGGTCGTGCCGACCGAGCGGCTGCTCGTCGGCGAGCCGCTCGCCGAGTGCGTCCGGGCGCACGGGGTCACCCACGCGACGCTGCCACCGGCGGTGCTCACCCAGCTCGCCGTGCAGCCGCTGCCGACCCTGCGCTCCCTGGTGCTGGCCGGCGAGGCGCTGCCCGCCGAGCTGGTGACCCGCTGGGCGCCGGGCCGCCGCATGGTCAACGCGTACGGCCCGACGGAGACGACGGTGTGCGCCACCGTCAGCGCCGACCTGCGCGCCGACCGGGTCGGGGCGGGGGCCGCCGTGCCCATCGGCCGCCCGGTGCGCAACTGCCAGGTGTACGTCCTCGACGACAGCCTCCGGCTCGTCCCCGCCGGGGTGGCCGGCGAGCTGTACGTGTCGGGGCGGGCGCTGGCCCGCGGCTACCTGCGCCGGCCGGGGCTGACCGCGACCCGGTTCGTCGCCGACCCGTACTCGGGGCCGGGCGAGCGGATGTACCGCACCGGCGACCTGGTGCGCTGGCGTCCCGACGGGGAACTGGAGTTCGTCGGCCGGGTCGACGACCAGGTGAAGGTGCGGGGGCACCGGATCGAGCCCGGCGAGGTGGAGGCGGTGCTGACCCGCCACGACGCGGTCGCGCAGGCGGCGGTGGTCGTCCGCGAGGTCGGCACGGGCGGCCGGCAGCTCGTCGCGTACCTCGTCGGGGCGGCGGGCGGACCCGCCCCCGACCCGGCGGCCGTGCGCGCCTTCGTCGCCGCCCACCTGCCCGAGTTCATGGTGCCGAACATCTTCGTGCGGCTCGCCGCCCTGCCGCTGACCCCCAACGGGAAGGTCGACCGGCCGGCCCTGCCCGCGCCCGGCCAGGAGCCCGCGCCCGGCGACGACCTGCCGGGCACCGCCACCGAGAAGCTGCTCTGCGACCTGTTCGCCGAGGTGCTCGGGGTGCCCACCGTCGGGGTGGGGGACAGCTTCTTCGGCCTCGGCGGCGACAGCATCTCGTCGATCCAGCTCGTGAGCCGGGCGCAGAGCGCGGGGCTGGCCATCCGGCCCCGGGACGTCGTCGCCCACCCGACCGTCGCCCGGCTGGCCGCCGCCGCCGACCTCGCCGCCGACGTCGCCGCCGACCGCACCCGCGACGCCGCCGTCGCCCGCGCCGCCGACGGGGTCGGCGAGCTGGACCCGACGCCGATCATGGAGTGGCTGCGGGCGGCCGGCGGGCCGGTGGACGGCTACTACCAGTCCATGGTGGTGCGCGTGCCCGCCGGGCTCACCGAGGCCGACCTGCGCGCCGCCGTGCAGGCGGTCCTCGACCGGCACGACACGCTGCGGATGCGGCTGGACCGGCCGTCCTGCCCCGACGGCCCCTGGCGGCTCGACGTGGCCGCGCCGGGCAGCGTGCCGGCCGCCTCGGTGCTGACCCGGGTGCCCGTCGACCCGGCCGACGAGGAGCCGGCCCTGCGGGCGGTCGTGGCCGCGCACGCCCGCGCCGCGCAGTCCCGGCTCGCGCCGGCCGCGCGGGTCATGCTCCAGGCCGTCTGGTTCGACGCCGGCCCGCAGGCCCGGGGCCGGCTGCTGCTGGCCGCCCACCACCTCGCCGTCGACGCGACCTCCTGGGGGATCCTCCTGCCCGACCTGGCCGCCGCGTGGGCGGCGGTGTCGGGCGGGGCCCGGCCCGAGCTGGCCCCGGTCACCACCTCGTACCGGCGGTGGTCGGCGCTGCTCGCCGAGGAGGCGACCCGGCCGGCGCGCGCCGCCGAGCTGGACCTGTGGCGCGGGGCGCTGGCGGCGGCCCCGCCGCCCGTCGGCACCCGCCCGGCCGACCCGGCCCGGGACACCGCCCGCACCGCCCGCAGCCTGGCCCAGACCGTGCCGGCGGAGCTGTCGGCGGCGCTGCTGCGCCGCGTCCCCGACGCGTTCCACGCCGGGGTCGACGAGGTGCTGCTGGCCGCGCTGGCCATCGCGGTCGCGTCCGAGCGGCCCGGCGGGCTGCTCGTCGACGTCGAGAGCCACGGCCGGCACCCGCTCACCGAACACGTCGACCTCGCCCGCACCGTCGGCTGGTTCACCAGCCTGTTCCCGCTGCGGGTGGACCCGGCCGGCGTGGACTGGGCGGACGTGTGGGCCGCCGGACCCGCCGTCGGCGTCGTCGTCAGGGAGGTCAAGGAGCGGCTGCGGGCCGTGCCCGACCACGGCATCGGCTACGGGCTGCTGCGCCACCTCAACCCGGCCACCGGCCCCGAACTCGCCGGGCTGGGCCGCCCGCAGCTCGGCTTCAACTACCTGGGCCGGCTCGGCGGCGGCGCGGCGGAGGCCGACTGGACGCCCGTCGCGGGCGACGCCCTCGGCGGCGACGTCGACGCGGACATGCCGCTGCCGCACGCCGTGTCGCTGAACGCCGTGACCGTGGACACCGCCGACGGGCCCCGGCTGCGGGCCACCTGGACGTGGGCCGGCGACGCCGTGCCCGAGCCCCGGGCCCGCGAGCTGGCCGACGCGTGGCTGCGCGCGCTACAGGTGCTGGCCGACAGCGCGGCGGCACCGGCGGCGGGCCGGATCCCGTCGGACTTTCCGCTGGTCGCCGTCGGGCAGGCCGAACTCGACGCCATCGGGGCCGAGTATCCGCGCCTGACGGACCTGCTGCCGCTCGCGCCGTTGCAGGAGGGCATCCTCTACCACGCCACGTACGCCGGGGCCGGCGCGGACGTCTACACCGCCCAGCTCACCCTGGAGCTGACCGGCCGGCTCGACCCGCAGGCGCTGCGCCGCGCCGCCCAGGGCCTGCTCACCCGGCACCCGCACCTCGGCGCGGCGTTCCGGCAGCGGCTCGCCGGCCCGCCGGTGCAGGTCATCGGCGACGGGGTGGCGGTGCCGTGGCAGGAGACCGACCTGTCGGCGCTGCCCGCCGCGGAACGCGACGCCGAGGCCGCCCGGATCGCCGACACCGAACGGCGGCGGCGCTTCGACCCGGCCCGGCCGCCACTGCTGCGGTTCAGCCTGGTCCGGCTCGCCGCCGAGCGGCACCGCCTCGACTTCACCCACCACCACATCCTCCTCGACGGCTGGTCGCTGTCGCTGGTGCTGCGCGACCTCATCGCCGGCTACGAGCACCACCGGGGGGCCGCCGCCGCCCCGCCGCCGCCCGCGCCGTTCCGCGACTACCTGGCCTGGGTGGCCCGGCAGGACCGGTCCGCCGCCGAGTCGGCGTGGCGGGCGGCGCTGGCCGGGCTGACCGAGCCGACCCTGCTGGCCGGGCCGGGCGCGGCGCACCCGACGGCGCTGCCGCGCGACGTCGACCTGGAGCTGGACGAGGAGCTGACGGCGGCGCTGACCGCCCTGGCCCGGGACCGCGGCGTGACCGTCAACACCGTGCTCCAGGGGGCGTGGGGCGTGCTGCTCGGCTATCTCACCGGCCGCGCCGACGTGGTGTTCGGCACCCCGGTCGCGGGACGCCCGCCGGACCTGCCGGGCGTCGAGCAGATGGTCGGGCTGTTCCTCAACACGCTGCCGGTGCGGGTGTGCGCCGGCCCGGGGGAGACCTTCGGTGACCTGCTGACCCGGCTGCACGGCGAACAGTCGGCCCTGGTGCCGCACCAGCACCTCGGGCTGGGCGCGGTGCAGCGGCTCGCCGGCACCCAGGGCGCACTGTTCGACACCCTGTACGTGTTCGAGAACTACCCCGTCGCGCTCGACGGCACGCCGGCCGTGGGCGACGCCCGGATCACCGCCGTGACGGGCCGCGACGCCACCCACTACCCGCTGGCCGTCGTCGTGCTGCCCGGCCGCCGGATGCGCGTCCGCGTCAGCCACCAGCCCGACCTGGTCGACGCGGCGACGGCGGCGGCGGTGCTGGAGCGGCTGGCGGCGCTGCTGCGGGCGGTCGTCGCCGACCCGGTGACCCCGGTGGCCCGGCTCGCCCCGCTCACCGGCGCGGAGCTGCGCCTGCTCGCCGCCGCCAACGACACCGCCCACCCGGCCGGGGCCGCCGCCGACCCGATGAGCCCGTTCACCCTCGCCGGGCTGGTCGAGGCGCAGGCGCGGCGCACCCCCGACGCGGTGGCCGTCCGCTGCGGCGACGAGGAGCTGAGCTACGCCGGCCTCGACGCCGCCGCCAACCGGCTGGCGCACCTGCTGATCGCGCGCGGGGCCGGCCCGGAGCGGGTGGTGGCCGTCGGGCTGCCCCGCTCCCCGGCCAGCCTCGTGGCGATCCTCGCCGCCGTGAAGGCGGGCGCGGCGTACCTGCCGGTGGACCCGGACTACCCGGCCGCGCGGCGGGCGCTGATGGTCCGCGACAGCGCGGCCGTCTGCGTCGTCGCGACCCGGGACACCGCCGGCCAGCTCGTCGCCGACGGCTGCCCCGCCGACCGGTGCGTCGCCGTCGACGACCCGGCCGTGGCGGACCTGCTCGACCGGCAACCCGCCACCGCGCCCACCGACCGGGAGCGGCGCGCGCCGCTGCGCCCCGGGCACCCCGCCTACGTCATCTACACGTCCGGCTCGACCGGGCGGCCCAAGGGCGTGGTCGTCCCGCACGCCGGCATCGTCAACCGGCTGCGCTGGATGCAACAGGAGTACGGGCTGACCGCCGCCGACCGGGTCCTGCACAAGACCAGCCTCAGCTTCGACGTGTCGGTGTGGGAGATGTTCTGGCCGCTGTCCACCGGCGCGGCGGTCGTCGTCGCCGACGCCGAGGAGCAGCGCGACCCGACCCGGCTGGCCCGGCTGATCGCCCGGCACCGGGTCACCACCGCGCACTTCGTGCCGTCGGTGCTCGCCGCGTTCCTGGCCGAGCCGGTCGCCGCGTACTGCGCCGGCCTGCGCCGGGTGATCTGTAGCGGCGAGGCGCTCGACCCCGACCTGGCGCACCGCTTCCACGCCGCCTGCGGCGCGGAGCTGCACAACCTGTACGGGCCCACCGAGGCGTCCGTGGACGTCACGCACTGGCCCGTGCCGGCCGGCGCACGCCCGGCGTACGTGCCGATCGGCCGGCCCATCTGGAACACCCGGGTGCACGTGCTCGACGGCTGCCTGCGCCCCGTACCGCCGGGTGTGGTGGGCGACCTCTACCTGTCCGGCGTCGGCCTGGCCCGGGGCTACCTGGGCCGGCCCGCCCTGACCGCCGAGCGGTTCCTGGCCGACCCGTTCGGCGGCCCCGGCGAGCGGATGTACCGCACCGGCGACCGGGCGGCCTGGGACGCCGCCGGCCAGGTGGTGTTCCACGGGCGCGACGACCAGCAGGTGAAGGTGCGGGGCTTCCGCGTCGAGCTGGGCGAGATCGACGCGGCGCTGGCCCGCTGCGCGGGCGTGGCCGCCGCGGCGACGACGGTCCGGGAGGACGTGCCGGGCATCCGCCGCGTCGTCGGCTACGTGGTGCCGCAGCCGGGGACCCCGTTCGACCCGGCCCGGCTGCGCGCCGAGCTGGCGGCGGGCCTGCCGGCGTACCTGGTGCCGGCGGTGCTCGTCGAACTCGCCGCGCTGCCGCTCGCGCCGAACGGCAAGCTCGACCGCGCGGCCCTGCCCGCGCCGCCGGCACCGGCCGCCGAAGCGGAAGCCGACGCCGGGGCGGTCACCGCCTGGGAGGCCCGGCTGTGCGCGCTGTTCGGCGAGGTGCTCGGCGTGCCCGCCGGGGTCGACGACGACTTCTTCGACCTCGGCGGGGACTCGCTCACGGCGATGCGGCTGGTGCACGGCGTCGAGGCGCTCGGCGTCGACCTGGAGGTCCTGCAACTGATGCTGCACCCCACCCCCGGCCGACTGGCCGCGCACCTGCCCGAACCGGTGCCGGCCCCCCGCACCCCTGCGCGCGAAGGTTCCGCCCCCACCCCTGCGAACGAAGGTTGACGACAATGCTGACGCTGGGATTCAGCGGCCTCGACCGCGGCACGGCGCTCAAGCGCGCGATACTCGGCGACGGCTGGCGGCGGGAACAACGGATCGTCCAGGGCCTGGACTCCGCGGCGGCCCTGGTCGACGAGACCGGGGTGATCGCCGCCGCCGCGCAGGAACGCTACGACGGCGACAAGGGCACCGGCCGCTTCCCCCACGACGCGATCGACGCCTGCCTGCGGGCGGCCGGGGCGACGATGCGCGACGTCGAGGTCGTCGCACACGGCTTCCGCTACGAGCCGTCCCCCGTCTGGCAGCTCGACCACCTCGCGACCCGGTGGTACGAGGAGGTGTACGCCCAGCGCGTCCAGCGGGAGACCTTCCGCGCCCACTACCCGCCCGCCGTCGCCGAGCCCCGCTTCGTCCACGTGCGGCACCACGTGGCCCACGCCGCCAGCAGCTACTACCTCAGCGGCTTCGACGAGGCGCTGGTGGTCGTGGCCGACGGCATGGGCGAGCAGGAGTCGCTGACCGTGTTCGAGGGCCGGGGCGCGGCGCTCGACCAGTGCGGCAGCTATCCGATCATGAGTTCGCTGGGCATCCTCTACAGCGTCTTCACGCACTACCTGGGCTTCCAGCCCGGCATGGACGAATACAAGGTGATGGGGCTCGCCCCGTACGGGGACCGGCAGCGCTACCGGGGGCCGCTCGACGAGTTCGTCCGGCTCGACCCCGACGGCGGGTTCGCCGTGCCGCTGCTGTCGGCCAACAAGTCCCCGCTGGAACGCGAGACGCACCAGGGCGTGCTGCGCCGGCTGGAGGAGAAGCTCGGCCCGGCCCGCGAGCCCGACTCCGAGCTGGCGCAGCACCACATGGACGTGGCCGCCGCCCTCCAGGACGCGCTGGAACGGACGCTGCTGCACGTGCTCACCGAGTACCGCCGCCGCACCGGGCTGCGCCGGCTCTGCCTGGCCGGCGGCGTCGCGCTCAACTGCTCCGCCAACGGGGTGATCCTGCGCAGCGGCCTCTTCGACGAGGTGTTCGTGCAGCCGGCCGCCGGTGACGACGGCACCGCCCTGGGCGCGGCCCTGGCCGCGCTGCGCGAGGCGCGGCCGGCGGCGCCGGCCGGCATGGACATGCCGTACTGGGGGGACGACCTCGCCGACGCCGACGTCGCGGCGGCGCTGCGCGACCTCGGCCCCGGCTTCACCGTCGCGCGGCACGCCGGGGAGGACCTGGTCCGCGAGACCGTCGCGCTGATCGAGGGCGGTGCCACGGTGGCGCTGTGCCAGGGCCGGATGGAGTTCGGCCCGCGCGCCCTGGGCAACCGCAGCATCCTCGCCGACCCGCGCTCGCCGACGATGCGCGCCCACCTCAACACGGTGGTCAAGCAGCGCGAGGAGTTCCGCCCGTTCGCCCCGGCGGTGCCCGTGGAGGACGCCGCCACCTACTTCGACATCCCGCCGGGGACGGCGGCGGCGTTCCGGCACATGCTGATGGTCACCGGCGTGCGGGAGCCCTACCGGGACCGGCTGCCCGCCGTCACCCACGTCGACGGGTCCGCCCGGGTGCAGGTGGTGCAGCGCGGGTCCGCGCCGCTGTTCTGGGCGCTGCTGCGCGAGATGGGCCGCCGCACGGGGCTGCCGGTGCTGGTCAACACGTCGTTCAACCTGCGGGGGCAGCCGATCGTCCGCACCCCCGCCGAGGCGGTCGCCACGTTCGCCCGGTCCACCCTGGACGCGCTGGTCCTCGGCGACCACCTCGTCCGGCGCACCGGCACGGGCGCCGGGGCGGGCGCCGAGCCGGGTCGCGGCGTCGGTGCCGACGCGGGGAGGACCGCGTGAGCATCGACAACGAGCCGGCGACGGCCGACGCCGCGCCGTACGCCGAGATCGTGCACGCCACCCTCGGCCAGGTGCTACGGCGGGACCGGATCGACCCGGACGCCGACTTCTTCGACCTCGGCGGGCAGTCCCTCCAGGCCGTCGAGGTGGCCCTCGAACTGCGCCGGCGCACCGGCATCGCCGTCGACCTGGACCTGCTGTTCACCTGCCGGCGGCCCGTCGACGTGGCCGCGCACCTGGCCCGGCACGCGCCGGCGGCGCGCGAGACCCCGATGTCGCCCACCGAGGAGCGGCTGCTGTTCCTCGACCGGCTGCACCCCGGCTCGCCGCTGTACTGCGTCCCGGTGCGCTACCGGTTCGCCGGCGAGCTCGACGCCGAGGCGCTGCGCGCCGCGTTGCAGGACCTGGTGGACCGGCACGAGGCGCTGCGCACCTGCTTCACGGCGGACGGCCGGCGGCTGGTCCGGTCGGCCGCCGCCCTGCCGTGGACGGTCGTGGACCTGTCGGGGGAGGAGCCCGCGCGGGCCGCCGCCGAGGCCCGCCGGCACGTCGCGGAGGAGGCCCGCCGGCCGGTGCCCACCGACGTGCCGCCCCTGGCCCGGGCCTGCCTCGTCACCGAGCCCGGCGACCGCGCGGTCCTGCTGCTCACCCTGCACCACCTGATCGCCGACCAGCACTCGCTGGACCTGCTCGACCGCCAGCTCCAGCAGTCGTACGGCGAACGCGTCGGCCTGGCCCGGGACCTGCCGCCGCTGCGCCGCCGGGGCCTGGCCGGCCGCCCCGACGCGGCGGCGGCGCGCGCCTACTGGCGGGGGCAGCTCGCCGGGCTGGGCGGCCGGACGGCGCTGCCGGCCGACCGGCCGCGCCCCGACGTGGTGGGCCCGGCCGGTGAGGTGGTGACCGCCCCGGTCGACGCCGCGCTGGTGGCCCGCCTCACCGAACTGGCGGCGGCCTGCGCGGCGTCGGAGTTCATGGTGCTGCTCGCCGCGTACGCGGCGTTCCTCGCCCGGGTCGCCGCGCCCGCCGGCGCGGCGCATGCGCCGGAGGTCGTGGTCGGCGCGCCGCTGGGCGGGCGGACCGCCGACGACGAGGACACCGTCGGCATGTTCGTCAACGTCCTGCCGGTCCGGGTGCGCATCGGGCCCGACACCACCTTCCGGCAGCTCGTCGCGCAGGTGCGCGGGCAGGTCAGCGCGGCGCTGGCCTACCAGTGGACGCCGTTGCAGGAGCTGGTGGCCGACGCGACCGCCGCGGCGGGCCCGGCCGGGCACCCGCTGACCCAGGTCAGCATCTCGCACGTCGACGACCGCGCCTGGCACTGGGCCCCGGCCGGGGCCACCGCCGCCCGCGACGTCCTGTCGACCGGCACCGCCAAGTACGAGCTGCTGTGGACGGTCACCACCGGCGCGGCGTCGGCGACGTCGGCGCTGGAGGCCGCCGCCGACCTGTTCACCCGGGGCCGGGCCGAGGAGCTGCACGGCCGGCTGCTGGCCGACCTCGCCCGGCTCAGCGCGGCCCCGGACGCCCCCGTCGCGGCGACGCTGCCCGCCGCGCAGCCGCCGGCCCCCTCGGCGGTCCGGGTCGCGCCGGCCCCGGTCGCTTCGGCCCCTGCGCCGGTCCCGGCCCCCTCGGCGGTGCCGGTCGCCCCGGCCGCGCCGGCCGCGTCGGTCGCGCCGGCCGCGTCGGTCGCGCCGGCCGCGTCGGTCGCGCCGGCGGTGTCGGTCGCGCCGACCCCGTACCGGGCCGCCGGCCGGGCCCCCGGCGGGTACCGCCGCCAGCCCGCCGAGCGGCCGGTGCACGAGCTGGTGGCGCACCGGGCGCGGGCGTACCCGGACGCGGTCGCCGTCCGGCACGGCGGGACGAGCCTGCGCTACGGCGAGCTGGACGCCGCCGCCGCCGGGCTCGCCGGGCACCTGGTCGAGGCGGGCGTACGGCCGGGGGACCGGGTCGCGGTGGCCGCCGAGCGGGGCGCGGACGCGGTCACCGCGTTCCTGGCCGTGCTGCGCGCCGGGGCGGCGTACGTGCCCGTCGACGTGGCCCAGCCGAGCGCCCGCAGCCGGACGATCCTGCGCGACAGCGGCGTGCGGCTCGCCCTGTGCCAGCCGGGCGCGCGGGGGCACGTGCCGGCCGGGGTGGAGACCGTCGACCTGGCCGGTGCGCTGGCCGGGGCCGCCGACCGGCCCGCGCCGCCGCCGGTGCCGGTGCCGGTGCCGGTGACCGTCCGGCATCCCGCGTACGTCATGTACACCTCCGGCTCCACCGGGACGCCAAAGGGGGTGGTGGTCCCGCACGAGGCGATCCTGCGGCTGGTGCCGCGGTCCAACTTCCTGAGCCTGCACCCGGAGGACGTCGTCGCGCACCTGTCGAACACCGCCTTCGACGCGGCCACCCTGGAGGTCTGGGGCGCGCTGTGCGCGGGCGCGACGCTGGCGGTGGTGCCGCGCGAGGTGGCCCTGTCGCCGCACCGGATGGGGCGGTTCCTCGCCGACACCGGTGTGAGCGTCATGTTCACCACGAACGCCCTGCTCAACGCCATCGTCGCGCACGTGCCCGACGCGTTCGCCGGGCTGCGGGTGCTGCTCATCGGCGGCGACCAGTACGCGCTGGAGCCGGTCCGGCGGATGCTGGCCGCCGGCGCGCCGCAGCACCTCGTCAACGCGTACGGGCCGACGGAGAACACCACCTTCTCCGCCGCCCACGAGGTGACCGCCGCCGACCTGGACCGGGGGGTCCTGCCGATCGGCGGGGCCATCGACGGCACGTACCTGCGGGTGCTCGACGACCGGCTGGCCCCCGTCGCGCCCGGCGGCACCGGCGAGCTGTACGTCGGGGGTCAGGGGCTGGCCGACGGCTACGTGGGCGACCCGGGGCGCACCGGCGCCGCGTTCGTCGCCGACCCGTTCGCCGTCGAGCCCGGTGCGCGGCTCTACCGCACCGGCGACCTGGTGCGGCTGCTGCCCGACGGCGGCGTCGTGTTCCTGGGCCGCCGCGACGACCAGGTCAAGGTCAGCGGGTTCCGGGTGGAGCTCGGCGAGGTGGAACGGGTCCTCGGCGACTGCCCCGGGGTGGGCGAGTGCGCCGTGCTGGCGGTCGCCGACGCCGACGCCGTGGAGCTGGTCGCCGTGCTGACCGGCCCCGCCGACCCCGGCGAGGTGCGGGAGTACCTGCGGGCCAACCTGCCGGCGTACATGGTGCCGGCGCGGTGCCACCGGGTGCGGCGGCTGCCGACGACCAACAACGGCAAGGTGGACCGGCCGGCGCTGCTGGCGGAGCTGGCCCGCGCCGCTGCCCCGGCCCCGATTCCGGCGGGTGCCCCGGCCCCGGATCCGGACACGCTGGCCGTCCCGGCGGACGGTTCGCCCAGACCCGGCGCACCGGCCACCGCCGACGATTCGGTCGCCGCCGGGCTCGCCGACATCTGGCGGGACCTGCTGGGGGTCGCCGACGTCGCCGCCGACAGCCACTTCTTCGCGCTGGGCGGCACCTCCATCAAGGCCCTGCACCTGGTCGGCGCGGTGCACCGGCGGTTCGGCGTGGACCTGCGGATCGTCACCGTGTTCCGCCGGCCCGCCTTCGCCGACCTGGCCCGCGAGATCACCGACCTGGTGGGGGAGGCCGCCGACCCGGCCCGCGAGGCGACCGACCTGGCCTGCGAGGCGACCGACCCGGTCGGGGAGAGCACCGGCCCGGCCGGGACCGAGCGGAGGGGGCACGGCGATGGACCTGGGCGACCCTGACCTCTACCTCGACCCGGGCCGGTTCGACCGCTGGCGCGGCCACGCCGCCGCCGACGCCGTGCTGTGGAGCGAGGCCGGCACGTCGCCGGGCGGCTTCTGGTCGGTGTTCTCGCTGGCCGCGTGCCGCGCGATCCTCGCGCCGAAGGCGCCGTTCACCTCCGAGTACGGGATGATGATCGGCTTCGACCGTGACCACCCCGACAAGGCGGGCGGCGGGATGCTCGTGGTCGCCGACGGACCCCAGCACGGCCGGCTGCGCAGCGTGATCATGCCGTTCCTGTCCCGGGCGATGGCCGAGTCCCTCGACGACGTCGTCCGGCAGGAGGTGCGCCGGCTCGTCGCCGAGGCCGTCTCGGCCGGCGGCGTGGACGTCGCCGCCTCGCTCGGGCCGGTGATCCCGGCGAGCGTCGTCTGCCGGATCCTCGGCGTGCCGGCCGACGACCGCGACATGCTCATCGAACTGACCAATCACGCCTTCGGCGGCGCGGACGACACCTTCGACCGGATGTCGCCGGAGGCGGCCCACTCGGAGATGATCCTCTACCTCGCCGACCTGGTGGCCGACCGGCGGCGCAGCCCGGGCGACGACCTGATCAGCGCGCTGGCCGCCGACAGCCGCTTCGACCTGCGCGAGGTGCTCCTCAACTGCGACAACGTCCTCGTCGGCGGCAACGAGACCACCCGCCACGCGATCGCCGGCTGCTTCCACGCGCTCGCCACGTCGCCGGGGACCCTCGCCGGCCTGCGGGCCGACCCCGGCCTCGTCGGGCCGGTCGTCGAGGAGGTCATCCGGTGGACGTCGCCCGCGATGCACGTGCTGCGGGTCGCCACCGCCGACGTCGACCTGCCCGGCCAGCGGGTGTCGACCGGCGAGGCGGTCGTCGCGTGGCTGCCGGCGGCCAACCGCGACCCCCGCCACTTCGTCGCCCCCGACGAGTTCCGCCCCGGCCGCACCGCCAACCACCTGGGCTTCGGGTACGGCCCGCACCACTGCCTCGGCGCGGCACTGGCCCGGCTCGAACTGCGGGCGCTGCTGCTCGCCCTGGCCGAGTTCGCGGGGGCCGTGGCCGTGCTCGGGGAGCCCGTGCCGCTGCGCTCCAACCTGGTGCACGGCTATCGCCACCTTCAGGTGCGGCTGGAACCCGTCGGCCGTCCCGCCAACCACCGAGAGGCGCTGAGTTGAGTGACCGCGTTCAGGGACGGCCGGTTTCGGCGGCTGTACATCGGCGATGCCCTGTCGGGCTTCGGGGACACCGCGCTGCTGCTGGCCCTCGGCATCTGGGTCAAGGACCTCACCGGCAGCAACTCGGCGGCCGGCGTGGTCTTCCTGGCCATGGGCCTGCCGGTGCTGTTCGCCCCGCTGGCCGGGCGGCAGATCGACCGGGTACGCCGCAAGACGCTGCTGATGGTCACCAACGGCATCGCCGGGCTGGTGGTGCTGGCGCTGCTCGGGGTGCGCAGCGCCGAGGACACCTGGATCATCTACGCCGTCGCCATCGTGCACGGCTGTGTCGCCACGGTGCTCACGGCGGGGCGCAACGCCCTGCTCAAGGACCTGCTGCCCGACCGTGACCTGCCGTCGGCCAACGCGGCGTTCGGCACGCTGTTCGGGTTCACCCGCATCCTCGCGCCGCTGGTCGGCTCCGGCATCTACGCCGCGTTCGGCGGTCACCTGCTGGCGCTCATCGACGCGTTGACCTTCCTCGCCGCCATCACCGCGCTCGCGTCCGTACGCGTCGCCGAGTCGCCGCCGGAACCCACCGGCGAACGGTTCGGCACGGAGCTGCTCGCCGGCCTGCGGCACATCCGGTCGGTCCCGCTGCTGTCCCAGGTCACCCTGGTCAGCGCCGTCGCGTTCGGGTCGGTGGGATTCCTGGAGCCGATCATCTTCGTGGTGGTCGAGGACGGGCTGCACCGGCCGGCCGCGTTCTTCGGGGTGATCGTCAGCGTCCAGGGCATCGGCTCGATCGCCGCCGGCTTCACCGGCGCGTGGCTGCTGCGCCGCGTCGGCGAGGCCCGGGCCATCGGCGGGGCGCTGGTCGGCCTGGGGCTCGGCTGCGCCGCCCTGGCCGTCGGCGCGACCCCCGTCGTGCTGGGCGGGGCGATCGGGATCGGGCTCGCGGTCACCTGGTTCTCGATCGGCTGGAACACCCTGCTCCAGCGGCACACCCCCTCGCGGCTGCTGGGCCGGGTCTTCACCACGGCGGGCATGCTGGTGACGGTCCCGCAGACGGCGTGCATCGGGGTGGCCGCCGTCCTCATCGGCGTCGTGGACTACCGCGTCCTGCTGGCCGTCCTGTCGCTGGTGATCCTGCTGTCCGGGCTGCGGCTGCTGACCCGCCCGAAGCCGACGCCCGGGCCCGCCGACGCCCGGGCCGACCAGACCGAGCTGGAGGTCGCGCCGTGACCGCCGTCGAGACCTCGACCGCCCATCGGACGGTGCGGGTGCCCTTCGTGGGGCACCGCGCGGGCCGCTGGCCGATGCCCCACGGGCAGAGCAACGTCTTCGACTGGATGCCGCACGAGGGCACCGGCGCGGTGTTCGTCGTCCACGCCGACCTGCCCGCCGGCCACACCGTCGACGACGTGCTCGCAGCCGTCGGCGCGCTGGTGTCCCGCCACGAGGGGCTGCGGACGGTCTACGAGGTCGGCCCGGGCGTCGAGCGGGCCCAGGTGGTGTGCCGGTCCGGCGCGGTCGAGGTGACGCTGCTCGAACTCGGGCCGCAGGCGCGCGGGCGCACCTGGATCACCGATCCGCCCCGCCCGTTCGACCACGGCGTCGACTTCCCCGTCCGGATGGCGGTCGCCACCGACGCCGGGGTGCCCGTGCGGGCCGTCTTCGAGTTCTCCCACACGGCCGCGGACCTGGTGGGGGCGAACATCGTGCTGGACGAGCTCGTCGGTCTGGTCGCGTCGCCCGCCGACGCTGCGGCGGCCCCGCCGGCCTGGCAGCCTGCCGACCAGGCCGAGCACGAGCGGACCCCCGAGGCCCGGCGGCGGATGACGAGGACGCTCGACTACTGGCGCAGGCAGCTGGAGACCATGCCGCCCTGTCTCGTCTCCACCCCGGCCCGCCGGCAGGGGGAGCCGGAGCACCGGCTCGCGACGCTGCGCTCCACCCCCCTCGCCGCCGCGCTCGCCGAGATCGCCAGGCGGGCCCGGGTCACCCCGGCCAGCGTCCTCGTGGCCACCACGGCGACGCTGCTGTGCTGGTGGACCGACACCGACCGGGCGATGCTGGAGGCCCTCTACAGCAACCGGGCGCTGCCCCGCATGCAGAGCTTCGTCGGCAGCATCGCGCAGAGCGCGCTGGTCCCGTTCGCGCCGGCCCCCTCGTTCCACGAGACGCTGCGGCAGACGCACCTCAACATCTTCAACGCCTACCAGTACGCCTACTTCGACGCGACCGCCGTGGAGGAGCTGGTCCAGTCCATCGGCTCCCAGCGGGGCTGCCAACGGCACCGGGACCTCGTGATCAACGACATGAGCACCACCCGGGGCGGCGTCTTCGACGGGCGGGCCGGGGCGCCGGTGCGGGGCACCGAGGTGGAGAGCGGCCTGGCGACGCAGACCACCGGCCCGGTGCAGCTCGTCATCCTGCGTACCCGGCCCACCGTCGTGGTCGGCCTCACCCACGACGTACGGCACGTCACCACCGACGAGGCGGCGGAGCTGCTGTGGTCGATGGAGCGGATCCTGCTGACCGCCGCCGAGGGGGACATCGACTACGACCGGTTCGGCGACCTCGTCGGGCTCGACCGGGTCGAGCGCGGTGACACCTGGGTGGAGATCGACTCCGCCTGGATCGACCTCGCCCTCAGCGAGCGGGTGCTCCGGGAGGCGACCGGCGACCCGACCGCCAGGGTCGTGCTGCGGGACGGGCCCGTCGGCACCCGTTCGCTCGTCGGGTACGCCGCCCCGGCCGACCCGCGCGTCGACCCGCGCGACGTGCACCGGGCGATCATGGCGACGCTCGGCGGCCGGCACGGCGCGACCGCCCCCGACTCGTACGTCCTCTGCGCCCACCCGCCCCGCCGGCCCGAGGACCCGGCCGCCTGGCAGGCCCAGCCGTTCCGCGCGGCGGGCACGGGCAGGTAAGACCGGGCCGCCCGTCGAACCTTTGCCGCCCCGCGTCCGTACCACTGTGCGGGAGGTCGACACCATGGCCGTACGCCGCATGTTCGCCGCCGCCGCGGTCGCCGCCGCGACCGTGGCGCTCGCCGCGCCCCCGGCGTACGCCCACGGGGCCCCCACCGACCCGCTGAGCCGCGCCGCCGCGTGCCGGCCCGGCGGCCCCCACGCCGCGACCCCCGCCTGCCGGGCGGCCGTGTCGGCGGGCGCGGCGGTCCGCGAGTGGGACAACATCCGGGTGGCCCGCATCGACGGGCGGGACCGGCAGCGCATCCCCGACGGGGAGCTGTGCAGCGGCGGGCTGTCCGCCTACCGGGGGCTGGACCTGGCGCGCTCCGACTGGCCGGCGACCGAGCTGGCGGCGGGCGCGAAGTTCACCTTCCGCTACCGCACGACGATCCCGCACCGGGGCACGTTCCGGCTCTACTCGACCGTCAACGACTACGACCCGAAGCGGCGGCTGACCTGGGTCGACCTGGAGACGGAGCCGTTCCTCACGGCGACCGACCCGCCGATCCGCGACGGGTCGTACCAGATGACGGGCCGGCTGCCCGCGGGCCGCAGCGGGCGGCACCTCATCTACACGATCTGGCAGAACTCCGACACCCAGGACACCTACTACTCCTGCTCCGACGTCAGCTACCGCGAAGCTGCGGCCCCTCGCGGCGGCCCGGCGGCGGAGAAGCCGGCGACCACCGCCGCCGCGGGGGAGTCGGGGCCGGCCGACGCGCCCGAGGTGCTGGCCGCCGACGCGGGCACGCTGGGCGAGACCGTCGGGGGCGCGCCCGGGGTGCCGGTCGCGTCGGTGAGCCGGCTCGGCCCGGGCGGGTGGCCGGTCGCGGCCGGTGCGGCGGTCACGCTGGTCGTGCTGCTGGCCGCCCTGGTCGTACGCCTGCGCCGGCCCGCCGCCCCGCCACCCGGCCGCCCCTGCGGGGTACGCAACCACCGCGCCGGCCGCCGCCGCGTCTGGTGAGCCGCCTCACCCGGTCTCCGTTGCGCATCGGGTGGGGTCGAAGACCGGCTTGGCGATGGCATCCATCAGCCGCCTTGCCGGCGCGTAGGTCGGATCGACGTGTCGGCCGAGAACGATTGCGGCGACGCTGGCGGCACCCGTCACCTTCAGGGCGTAGGCCAACGACTGCACGCGCGCACCGGTCGTCCAGGTGTCCTCAAGGATCAGTGCGTGTATCGGCGAGGAGGACGGGGGAATGGCCGCGGTGAACCAGTCGGCGTGGAAGTCGTGGTCGTCCGGCCCGTAGCTCGGGTTGACCGTGCTCTCGATCCAGGGCAGGTGGAGCCGGCTGCCGACGAGGTCGGTGAGCGGGTGCACGCCCGGGCGGCGGGTGCTGGGGACGGTGATCACATGAGTTGGCGGTGCGCCGGTGCGGGCCGCCACACAGCCAAGATGGTCGCGCAGGAAGAGCAGCAGGACGGCGAGCAGGCTTCGTCGAGCCTGCTCGGAACGGGCCGTTCCCTTGTACGTCCTGAGGTTGTGATGGTGTTGCCAGGTGCGTGGCGAGTAGGAGATCGGTAGCACGAGGTCCGCGAGGATGCCGGCCGAGCGGCTCAGGTGGGACTGGCAGCGGAAGCAGAGCGGGTAACCCTCGCCTCGCACCCCACGGCAGGTGGGACAGATCCAGGGGTACGCCGGCAGTGGATTGCGCAGGTAGCCGCGCTGGACTTCGACGTACCGGTGAATGGTGCTCCAGCGCTGGTCAGCGGAGGGCGAAGTCAGGGAAGTTCTCCAGACCGGCTTCGGTGGGCTGATAGCTGAGGATGTCGTCGATGGCTTCCAGCAGCTGCGTGGTGCCGTGGACGACGTAGACGCCGGGATTCTCGGCAAACGCCCTGGCCCAGTCGCACCGCATGACCTGACTGGTCAGGACGACGGGGCGGCCGTGCTGGAGGGCGAGCCGGGCCTGGATCCGTGCTCCACTGGTCTCGCCCGCCTCGACGACGACAGTCGCGACCGCGTAGCCGCTCATCACGGCATTGCGCATGGGAAAGCTCTGCCGGCTGGGCGGGGCATCGGGCCAGAACTGGGAGATCAGCAGCCCGACGTCGGCGATGTGGTCCTGTAGGCGCCGATTGTCTGGCGGGTAGTACCGACGGATGCCGGTGCCGATGACGGCGACGGTGCGCCCCCCTGCCTCCAGCGCGGCGGAGTGAGCGGCCGTGTCGATGCCGCTGGCGAGCCCACTGACCACGGTCACCCCGCGCCCGGCGAGGGTGGTGGCGACGGCACGGGCGATCCGTAGCCCGTCCGCGCTTGCCCTGCGGCTGCCGACAACGGCCACCGCCCGGTCATGGAGGCGCAGGTCACCTCGACTGAACAGGAGCGGTGGCATCTCCCGGATGCCGAGCAGTTGGGCCGGGTAGGCGGCGTCGAAGAAGGCGTGGACGCCAATCCCGTCCGCCTGCCAGCCGGCGATTTCGGCGGCGGCGGCGTCGATCAGGTCGGCGGTCGAATCCGCGTCCGGAAAGAGGGTGTCGGAGTGGCCGACCGTGCGGTCGAGGACGGCTCTGGCGCTCCCGTTCTCCTGGATGTCCAGGGCCGTCTCCGACCAGTTCACCCGGGGGCGGCGAAGTAGGGCGACCAGTGCAGCCCGCTCGACCATCGCCGTGTCCATGCGGACGATCGTAGGCCCTGGCCTGCCCTCCTGGCTCGGCCCTCCCGACCGTTGTCGCTGGTGAGAATTCCCGACGGAGATCATCGACCGAACATATGTTCGAGCAGTGCTGAGGGTCAAGGCCGGGCTGCCGCACGCCACGTTGGCGTGGGTCATGAGTTGGACCGCTGCTCGGCGGGGACCAGGACGCCGCTGCCGGACCAGTTGATGTCCTCGCTGGCGAGGGACTTGTCCGGCTCGCCGTCCTCGTCCAGCGTGGAGTATCCGGCGTGGTAGCGGCCGAAGCCGTACTCGCCGGCCGCCAGGGTGGCCAGGGCCCAGGGCGGCAGCCCGGCGCGCAGCTTGTCCGGCGCGTGCAGGTCGACGGGCACCCGGACGACTCCGAGCAGGTCGTACCACTCGTCGGGCGTGCCCGCTTCGCGCACCCGGCAGAGCGAGAACGCGTGCCGCACCTCCGGCTCCGGAGCAAACCACCTGGCCTCGTTCAGCATGCAGCCTCCTCTTGCTCATCCATGCTCAGTGATCGTAGGTGAGGTTGCACTAGATTCTTCTTGCTATCAAGGGTGGTGATGAGAATACTGAGGGTGTTCTTCGAGGGAGAGGCAGAAGAAATGCCCGTCACGTCATCGAGTGCAACGCGACCGCGCGGATCGTCGGCCCCTGTGGAGCCGTCGCCGGTCGTGCAAGCCTGGGAACTGGGACTGCGGCTGCGTCAGCGCCGCGAGGAGATCGGCTTGACCGCAGCGGCAGCCGGTCGCGCCATCGGCATCATCCAGACGTACGTCTCGGGAGTGGAGGCGGGCAGGGTGAAACTCCCCGCTGCCCGGCTGGCCCGAATCATCGAGGTCTACGAGCTGGAGCCGGAGGAGGCGGCAGAGCTGGAGGAGTTGCGCATCGGCGCGACCCGGCGCGGTTGGTGGCACGAGTATTCCCAGCTCTTCCCGGCCGAGTTCATCCGCTTCCTCGGCTACGAGGCCGGGGCCGAGGAGATCCGCTTCTACGACAGCGAGCTGGTGCCCGGTCTGTTGCAGACCGAGGGGTACGCCCGAGCGGTCATCGCGGGCGGGACCACCACCATTCGACTCACCGAGGTGCAGCGGCGGGTGGCAGCCCGGATGGCCAGGCAGGCGCGACTACACACCGAGCCCCCCATCCGAGTGGCGGCGCTGCTCGGCGAGGGCGCGTTGCGCCAGCAGGTGGGCGGCCCGGCTGTGATGAGGGCACAGCTTGAGCACCTGGTCGAGATGGCGACCGAGCGGCCCGGGCAGATCGACATCCGCGTGCTGCCCTTCGCCGCCGGGGCGCACCCTGCGCTGGGTGGCTCCTTCCAGATCCTCTCGTTCCCGTCGCCCAGGCTGCCTGACCTGGTCTGGCAGGAGGTGCTTACGTCCATCGACATCATTGATCAATCCACGCTGGTGAACGACTACCAGGTGACCCTCGAGGAAGCCTGCGAGCGGGCGTTACGCTCCGAGGACTCGATTGAGCTGGTCCGCCAGATTGCCAAGGAGATGACGTGAGTCCGTCGTACAACTCCGGGGAGGGCTGGTTCAAGTCCTCCCGTAGCTCCAACAACGCCAACTGCGTCGAGGTGCGGTTCGTCGGCGGCGCGGTCGACGTCCGCGACACCAAGGACCGCACCGGCCCGACGCTCGCCTTCGACAGCCGCTCCTGGGCGAGCTTTGTCGCCGGGTTCAAGGCTGGCCCGGCGAGCTGACGAATCACCTTCTGCCCGCACCCTGAGCCGCCCTCCCTCCAGCCCTGGCACTCGTGTCCAGGTGTGGGAGAAGGGCAGGTGATTCCCAGGGCCCGCGAGCGCGCCTGCCGACGAGCAGCGAACCGCAGGGTGAATCTTGGAAGAATCCGGCCCCCAGAGGGGCCCTTTGCTTCCAAGATCTCCCCATTTCCGACCGCACCCCGCCCTCTCGGCTCGGGTGGTGACGCTCAGCCGAGGTGGCCGTCGATCTCGGCCAGCTCCTCGGCGGTGAAGTCCAGGTTGTCCAGGGCGGCGACGTTCGCCTCCAGTTGGGCGACGCTGCTCGCGCCGATGATCAGGCTGGTCATGCGCGGGTCGCGCAGCGCCCAGGCGAGCGCGAGCTGGGCCAGGGACTGCCCGCGCCGCTCCGCCACCCCGCCGAGCGCCCGGATGGTGGCCATCCTCTGCTCGTCGAGGTCGCTCTCGTTGAGGAAGACGCTGGTGCGCACCCGCGAGTCCTCGGGGATGCCGCCCAGGTAGCGGTCGGTGAGCAGCCCCTGGGCGAGCGGGCTGAACGCGATGCAGCCGGCCCCCACCCGCTCCAGCGTGTCCAGCAGGCCGTCGCGCTCGGTCCAGCGGTCGAGCATCGAGTACGACGGCTGGTTGATCAGCAGCGGCGTGCCGAGGTCCCGCAGGATCGCGGCGGCCCGCTCGGTCTTCTCCGAGTCGTAGTTGGAGATGCCGACGTAGAGGGCCTTGCCGGAGCGGACGATAGCGTCGAGCGCGCCCATCGTCTCCTCCAGCGGGGTGTCCGGGTCGAACCGGTGCGAGTAGAAGATGTCGACGTAGTCCAGCCCCATCCGGCGCAGCGACTGGTCCAGCGAGGCGATCAGGTACTTGCGGGAGCCCCACTCGCCGTACGGGCCGGGCCACATGTCGTAGCCGGCCTTGCTGGAGATCACCAGCTCGTCCCGGTAGGGCTTCAGGTCCGTGGCGAGCATCCGGCCGAAGTTCTCCTCCGCCGATCCGGGCGGGGGGCCGTAGTTGTTGGCCAGGTCGAAGTGGGTGATGCCGAGGTCGAAGGCGCGCCGGACGATGTCCCGCTGCCGCTCGTACGGCCGGTCCGGCCCGAAGTTGTGCCACAGCCCGAGCGACACGGCCGGCAGCCGCAGCCCGCTCCGCCCGCTGCGCCGGTAGGTCATCGTCTGGTAGCGCTCGTCCGAGGCAAGGTAGGTCACGTTCCCGACCCTATCGCCGCGCCGGCGGCCGGGACAGCGACAGCTCGTCGCCGCTGCCCCGGCCGTCGTGCGGCCGTCAGACGGCGATGCAGCTCAGGGCGGGTGCGGTGGCGGGGCCCGTGCCGATCAGCCCGAAGGTGGTGCTGGCCCCCGGGGCGATCCGGCCGTTCCAGTCGGCGTTGCCGATGGTGACCACGTTGTCGATGGTCGAGGAGATCGTGGCGCTCCAGATGTCGCGTACCCCCTGGCCGTCGGCGAGCGGCAGGCGCACCGCCCAGCGGGCCACCGGCGCGGTGCCGGTGCTGTGCACCGTCACCTCGGCGTGGAAGGCCCCCGGCCAGTCGCTGACCAGCCGCCACGTCGCCGCGCAGCGGATAGCGGTCGTCGGCGTGGGGCTCGGCGGATCGGTCGGGTGCGTCGGCGTGGGAGTCGGGGAGTCGGTCGGGTACGGCGGGCCCGTGGTCGGCGTGGGGGTCGGGTAGTCCGTCGGGTGCGGTGCGCCCGTGGTCGGCGTCGGCGTCGGCGTCGGGCGCGGGCTCGGCGTCGCGGGTGGTGTCGGGGCCGGCGTCCAGAGCGGCGCCGGGATGCCCAGGGCGGCGGCTCCGGGGGCGCCGGCCGTTTCCGCCGCCTCGGCGGCCGAGGCGAGGCCGGCGACGGGCACGAGCAGCAGCGCGCCGGCCAGCGCCAGCAGGCCGGTGCGGAGTCTGGGACGCGGACGGTTCATGGCAGCCTCCGGGACGGGAGCGGCAGGTGGTGGGTTGGGAGCGCTCCAACCATCGATGTGCGCCTATTGCCTTGTCAATCGGCGATCCGTCTCGTCACGCCGCACCCGACGTCCACCGCGCCCCGGGGGCAGGCCCGCCGTCGCCCCGGAGCCTCCGCCGTCGGTTAGGAAGGGGCCCTTCCCATACAGAATGCGTTAACAGGGGGCCCCTCCTTGCAACGAGGGCGCGCTAGCGTGGGTCGGGTGACTGAGCCCAACCAGGTTCTCCCGGTCCCGCCCGCCGACCTGCCCGCCACCCTCGGCGCGCTGCGGGAGGCCGGGCACCACTACCGCACGGTCAAGCAGGAACTCCGCGACAACCTCCTCGCCCGGCTGCGTGCCGGCGGGGACCGCTTCCCCGGCATCGTCGGCTACGACGACACGGTGCTGCCCGAGGTCGAGCGGGCGCTGCTCGCCGGACACGACATGGTGCTGCTCGGCGAGCGCGGCCAGGGCAAGACCCGGCTGATCCGCTCCCTGGTGGCGTTGCTCGACGAGTGGACCCCGGTCATCGCCGGCTCGGTGCTCAACGAGCACCCGATGCACCCGCTCACCCCCGCGTCCCGCGCCCTGGCCGCCGAGGCCGGCGACGACCTGCCGGTCGCCTGGCTGCACCGCAGCATGCGGTACGGCGAGAAGCTGGCCACCCCCGACACCAGCGTCGGCGACCTCATCGGCGACGTCGACCCGATCCGGATCGCCCAGGGGCGCACCCTCGGCGACCCGGAGACCATCCACTTCGGGTTGGTGCCGCGCACCAACCGGGGCATCTTCGCCGTCAACGAGCTGCCCGACCTGGCCGAGCGCATCCAGGTGGCGCTGCTCAACGTGCTGGAGGAGCGCGACATCCAGGTGCGCGGCTACCAGCTGCGGCTGCCGCTGGACCTGTTGCTGGTGGCCAGCGCCAACCCGGAGGACTACACCAACCGGGGCCGGATCATCACCCCGCTCAAGGACCGCTTCGGCGCGGAGATCCACACCCACTACCCGCTCGGCCTGGAGCTGGAGCTGGCCCTCATCCGGCAGGAGGCCGACCTGGTCGCCGAGGTGCCGCAGCACGTGCTGGAGGTGCTGGCCCGGTTCGCCCGCGCGGTGCGCGAGTCCCCGTCGGTCGACCAGCGCTCCGGCGTCTCGGCCCGGTTCGCGATCGCCGCCGCCGAGACCGTCGCCGCCGCCGCGCTGCGCCGCTCGGGCCTGCTCGCGGCCGGTGCCACCACCGACGGGGCACGCGAGGAGACGCCCGTCGCCCGGGTCGGCGACGCGGTGTCGGTGACCTCCACGCTGCGCGGCAAGGTCGAGTTCGAGAGCGGTGAGGACGGGCGGGAGGTCGAGATCCTCGCCCACCTGCTGCGTACCGCGACCGCCGACACGTTCCGGGCCCGGCTCGCCGGGCTGGACCTGTCCGGCTTCACCGCGCTGGTGGACGACGGCCGGGTCGTGGAGACCGGCGAACTGGTCGCCTCGGCCGAGCTGCTGCGCCAGGTCGGCACCGTGCCGGGGCTCGCCAAGGCCCTCGACCGGCTCGGGCTGGGCGACGCGCCGACGCCCGAGCAGGCGGCGGCCGGCGTCGAGTTCGTGCTGGAGGGGCTGCACCTGACCCGCCGGCTGGGCAAGGACGTCACCGATTCCGGGCGCACCGTCTACGGCGGCCGGGGCTGAGGTGGCCGGCAACCGGTTCCGGTACGGCCAGTGGCGCGGCGGCCCCGACCCGCTCGCCCCGCCGTACGACGTGCGGGCCGCCGTCGACTCGGTCGGCGCGGAGGTGCTGGCCGGCGGCAGCCTCCGCGAGGCGCTGCGCGACCTGCTGCGGCGCGGCCCGCAGGGGCGCGGCGGCCTCGACGACCTCGCCGCCCGGGCCCGGCGGCTGCGCCGCGAGGCGCTGCGCCGGGGCGACCTCGACGGGGCGGTGACCCGCGCCCGGGCGCTGCTCGACCAGGCCCTCGCCGCCGAACGGGACGAGCTGCGCGGGCGCGACGACGAGGCGGCCCGCTTCGCCGAGGCGGTGCTCGACAACCTGCCCCGGTCCACCGCCCGCGCCGTGCGGGAGCTGGCGGGCTACGAGTGGGCGAGCGACGAGGCCCGGCAGGCGTACCGGCGGATCCTCGACGGGCTGCGTGGCGACGTGCTGGAGCAGCGCTTCGCCGGCCTGCGCGACGCGGCGCGGGCCGCCGGCGACCCGCAGGTCCAGCGGCAGCTCGCGGAGATGATGCGCGACCTCAACGAGCTGCTGGCCCGGCACGCCCGGTCGGAGGACACCACCGACGCGTTCGCCGAGTTCATGCGCCGCCACGGCGAGTTCTTCCCGGAGCAGCCGAGGGACGTCGACGAGCTGGTCGACGTGCTGGCCCGGCGGGCGGCGGCCGGGGAGCGGCTGATGCGGTCGCTGTCGGACCGGCAGCGCGAGGAGCTGGCCGGGCTGATGCGCGAGTCCCTCGGCGAACGGCTGGCCGGCGAGCTGGCCGCGCTCGACGCGAACCTGCGGGCGCTGCGCCCCGACCTGCACCGGGGCGGCGGCGAGCGGGTGCGCGGCGACCAGCCGCTCGGCTACGGCGAGGCGGCCGGGGCGCTCGCCGAGATCGCCGAGCTGGACGAGTTGCTCGACGCCCTGGACCAGGAGCACCCCGGCGCGACCCTGGACGACGTGGACGTCGAGGCGGTGGCCCGCACGCTGGGCCGCGACGCCGCCGACGACGTGCGCCGGCTGCGGGAGCTGGAGCGGGAGCTGCGCCGGCAGGGCTGGGTGACCCGGGACGCCGACGGCTTGACGCTCAGCCCGAAGGCGCTGCGCCGGCTCGCCGGCACCGCGCTGCGCCAGGTCTTCGCCGACCTGACGGCCGGGCCGCGTGGCCAGCACGACCTGCGTACGGCGGGCGCGGCCGGCGAGGTCAGCGGGGCGTCACGGCAGTGGGAGTACGGCGACGAGCAGCCGATCGACGTGGTGCGCACCCTGCACCGGGCGGTCCGCCGGGCGGGGCCGTCGGTGCCGGTCCAGCTCGCCGCCGAGGACTTCGAGGTGGCGGAGACCGAACGCCGGGCCTCGGCGGCGGTGGCGCTGTGCGTGGACCTGTCGTACTCGATGATCTCGCAGGGGCGGTGGGGGCCGATGAAGCAGACGGCCCTGGCCCTGTCCCACCTGATGGCGACCAGGTTCCCCCAGGACGCCCTCCAGATCATCGGGTTCGGCCGGCAGGCCGCGCCGCTGACCCAGGCGGAGCTGGCGGCCGTCGAACCGGACCTGGAGCAGGGCACCAACCTCCAGCACGCGCTGCGGCTGGCGGGGCGGCACCTGCGCCGGCACCCGGGCGCGGAGCCGGTGGTCCTCGTGGTCACCGACGGCGAGCCCACCGCCCACCTCGACCCCGAGGACGGCGAGGCGTACTTCCACTGGCCGCCGCTGCCGGAGACGGTCGCGGCGACGATCCGGGAGGTGGACCGGCTGACCCGGGCCGGCGCGATGCTCAACCTGTTCATGCTCGGCGAGGATCCCGGCCTGCGCCGCTTCGTCGACGCGGTGGCCCGCCGGTCCCGGGGCCGGATGTTCACCCCCGACCTCGGCGACCTCGGCGAGTACGTGGTCAGCGACTACCTGCGCGCCCGCCGGGGCCGCCGCTGAACGCCCGCCGGCGGCCCGGTCCCGTCCGGGTGACCCGGGCGCGGTAGCGCCGCCCGGCCGGGCCGGCGCCGGGGTTGACTGGGACGGTGGGCAGCGAGGTTCTGCGGCGGGCGTACGACGAGGTGCTCGCCGAGGTGGCGGCCGGCGGATTCGGGCCGCCCGGCGACGGGGAGCTGAGCGCCGAGCAGATCGTGGCGCACCTGGTGGCCAGCGACGAGCTGATGATCGAGGCGACCGAGGCGGTGCTCGCCGGCTCCCCGGTCGCGTACTACGACCTGGACGCCATCCACCGCCCGCAGCTCGACGCCCTCGTCGCCGAGTACGCCGGCCCCGAGGCGCCCGGCCCCGGCCCGCCGACGTCGGGCGGCTCGGCGGTGCCGGGCGGGTCGGCGGCGCTGGGCGGGCTGGCCGGCCGGCTGCGGGAGACCAGCCGGCGGCTCTGCGCGCTCGTCGACCGGCTGGGTCCGGCGGCGCAGACGCCGGTCGAGACCAGGCTGCACGAGGACGTCGACCTGCGGGTCGACGAGACGCTGCCCTGGGCCCGCACCCTCGACCTGCACGCCCGGGTCCACCTGCCGAAGCACCTGGCCCAGCTGCGGGCCCTACGCCCGCAGTTCCACGCCCACCGCGCCTGACCCGGCGACGGCGACGGTGGCCAGGCCGCCGGTGGTGCGGTGGCCAGGTGGGCCGGCGGGCGGGGCCGAGAGGGAACCAGAGGGCCGGTCAGGCGCGGGCCCGGAAGGCCCTGCGGTACGCCGACGGGGAGACGCCGACCCGTCCGTGCAGTCGCTGCCGCAGCGCGGTGGCGGTGCCGAAGCCGGACCGGCGGGCCACCTGCTCGACGCTGAGGTCCGTCGTCTCCAGCAGCAGCCGGGCGTGGTCGGTGCGCTGCTGGAGCAGCCACTGGGCCGGGCTGAGCCCGGTCTCCGAGCGGAAGTGCCGGGTGAAGGTGCGCACGCTCATCCGGGCGTGCCCGGCCAGGTCGCGCAGGGCCACCGGCTCGTGCAGCCGCTGCCGGGCCCACTCTCGGGTGGCGGCGGTGCCGTGGGCCGGGTCCCGGGGCACCGGGCGCTCGATGTACTGGGCCTGCCCGCCGTCGCGCCACGGCGGCACCACGCAGCGCCGGGCCGCCCGGTTCGCCACGTCGCTGCCGTGGTCGGTGCGTACGACGTGCAGGCAGAGGTCGATCCCGGCGGCTACCCCGGCGGAGGTGAGCACGTCTCCGGAGTCGATGAAGAGCACCTCCGGGTCCAGTTCGATCGCGGGGTGCAGCCGGCGGAACAGGCCCGCGTACGCCCAGTGGGTGGTGGCCCGCCGGCCGTGGAGCAGGCCGGCGGCGGCGAGCACGAACGCGCCCGTGCAGATCGACATGACGCGGGCGCCCCGGGCGTGGGCGTCGCGCAGCGCCGCCGCGACGGCCGGCTCCACCGTGCCCTCGGTCATCGGCCCGCCGCCGTGCACCCCGGGCACGACCACCGTGTCGGCGGCGGCGACCAGCTCCAACCCGTGGTCGGGCAGCACCTGGAAGCCGGCGGTGCTGCGGACCGGGCGACCACCGGCCGTGCAGGTGTCCACCGCGTAGAGGGGGCCGCCGTCGGGGGTGCGGGCCGCGCCGAGGACCTGGGCGGGGGTGCCGAGGTCGAGGCCGACCACCCGGTCCACGGCGAGCACCGCGACCCGGTGCGGGACGAACGTCATGGCCCGATTATTGCGCACCATGGCGTTCCGGCCACTCGTCGCGGGGCGGCGGCGGCCCGAGACTCGGTGCGTGACCCGCATCCGTCGTCTCCACCCTGCCTGGGCCGTGGCGGCCGTCGCCTTCGTCGCGCTGGTCGGCGCGGCCGGCTTCCGCGCCACCCCGTCGGTGCTGCTGCACCCGCTGCACGCCGAGTTCGGCTGGCCGCTGGCCACCGTCTCCGCCGCCGTCTCGGTCAACCTGCTGCTCTACGGGCTCACCGCACCCTTCGCCGCCGCCCTGATGGACCGTTTCGGCATCCGTCGGGTGGTGACCGCCGCCCTGGTGCTGGTCGCCCTCGGCAGCGGGCTGACGGTCTTCATGACGGCGAGCTGGCAGCTCGTCCTCTGCTGGGGCGTGCTGGTCGGGCTGGGCACCGGGTCGATGGCGCTGGCCTTCGTGGCGACCGTCACCGGGCGCTGGTTCGTGGCGCGGCGGGGCCTGGTGACCGGGGTGCTGACCGCCGGCGGGGCCGCCGGCCAGCTCGTCTTCCTCCCGCTGGTCGCGGTGCTCGTGCGCGACCACGGCTGGCGCGCGGCGGCGCTCGTCGTGGCCGGGGCCGCGCTGGCGGTCGTACCCCTGGTGGGATGGCTGCTGCGGGAGCACCCGGCGGATCTCGGCGTGCCCGCCTACGGCGCGACGGAGGTGGTCGCGCCCGCGCCGCCGGCCGGCGGGGCCGGGGCGCGGGCCGTGTCCGTGCTGGCCGCCGCCGCGCGGACCCGGCCGTTCTGGCTGCTGGCCGGCGGCTTCGCGATCTGCGGCGCGACCACCAACGGGCTGGTCGGCACCCACTTCGTGCCGGCGGCGCACGACCACGGCATGGCCGAGACCACCGCCGCCGGGCTGCTCGCCCTGGTCGGGCTCTTCGACATCGTCGGCACGATCGCCTCCGGCTGGCTCACCGACCGGTTCGACGCGCGGCTGCTCCTCGGGGCGTACTACGCGCTGCGCGGCGCGTCGCTGCTGGTGCTGCCGAGCCTCTTCGCGGGCACCGCCGAACCGAGCATGCTGGTCTTCGTCGTGTTCTACGGCCTGGACTGGGTGGCCACCGTGCCGCCGACCGTGGCCCTGTGCCGGGAGTGGTTCGGCGCGTCCGGCGCGGTGGTCTTCGGCTGGGTCTTCGCCGCCCACCAGTTCGGCGCGGCGCTCGCCGCGACCGGGGCGGGGCTGGTCCGCGACCGGCTCGGCGACTACGCCGTCGCCTGGTACGTCGCGGGCGCGCTGTCGATCGGCGCGGCCGGGCTCTCCCTGCTGCTGGGTCGGCGTGGGGCGGCTCAGTCGACGACCGAGACGTCCTTCCAGAAGGCCACCCGGTCGCGGACCATCTCGGCGGCCGGCAGCGGATCCGGGTAGTACCAGACGGCGTCGGCGCTGGTCTGCCCGTCGTGCTCCAGGGAGTAGTAGGAGGCGGTGCCCTTCCACGGGCAGAACGTGTGCGTCCCCGAGTCGCGGAGCACGTCGTCGCGCAGGGCGGCGCGCGGGAAGTAGTGGTTGCCCTCGACCACCACCGTGTCGTCGCTGTCGGCGATCACCAGGTCGTTCCAGACGGCTTTCGGCATACGCCCCACGCTAGCGCGGGCGGACGCGGACCGGGTGCCCGCGCGGGCCTGTGACGTGGTAAAGGCCACCGTGGACGTCCCACCGGAACGATCGTTCGCGCGTACAGTGATCTCATGCGCGCGGGTCGTGTGGATCATGGTGTTGACCACGACGGAGCGGTGGACCTGCTGCGGCGGTCCTACGCCGCGGTGCCTGCCGGCGAGACCGTCCGACTGGCCAAACGCACCTCCAACCTGTTCCGCCCGAGATCCGCCCCGAGCGCCCCCGGCCTGGACGTCAGCGGCCTCGGCGGGGTGATCGACGTCGACCCGGTCACCCGCACCGCCGAGGTGCAGGGCATGTGCACCTACGAGCGGCTGGTCGCCGCGACCCTGCCGCACGGGCTGATGCCGCTGGTGGTGCCGCAGCTGCGCACCATCACCCTGGGCGGCGCGGTCACCGGGCTCGGCATCGAGTCCACCTCGTTCCGCCACGGCCTGCCGCACGAGTCCGTCTTGGAGCTGGACGTCCTCACCGGCGCGGGCGAGATCGTCACCGCCCGGCCCGACGGGGAGCACGCCGACCTCTTCGCGGCCTTCCCCAACTCGCTGGGCAGCCTCGGCTACGCCACCCGGCTGCGCATCGAGCTCGCCCCGGTCCGCACGTACGTGGCCCTGCGCAACGTCCGCTTCACCGACCTCGACGCGCTGACCGCGGCGATCGGCGAGGTGACCGCCACCGGCTCCTGGGCCGGCGAGCCGGTCGACGCGATGGACGGGGTGATGTTCAGCCCCGGCGAGGCGTACCTCGTGCTGGCGACCTTCACCGACGACGCGCCGCAGGTGAGCGACTACACCGGCCAGGGCATCTACTATCGTTCGCTGCCCCGGCGCACCCGCGACTGGCTGACCACCCACGACTACCTGTGGCGCTGGGACACCGACTGGTTCTGGTGCTCGGCGGCGTTCGGCGCGCAGCACCCGGTCGTGCGGAGGCTCTGGCCGGCACGGTTGCGGCGCAGCGACGTCTACCACCGGCTCGTCCGGCTGGAACACCGGCACCAGGTGGCGGCCCGCATCGACCGGCTGCGCGGCCAGCCGGCCCGCGAGCGGGTGGTGCAGGACGTGGAGATCCCCCTGGAGGGCACCGCCGGCTTCCTGCGCTGGTTCGCCCGCGAGGTGCGGATGTCCCCGGTCTGGCTCTGCCCGCTGCGGCTGCGCGAGCCCGCCGGCCCCGGCTCCGCGCGGGCCTGGCCGCTATATCCGCTGCGGCCCGGCCAGAACTACGTCAACATCGGCTTCTGGGGGACCGTGCCGATCACCGGGGGCGCCGCCGACGGCGACGTCAACCGGCTGGTCGAGCGCGCGGTGTCCGACGCGGGCGGCCACAAGTCGCTCTACTCGGACGCGTACTACGACCGCGAGGCGTTCGACCGGCTCTACGGCGGGGACACCTGGCGCGCGGTGAAGGACCGTTACGACCCGGACCACCGGCTCACCGGACTTTACGAGAAGGCGGTAGCGCGAAAATGAGCCTGATTGACCGAGAACAGGGGGCGGCCGACGTCCCGTCCGTCCCGCCGGCCGGGGGCCGGCGCGCGACCCCGACCGTGGCCGACGTGGTCCGTGCCGTCACGGCCGGGGCCCTGCCGGTCCGGATCACGGGGTACGACGGCAGCGCCGTCGGCCCGGCCGACGCCGACATCACCCTGGCCGTCCGCTCCGAGCGGGGCCTGTCCTACCTGCTGACCGCCCCGGGCGACCTGGGCATGGCGCGGGCCTACGTCAGCGGCGACCTGGAGCTGGGCGGCGTGCACCCCGGCGACCCGTACGAGGCGCTGCGGGTGCTCAAGGACGAGCTGAAGTTGCGCGCGCCGTCGCTGGCCGAGGGGCTGGCCCTGGTGCGCGGGCTGGGCTGGGAGCGGCTGCTGCCCCCGCCGCCCCCGCCGCAGGAGGCCGCGCCGCGCTGGAAGCGGGTGGTCAACGGGCTGCGGCACTCCCGCGTCCGGGACAGCACCGCCATCTCCCACCACTACGACGTGTCGAACGCCTTCTACGAGCTGGTGCTCGGGCCCTCGATGACGTACACGTGCGCGGTGTACCGCAGCCCCGACGACACGCTGGAGCAGGCCCAGGCGGCGAAGTACGACCTGGTCGCCGGCAAGCTCGGGCTGAAGCCGGGGATGCGGCTGCTCGACGTCGGCTGCGGCTGGGGCGGCATGGTCCGGCACGCGGCCCGGGAATACGGCGTGAAGGCGCTGGGCGTGACCCTGTCCCGGGCGCAGGCGCAGTGGGCGCAGGCGGCCATCGAGCGGGAGGGGCTGTCGGAGCTGGCCGAGGTGCGGCACCTGGACTACCGGGACGCCCCGCGCGAGCAGTTCGACGTGATCTCCTCGATCGGCCTGACCGAGCACATCGGGGTGCGCAACTACCCGGCCTACTTCCGGGCGCTCGGCGGCCGGCTGCGCCCCGGCGGGCGGCTGCTCAACCACTGCATCACCCGGGCCGACAACCGGGCCCCGCACCGCTCCGGCGCGTTCATCGACAGGTACGTCTTCCCCGACGGGGAGCTGGCCGGTCCGGGCCGGCTGATCAGCGAGATCCACGACGCGGGGCTGGAGGTGCACCACGAGGAGAACCTGCGCCAGCACTACGCGCTGACCCTCGCCGGCTGGTGCCGCAACCTGGTCGAGCACTGGGACGAGTGCGTGGCCGAGGTCGGCCAGGGCACCGCCCGGGTGTGGGGGCTCTACATGGCGGGGTCGCGGCTGGCGTTCGAGCGCAACGAGATCCAGCTCCACCAGGTGCTGGCCACCCGCAACGGCCCGCGCGGGGTCAACGGCTACCCGCTGCGGCCGGACTGGTCGGCCTGACCGGCGAGCGCCGACGAGAGGGGACGGCCGCGCGGCCGTCCCCCCTCGTGGATCTGCCGCGCGTGGACGGATCCTGAGGTATCGGCAGGTGCAGAAGCGGGCGAGAGTGGGTACTGCGGGGCGATGTTCTTCATATTCGGGCTCCGCACCAAGGTCGACCGGTCGGGCGTGACGCAGCAGGTGTGCCGAAACTGCGGCAACCACGCCGCCCAGGTGATCAGTCGCCGGTCGACGAAGTTCACCCTCTTCTTCGTCCCGCTGATCCCGATCCGCACCCGCCACGTCCAGCAGTGCACCTTCTGCGGCGCCCAGTACGACATCTCCGCCGCCGAGGCCGCGCGCCTCCCGGTCGGCTGATCCGCCGATGGCCCGTTTCCTCTGCTGGCTGATCGGCTGCCGTCCCCTGACCGGCGGCCACCCCGTGACCGAGCCGGGGCTCGTGACCGACCTCCGGCCCGGGACCGTGCCCGGGGCCCCCGTGCCGGAGGTGCCCGCTCCCACCGCCTCCCGTCCGCCCTGCACCCCGGGTCGCCGGCCCCGCCGCCGCGCCCGCCGCCCGCTGGCCGGCACCGCCCTGCCCCGCTCGCCCTGGAACCGCTCCGCCGACCGCTGACCCCTGACCGGGCCGCCGACCGCTGATCCGACCGGCAACCGCCGCCGGTTGACCGCTGGCCGCCGCCTGCCCGACGACGGCCCGGGCAGCCCTCGCCCGCCCGCCCGCGTACCGCCCAGCCCGACCGCCTCCGGCCTGCGGCGATGCGCTGTGATCTCCGCCCCGAACCCGGTGCCGCCCCGCCCGCGCCACCTAGGCTGGGGCCGCCGCGAAGAACGGGGAGAAGCGTGCGCAACCATCCGGCCGTCGTGCTGGTCGCCGTCCTGCTGTCCACCATGTCGTTGCCGATCTCGCTGACCGGCGCGTCGGTCGCGTTGCCCGACATCGGCCGCGACCTCGACGCCGGGCTGGCCGGCGTGCAGTGGGTGGTGAACGGCTACAACGCCACCTTCGCCAGCTTCATGCTCGCCACCGGCGCGCTCGCCGACCTGCTCGGCCGCCGCCGCGTCTACGCCACCGGCCTGGCGGTCTTCGCCGTCGCCGGGCTGGCCGGCGCGTTCGTCGACGACATCGTGCTGCTCAACGCGGCCCGGGTGCTCGCCGGCATCGGCGCGGCCGCCGCCGCGACCAGCGCCGCCGCCCTGCTGGCCGGCGCGTTCCAGGGGGCGGGGCAGGCCCGCGCGTTCAGCCTGTTCGGCACGGCCATCGGCGCGGGCCTCGCGTTCGGCCCGTCGATCGCGGGGCTGCTGATCGAGGCGTTCGGCTGGCGGGCCGTGTTCGTCGTCCCCGCGCTTGTCGCCTGCGCGGTCCTCGGCCTCGTGCCGCTGCTGCCGGAGTCCCGCCAGCCGCACGCCGGGCGGGTCGACTGGCCCGGCACCGTGTCGTTCACGGCCGCGCTGCTGCTGCTCATCTTCGGCTTCGTGCAGGGCCCCGAGTTCGGCTGGTCCGCCCCGGTGATCGTGGCGGCCTTCGGCGCGGCGGTCGCCCTGCTGGTGCTCTTCGTGCGGGTGGAGCGCCGCCGCGCCGCGCCGATGTTCGACCTGGCCCTGCTGGCGAACCCCCGCTTCGTCGGCGTCTGCCTGGCGGCGGCCACGATCGTCGCGGTGCTGGTGCCGCTGCTGGTCTACCTGCCGTCCTACCTGACCACCGTCGTCGGGCTGAGCCCCGGGGCGGCCGGCGGCACGCTGATCCTGCTCACCGCGCCGACCCTGGCGCTGCCCCTGCTCAGCGGCGCGCTGACCCGGCTGGTGCCGGCCCCGGCGGTCATCGTGTGCTCCGTGGCGCTGGTCGCGGTCGGGGCGGCCTGGGCCACCGTCATCGCCCCGGGCAGCGGCACCGCGTCGCTGGCCGGGCCGCTGCTGACGATCGGCGTGGGCATCGGCCTGTCGATCGGGCTGCTGGACGCGATCGCGATCGGCAGCGTCGAGCCGGGGCGGGCGGCCACCGGCGCCGGAATGATCAACACCGCCCGGCTGGCCAGCGAGACGATCGCCATCGCGGTGGTCGGGGCGGTGCTGGCCAGCACCACCGCCGGCCGGCTCGCCGACCCGGGCTTCACCTCGGGGCTGCGTACGGTGCTCTGGGCGATGGCCGGGGCGGCGCTGGCCGCCACGGTCGCGGTGGCCGTGCTGGTCCGTCGCGGCGCGGCCCGCGCCGAACGCGCGCGGACCGCCTAAGGTGGCGTGTCGTGACGAGCACCGCGCGGCGACTGGCCGAGATCCGGGGCGGCGGGCCGCCGCGCCGGCACAACGCCCGGACGATCGCCGCGCTGACCGGCAACCCCGGCTGTGACCGCCGGGCCGTGCTGGACAGCGCGGGGGCCGACAAGCCGGGGCTGGCGGAGCGGGTCGGGTTCCCGGCCCGGTTCGGGCAGTCCCGCTTCGCGATCACCCGGGGCAACGCGTTCGAGGCGCAGGTCAAGGCCGACGGCGGGGCCGAGCTGCTGCGGCTGGTCGCCGAGCGGCTCGGCGTGGACCCGACCGGCCCGGCCACCTGGACCGACCTGGGCGCGGAGGACCACGGCGAGCGGCCCGACGCCGCCGGCCAGCCCGGCCGGGCCGCGCGGTCCCGCGCCGCGCTGGCCGCCGCCGCGCCGGCCGGCGTCGACGACCCGGCGGCCCTGTTCGACCACCCGCTGCTCGGCCTCGACGTCGCCGGCCAGCGGGTGCACCTGGAACCGGACCTGGTGGCGGCCCGTCTCGCCGGCCGGTTCCACGTCGTGGAGATCAAGTCGTTTCCGGTGATCGACGGGCAGGCCGACCCGGGCAAGGTGGCCGCCGCCGCGATCCAGTCCGCCGTCTACGTGCTCGCGCTGCGCGAGCTGCTCGCCGCCGAGGGGCACGACGCGGGGCTGGTCTCCTCCGACGTGGTGCTCGTCTGCCCGCGCGACTTCGCCAACCGGCCCGTCGCCAGCCTGGTCGACGTGCGCAAGCAACTGCTGGTGCTGCGCCGCCAGCTCGACCGGATGGCCCGCGTCGACGACCTGTTGGCCCGGCTGCCCGCCGACTTCACCGCCGACCCGTCGACCGACCCGGAGCGGCTGCGCCGGTCGCTGGCGTCGGTGCCGGCCCGCTACGCCCCCGACTGCCTCGCGGCCTGCGAGCTGGCGTACTTCTGCCGCGCCGAGACCCGCGCCGAGACGGCCGCGCTGGGCCGGCCCGTCCGCGAGGCGCTCGGCGGGGTCGCGACGGTGGCCGAGGTCCTCGCGCTGGCCGCCGGCTCCGACCCCGGCGCGCCCGAGCAGGCGGAGGCCGCCGCGCTGCTGCGGGCCGCGGCCCGGCTGCGCGCCGACGCCCTGGCCGGTCAGCCCGCATGAGTACGCTGCGCGCGCTCGCGAAGGCCCAGGCGCTCGCGGCCGGGGTGGCGCAGCCGGTGGCCACCGTCCGGCACCTGCACCTGTCGGACCGGCCGCTGGTGCTGGTGCCGCTGACGATGGCGGGCGAGGCGAACGCCCCCCTCGCGGCGCTGGTCGGCGACGCCCCCGACGCGGCGCGGCTGCTGATCGTGCCGCAGCCGCGCAACCGCGACCAGCGGTTCGCGTTCGCCGCCGAGCTGGCCGGGATCGTGCTGCCCTACCTGGACTCGTTCCGGGGCGACACGGAGGCGGTCGCGGTCGACCGGGGGCGGGACGTGCGGCACCGGTACGTCGACGCGCCGCAGCTCGTCGTGCCGAACCCGGCCGGGGTGACGTTCCTGCGGCTGTTCGGCCGTTCCACCCGGTTCCGCCGCACCGACGGCGACTATCCGGTGCACCCCGCCGTGCCGCTGCTCGGGCGCTGGCTGACGTTCTTCGCCGAGCGCGCCGAGCACCCCGGCTCGTCGGCGCTGCTGGCGCTGACCGACGCGCTGACCCTGCACTGGGCCACCGGGCAGAGCGCGGTGGAGGACCAGCACCTGCCGGCGGTGCTGGGCTGGCTCGACCCGCCGCCGGGGCTCACCGGCGCGCAGGCGGCGGCCCGCGCCGAGGACCCGGCGCGCTGCCCGCCCGCCGGCCCGGCCACCGACCCGGAGTTCGACAACCGGGTGCTCGCCCCGGCCATCGCCGCCTACGCCGACGCGGCCGACGACGAGGCGGCGCGGCGGGCCGCGTACGCGGAGCTGGAGCTGGCGTTGCGCGGCCAGCTCGCGCCCACCTGGGAGCTGGTGTGGCGCGGCCTGGGGCTGCTCGCCGCCCTGCCGCCGGGGGCGCGGGTGGCGGGGCGCTGGGCCGGCGACCGGGACGCCTTCACCGGCCACGCGGAGCACGTCGACGCCGGCGGCGGGCCGCAGCCGCGCCGCGACGGTGCGGTGGCGGCGGCCGTGCGGCTGCACCGGCTGGAGCGGGCCGCGGCCTCGTACGCGGTGCAGCGCGCCTACGACGACCCGCTGGTGATGGCCGAGCACCGGCTCACCGGGGAGGCGTTCGTCGGGGACGTGACGCTCGCCGACCCGGCGCGGGTCGACGACACCGGCAAGCGCCCGGTGCTGCGCCCCCGCATCCAGGTGGTCACCACCGAGCCGGTGGCGGTGCCGGTCGGCGCGACGCTCCACTCGCCGGCCCGGCCCGGACAGAAGGCGCGGGTGGTCTTCCTGACCCCGGCGGCCGACGGCAAGACCGAGGTGGTGCTGGAGCTCTCCGGCGGGATGGGCCGGGGGCTGACCGCCCCGCCGGGCTCGGTGCCGGAGGTGGGGGAGCGGCTCTGCCTCACCACCCTGTCGGACGGCTTCCTGCCGGCGGGGTCGTTCCCCGCCCCGGAGGAGACCCCGTGGACGCACGGCGGCCCGCCGGCCGCCCCCGTCGTCTCCGCTCCCGCCCCCGGCCCGCTGGCCGGGCCGGCGGACGGCGACCCGGCGGAGGAGTGGGCCTGAGCCGTCGCTCCGATCCGGGGCACGCCACCGTCCTCTGTGCACCGGCCTGGCGGCCCGCCCGGCGGCTGGCTACGCTTTCGTGGTTCGCCGTCAATCACCGGTCCTCGCCGTCGAGGGTGCGCGCAGGAGAGAGAGCCGGACGACACTGTGCTGCCCCACGACGCACGTCCCGCCTGCGCGGCTCCCGCCCGGGCGGTTCGGCCCGGCCGGGTCGGCCTCGCCGTGGCCGCGGCGATCCTGCTCGTCGAGCTGACCTGGCTGATCGCCGCCCTGCCCGGCGCGGCCCTGGCCAGCGACCTCACCGCGATCGCCGTGGCGGGCTGGGCCGCGCACGCCTGCGTCCGGGCCGCCCGCCGGCACCCGGCGTCGCTGCGCCGCTTCTGGCTGCTGCTCGCGGTCACCATGGGCCTCGCCGCCCTCGGCCGCACGGTGTGGACGGTGCAGCGGCTCGGCGACGACGCCCTGCCCCACACGATGCTCATCGGCGTGCTGTTCACCCTCGGCATCGGCACCGGCACCGCCGCGCTGCTCTGCTGCGCCGCCGCGCCCCGCAACGCCGTCGGCCGGGCCCGCACCGTGCTCGACGGCGTGATCGTCGGGCTCGCCCTCATCCCGATCGGCTGGGTGGTGGTGTTCCGGGACGTCGCCGACGCCGACCTGGCCGACCCGCTGCGCACCTTCGGGCTGCTCTATCCGATGCTCGACCTGATGCAGCTCACCGTCCTCGTCGCGGTGGCCGGCACGACCCGCCCGATGTGGCGGCCGCTCGCCGCGATCGGGGCGAGCCTGGGCACCCGGGCGCTCGCCGACGCCGCGTACGTCTCCCTGTTCGCCCACGGCAGCTACGCCCCCGGCCATCCGATCGACGTGTGCTGGCCGCTGAGCTACCTGCTGATCGGCGTCGCCGCCCACTACCCGCCGCCGCCGGCCTGGGACCCCTCCGAGGAGGCCGCCGAGCAGCCGCTGCCGCCGTGGTGGCGCGTCGCCCTGCCGTACCTGCCGGTGGGTGGCGCGATCGTGGCGGTGGTGCTGGCCCGCCAGCCCACCGGGCAGACCCCGCACCTGGTCTTCGTCGGCATGATGGCCCTGCTCGGGGTGCTCGCGCTGCGGCAGGGGCTGGCCGCCAACGAGAACCTGCGGCTCGTCGCCCGGCTGCGCCGGCTCGCCTACACCGACCAGCTCACCGGCCTGCCGAACCGGTTGACCTTCACCCGCCGGCTGCGCCGGGCGCTGCGCGACGGGCCCCCGGTCGCCGTCCTGCTGCTCGACCTCGACGGCTTCAAGCAGGTCAACGACCGGTTCGGGCACGTCACCGGCGACGACCTGCTGACCAGCATCGCCGGCCGGATGAAGGCGGCCGTGGCCGGCGACGGCACCGTCGCCCGGCTCGGCGGCGACGAGTTCGCCGTCCTCGTCGACGGCGACCGGCAGGTCCGCCCGGAGCACCTGGCCGAACGGCTGCTCGACGCCCTGCAACCCTCGCCCGGCGAGGAGGAGGCCGGCGTGCACCCCTCGGCCAGCATCGGCATCGCCGAGTACGGCCCGCAGCACGCCTCCCACACCGACCTGCTCCGCGACGCCGACATCGCCATGTACGCGGCCAAGGCGGCCGGAAAGTCCGCGTACCGCACGTGCACGGCCGCGCTGCGGGAGGCGGCGGTGGGCCGCGCCGAGCTGATCGCCGACCTGCGCCGCGCCGTCGACGAGGAACAGCTGCACCTGGAATACCAGCCGATCGTCGACCTGGCCACCGGCGAGGTGCGCAGCGCGGAGGCGCTGGTGCGCTGGCGGCACCCCCGGCTGGGGCTGCTCACCCCCGCCCGGTTCCTGCCGCTGGCCGAGGAGACCGGGCTGATCCTGCCGATCGACCGCTGGGTGATCCACGAGGCGTGCCGGGCCGCCGCCACCTGGCGGGACCGCAACCCGGACGCCACCGTCGCGGTCAACATCGCCGCCGCGCACCTGCGGCGGCCCGACCTCATCGCCACCGTCACCTCGGCCACCGCCGGCGCCGGCCTCGCCCCCCGCGCGCTCACCCTGGAGCTGACCGAGTCGGCCCTGATCGAGGGCAGCGACGCGGTGCTGGACCGGCTGCGCCAGCTCCGCGAGCTGGGCATCCGCATCGCCATCGACGACTTCGGCACCGGCTACTCGTCGCTGAGCTACCTGCACCGCATCCCCGCCACCGAGCTGAAGATCGACCGGTCGTTCGTGGCCCGGCTCGGCGAGGACTCCCGCGCGTACGCCACGGTGGAGATGGTGACCCGGCTCGCCGACGCGTTCGACCTGACCGTGGTGGCCGAAGGGGTGGAGACCGACCGGCAGCACGAGGCGGTCACCGCGATCGGCTGCGTGCACGGCCAGGGTTGGCGGTACGGCCGCCCCACCGGCCTCGCCGGCCTGCGGGCCGCCCTCACCCCGGCGGCCCGCAACTGAGCCTGACCCGGGCCTGACCCGAGCTGACCCGAGCTGACCCGGGCCTGACCCCGTCTGGCATCCGCTCGGCGATCGCTTCGGCCGTCGTCCGGCGTGTGCCGTCGTCCGGCGTGTGCCGTCGTCCGGCGTGTGCCGTCGTCCGGCGCGTGCCGGCGGCCGGTCGATGGCGGCCCGGCCTCGTTCCCTCGGCCCGCGCGCTTCTTTTCTTCCTCCCCCTCCGGCTCCGTCCCCTATGGTGCTTTCGGGCCCCTAGCGAGCTGAGTCATCTACGACATCACGGCATGGACGAACGGCCTCCCGAGCCCGGCACCCGGCGCTCCCGAGCGTGCGGGACTCGGCGCTCCCGATTACCCGGCACCCGGCATCCGGCATCCGGCATTCGGCCCTTCCGAGCGCCCGGTACCCGGCTCCCGGGTCCGCTCCCCGGCGCTTCCGGGCGCTTTCCGGGGTGCCCCGAGGCGCTCCCGGCCGGCGATCCGTCCGGGTACCCCGCTCTGAGTCATCCACGACATCAGCTCCCTAGGGCGCGCGACGACCATCCCGCCCCCGGCCCGGCACCGGCGGGCAGGCCCGCCGTCCGTAGGCCCGCCGTCCGCAGGTCACAACAGCAGGTCGAGCAGCAGCACGCCCGCGAAGCCGACCACCGAGATGATCGTCTCCAGCACCGACCAGCTCTTGATGGTCTGCCCGACGGTCAGCCCGAAGTACTCCTTCACCAGCCAGAAGCCGGCGTCGTTCACGTGCGAGAAGAACAGCGACCCGCAGCCGATCGCCAGGGCCAGCAGGGCGACCCCTGGCCGGTCCATCGTCGCGGCGAGCGGGGCGACGATGCCCGCGGCGGTGATCGTGGCCACCGTCGCCGAGCCCGTCGCGACCCGGATGCCGACGGCGACCAGCCAGCCCAGCAGCAGCGGCGACAGGCTGGCGTCCTTCGCGGCGTCGGCGACCAGGTTGCCCACCCCGGCGTCCACCAGCACCTGCTTGAACCCGCCGCCGGCCGCGACGATCAGCAGGATGCCCGCGATCGGCGGCAGCGATCCGCCGAGCACCGACGAGACCTGTTTACGACTGAATCCGGCCTGGAAGCCGAGGGTGAACATGGCCACGATCACCCCGGCCAGCAGCGCCACCATCGGGGTGCCGACGATGTCGAGGACCCGGCGGCCCGGCGTGTCCTCGGCCAGGGCCAGTTCGCCGATGGCGCGCAGCAGCATCAGCACCACCGGCAGCAGCACCGTGATCACCGCCGGCCAGAACTTCGGGGCCCGCCGGGCGGTCTCGGTGCCGGAGTCGTCCACCGGCGCACCGGGCCGGCCGGTGCCCGGGTTGACCAGGTCGTCCTCGGTGAGCAGCTCGCCGTCCACATCGGCCTGCCGCCGCCCGGCCGCCCCGGGCCCGGCCGCCCCCTGCTCCGCTCCGCCGACGGCGGCCGGCGCGCGGGTCGGCAGGAGCGCCTCGGGGATGGTCGCCGGCACGTACCGGGAGATCATGTTGCCGAAGACCGGCCCGGCGACGATCACCGTCGGGACGGCGATCAGCAGGCCCAGCCCCAGCGTGAGGCCCAGGTCGGCGTCGAGCGACGAGATCGCCACCAGCGGCCCGGGATGCGGCGGCACCAGGCCGTGCAGCACCGACAGCCCGGCCAGCGCCGGGATGCCGACCTTCATCAGCGACATGCCGGTGCGCTTCGCGACCAGCAGCACGATCGGCACCAGCAGCACCACGCCGACCTCGAAGAACAGCGGCAGGCCGATCAGGGCGGCCACCCCGGCCATCGCCCACGGCAGGGCCTGGCCGGAGACCCGGTCGACGATGCGGGTGACGATGCCGTCCGCCCCGCCGGACTCGGCGAGCAGGCCGCCGATCATCGCCCCCAGGGCGATCAGCAGCCCCACCCCGCCGACGGTGGAGCCGACGCCGCCGCTGAACGAGGTGACGATCGCCTCGGCCCCCACCCCGGCGACGACGCCGAGCACGCCCGCGCCGAGGATCAGCGCCAGGAACGGATGCACCTTGCCCCAGGCGATCAGGACCACCACCGCGGCGATGCCCAGCAGGGCCGCGACGATCAGTTGGGCGTCACCGGCGTCGGTGAGGGGTTCCGCCGGTGCGGCGAGGAGTGTGACCACGGGTATCACGACCTTCGGACGGTGTCCGTGCCGACGGCGGCACGGGCGATCACATGGGTGGGGCGGTGGGTGGCGGCTCCGGCGGGAGGTTCGGGGCCAGCCGCCGCAGCGACGTGAACGTCGGGACGAGCGCCTCGTAGAGCTCCGCGTGCACGGGGAGCAGGGCGGCGTACGTGGCGGCGGCGGCCGGGTCGGGGCGTACCGTCTCGTCGATGCGGACCAGGTCGGCGGCGACGTCGACCGACGCGATCAGGCCGAGGGCCTGCATGCCCAGCAGCGCCGCGCCGAAGCTCGACCCCTCGTGTCCGGCGGGGAAACGCACCGGCATGCCGAGGGCGTCGGCGAGCATCTGCCGCCACAGCGGGCTGCGGGCGAACCCGCCGCTGGCCCGCACCTCCCGCACCTCGTTGCCGGCGGACCGCACGGACGCCAGCACCAGGGCGAGCTGCTGGCAGACCCCCTCCAGCGCCGCCCGGACCAGGTGCTCGCGGCGGTGGCCGTGGGTCAGCCCGACGTACGCGCCGCGGGGCAGCGCGCTCCAGTGCGGCGCGCGCTCGCTGAGCAGGTACGGCAGCATGACCAGCCCGCCGGAGCCGACGGGGGCGCGGGCGGCCAGGGCGAGCAGCTCCTCCTCGGAGTCCTCGCCCAACTCGGGGGCGAGCGCGTCACCGGCCCACTGGAGGACGATCCCGCCGTTGTTGATCGCGCCACCGACGACCCAGCGGTCCTCGGTCAGCGCATAGCAGAACACCCCGCCGAGCGGGTCCACGGCGGGGCGCTCGACCATCACCCGCATCGCCCCGCTGGTGCCGATCGAGCAGGCCACCACGCCCGGCCGCACCGCGCCGAGCCCCAGGTTGGCCAGCGGGCCGTCCCCGGCGCCGACCACGACCGGGGTGTCCGCCGGCAGGCCGGTGGCGGCGGCGTACTCGGCGGTGAGCCCCGGCAGGACCGTGGTGGTCGCCACGAGCTGCGGCAACTGCTCCTCGGTGATCCCCGCGATGCGCAGCGCCTCGGCGTCCCAGGCGCGGGTCTGGATGTCCATCAGGCCGCTGGCGGACGCGACCGAGTGGTCGGTGACCAACGCGCCGCACAGCCGCAGCAGCACGTGGTCCTTGATGCCGACCCAGTGCGCGACCCGCCCGAACAGCTTCGGCTCCTGCTCGGCGAACCAGACGAGCTTCGGCAGCGGCGCCATCGGGTGCACGGGGGTGCCGGTGCGCCGGTGCAGCGCCAGCCCCGACCGGGCGGGGCGCAACCGTCGGTGTCGTACGCGACGCTCTTCGTGCTGGTGGTGCCGATGTCGACCCCGATCACCACGCGCGGGCGCTGGTCCGGGTCGGCCACGGTTCCTCCTCGGCGTCGGCGGCGCCGGCACGCGTGCCCGCGCCGGGCTGCGGAAGGCGTTACCCAGTGATCAACCTCCGCACACGGGTCCCGGCGGGGAACGTGAATCGACGTGCTGCCATCCCCCTGCTGTGCCTATTGGTCCACCGATCGGGTGATTAGCGTGTTTCGACGGGTCCGTCGGCTCCGTCGGTGCCGTTGATCCGGGTGACACCCCGGTTGGTGGCTCGCGCGGCGAAGGAGTCGGCGTGGCGAAGACTGATTCGACGGGTTCCACAGGGAGTTCGCCGGGTTTTACCCGGCGGCAGTCGACCGGTGCCACCTGGCGGTACCGGTGGGCGCACCGGCAGAACGAGCGGCGGCAGCGGACGTACCGCGACGCCGAGCGGGCCTGGCGGCGACGCGACGACGAGCTGCGGCGGCTGCGCGCGGCGGCGGCCGACTTCGGCCGCCAGGCCAACGCCGGAGCCGGGCTGCCCCTGGAGCTCGCCCCCGGCGAGCGGGTGTTCTGGGCGCTGCCCGCCGTGCAACTGGTCGAGCTGCGGCACACCGCCGTGCTCCCCGCCCCCGACCTGTGCGTCGACCCCGGCCGGTCCGCGCTGCACCACCGCCGCCCCGACGGGGTCAAGGTCACCGACGCCGGCCTCGCCGTGCTCACCGACCGCCGCCTCGTCCTGCTCGGCGGGCGGGGCCGGCGCGACTGGACGTACGGGAGGATGACCGGCCTGGCCCACGACCCGGCGGCGCCGATCACGCTGATCCAGGTCCTCGACCGGCGGCGCACCTCCGGCCTGCTGCTGCCCGCCGACGCCGCCGCCGAGTTCCGGTTCACCCTCACCCTGGCCTTCGCCGAGGCCATCGAGCAGCGGGGCGCGGTGCTGGCCCAGCTCGACGAGCTGATCGCCGAGCACGACCAGACCCGGCCGTTCCGCCCCGCCATCGCCACCCCCGCGCAGGCCCGGATCACCTCCCTCGTGCCGGGCGGCCGGCGTACCGTCGCGGTGGCCGCCGCCGCGGCGCTGCTGGTGCCGGCGGTGCTGTTCGAGTCGGACCCGCCGGTGCGGCCCGGCTCGGACGTCGCCGCCGCCGCCACGGCCGCGCCGCCCACCGCCGGGCCGACCGGGCTCCCCACCGCCCGCGCCGCCGCGGCGTCCGCGTCGAAGCCGCGGCACGGCACCGTGTCGTCCGCCGCCGCGTCTTCCCCCGCCCCACCGGCCGCGACGCGCGACCGGCTCTGCGGCGCACCGGCCAACCCCTTCGGGTACGACTACTGCGGCGGCTCCCGCATCCGCCGGCCCGACGTGCGGGTGTGCGACTACTTCGACTGCGGCCAGGACTTCTGGGCCGGGACGGGGTACCTGGTGCAGTGCCGCGACGGCGCGCTCACCCTCACCGGGGGCCGGGCCGACGTGTGCGCCGCCCACGACGGGCTCCGCCGCACCGTCTGGTCCTGACTCCTCCGTTCGGTCAGGTGGCGCGCGTGTCGCACCATCGTCGGCATGCTCAACCTCAAGCGGGACCGCCACCGCAAGAAGAAGCGGCGCGGCGTCGACTCCTGCACCGACTGCGACTGCGACGGCCCGGACTGCTGCGACTTCGGGCTGTTCTCGTTCCTGCTCACCCTCGGCTCGGTGGCCGCCGGGGCGACCCGCGCGCCGGTCGTCGACCGGGCCGGCCGGGCCGCGATCCTCGGCTACCGCCGGTGGCTGTCGCACCGCTGGCCGGGCCAGTGCCGCTACACCCCGACGTGCAGCGCGTACGGGCTGGCCGCCGTCGAGCGGCACGGCCTGGCCGTGGGCGGGCGGATGGCCGCCGAGCGGCTTCGCCGCTGCAAGCCGCACGTGCCCCGGGGCACCCACGACCCGGTGCGCTGACCGCTTCTTCCCGGACCGTGGGCACCCGCCGACCGTTTCTACGCTCCCGCTATGACACCGAAGCCAACCCCCGGCCGGCTCGGCCGCGTCGGCGGTGCCCGGCCCGCGGGTGGTGCACCAGTTCGGCTACCCACGGGCCAGCTCGGACGAGGCCCGCCAGGGCCTGCCCGAATACACCGGTGAGCGCCTCGCCTACTGCACGGGCCCGGCGGTGGAGCAGCAGGCGACCGAGGACTGGCCGGAGCCCCCCGGCCAGTGGGGCACCGAGTGCGTGATGGGCGGCGGCTCCAGCGGCGGCCCGCGGTTCGCGAACTTCGACCGCCACACCGGGCTCGGCGTCGTGGTCGGCGACAACTCCCACGGCTGGCTCCCCGGGAAGCGCTACCTGGTGGGCCCGCAGTTCACCAGGGAGATCACCCGCCCGCCGTTCCACCGGGCGCAGCACAGCTGAGCCAACCAGCCGGGTGGCGGCCGAGGCGTACGAGGCAACCCGGATCGCCTTCGAGCTGGACCAGGACCGAAGGTCCCGCCGGACGGTGACCGAACCCCCTGCCGAGACTCCCCGCACCAGAGCAGGCTGAGGGGAGACCGACCAGCGGGGAGGCGTCATGGCCACGCAGCAACGCACTCGACCGGTGGCGCGGGCCGTCGACTCGTACCGGCTGCTCGCCGCCGCCCTCACCGCCCTGGCCGCCACGATGGCGACCAGCTCGCTGCTCGGGCCGCTCGGGGCGGGCCTGATGCGCTACCGCACCTCCCCGACCACCCTGCACCAACTGGTCGGCGGCGACGCCGCCGCGCTGTTCGTGGTGACACCGCTGGCCGTGGCCGCCGCCGTGCTCGCGGGCCGCCGGCACCCTGTCGCGCCGCCGCTGGCCGCCGGCATCGCCGGGTACGCCCTCTACACGTACGCGCAGGTCGTCATCGGCCAGGAGTACCTGCGCCTGCCGGGCAACGTGGAACGGTTCTTCCCGCTGCTGCTGGCCGCGTTCCTGCTCGCCGAGGCGACGCTGGTGCTCGCCTGGCGGGCGCTGTCGCCGCACCCGCCCGCCCCGTCGCGCCAGCTTGCCCGCGCCGCCGGCGGGACGCTGCTCGGGGCGGCGGCTTTCCTGCTGCTCGGGCTGCACCTGCCGACCATGGTGACCGCCTGGACCGACCCGGCCTCCATGATCGAGTACGCCTCCAGCCCCACCCCGTTCTGGACGGTCAAGCTGATGGACCTCGGCATCGTCGTCCCGGCCGCCGTGGCCGTCGGCCTCGGCGTGCTGCGCGGGGCGGCGTGGGCGCGGCGGATGGCGTACCCGCTGCTCACCTGGCTGACCTGCCTGGGCGCGTCGGTGACCGCGATGGCCGTGGTGATGCTGGCCGACGGCGACCCGGATGCGTCGCCGATGCTGGCGGCCGGGTTCGCGGCGGTCACGGTCACGCTCGCCGGACTGACGGTGGCGTTCGGCCGGCCGCTGGCGGCGCGCCGTAGGCCGACCGCCAGCGCCCTGTGCTACTGCGCCCCGGACATCCCCCGGGACCTCGTCGCACCGCAAGCGGGCGGGGCAGCGCCCCTGCCGTCGACCAGCGCCTCACCCGGGCGGGCACGCTCGCTCAGCGCCTGACGTCTGTCGGCAGGTCAGGCGGCGATCGCGCGGGCCGCCGCGTACAGGTCGGCCGGTAACGGGTGCGCCAACTCCCAGACGATGCGCATCGGCCGGTCCCCGGTGTGCCGCCGGTACGCCATCGGCCCGGCGTACAGGTAGGCCGGCGCGCCGAGGTCCCGGTCCGGCACCCGCGTCTCCCGCACGAACAGGTGCACCGTCGAGCCGCGCGAGGCGTGGTGGACGTAGCGCTGCCCGGTCGCCGACGCCGCCGACGTGGTGCTCTGCGACTCCCACTGGAACAGCCGGTCGGTGACGGCCCGGTCCGCGTACATGGTGGTGGGGGAGTAGTGCCGCTCCGACTTGACCAGGGTGACGAAGAACAGGTCCGCCCGCTCGGACTCCAGCCACTTCACCCCCTCCCGCAGCGACCCAGGGTTCGGCATCCCGAACGCGGCGCACGCCTCGTTGCGGCTGTAGCGGGCGTGCACCCGCAGCGCGCCGACGGGCACGGTGACCCGGTGGATGCGGTCCCGCAGCGCCCCGGCGAGCTGCCGCAGCTCGGCGCAGCGCGCCGGCTCCGCCCACAGCCGGGCGAGCCGCGCGTCCCGGTCGCTCAACGGTGCCTGCGGACCCCACAGGTCGAAGTGCAGCATGTCCCACAGCCGTCCCGGCTCGGGTCGCTCACCGGCGGCGACCCCGGCCAACAGGTCCAGCCGGTCGGCGTCGTCCAGGTGCAGCATCCGCCCGATGGCCCGCCCCAACTCGCGGTCGTCCGGGCCGGGGGCCGGGGTGTCCAGCCCGGCGAGCCGCCGCAGCCCGGTCCACCCGCCGACCGCCGCCGAGCGGTAGACGTCCTCGACGTCGAGGCCGGTCTCCCGCAGGAAGCCGGCGAGGTCGACGTCCCCGAGCTGCCGCAGCTCGGCCACCAGGCCCCTCCTCGACGTGGGCAGGGCGCTTCTGAGGTTGGCCAGCACCACTTCCTTCGCCACCCGGTCCAGCTCGACGTGGCAGCCGCTGGGCAGCATGGGAAAGTCCTGCTCGACCGCGTCCCGGACCGCCCGCCGGCTGACCCCGGTCAGGGCCCGCCAGCGCAGGTCGAACCGGAAGTTGGCGTGCTGCCCGCCGATGAAGTCCAGCACCGTGAGGCAGGGCTTGTCGTCGTCCAGGCGCAGGCCCCGGCCGAGCTGCTGGAGGAAGACCGTCGCGCTCTCGGTGGGCCGCAGCATCAGGATCGTGTCGACCATCGGCAGGTCGACGCCCTCGTTGAACAGGTCGACGGTGAACAGCACCCGCAGCTTCCCGGCCCGGAAGTCGCGCAGCAGCCCGTGCTGCGCCGACCGGTCCAGCCGGGACGTCACCGCCGCCGACGGGACACCGTGCCGGGTGAACCAGTCCGCCATGAACTCGGCGTGCCCGATGCTCACGCAGAACCCGAGCGCCCGCATCCGCCCCACGTCCACGGTGTCGCGTACGGCTCGTACGATGAGCCGCGCCCGCGCGTCGTCGCCGGTGTAGATCGCGCCCAGCTCGCCCGGGTCGTACCCCTGGCCGCGCCGCCACCGCAGGTGCGACAGGTCCACCTCGTCGTGCACCCCGAAATACTGGAACGGGGCCAGCAACTGCCGCTCCAGCGCCTCCCACAGGTGCAGCTCCACGGCGGCGCGGCCGTCGAACCACCGCCGCACGTCGCCGCCGTCGGCCCGGTCGGGGGTCGCCGTCAGCCCCAGCAGTACGCGCGGACGCAGCCGCTCCAGCAGCCGCGCGTACGTCGGCGCCTCCGCGTGGTGGAACTCGTCGACGATCACCATGTCGTACGCCCCGGGGTCGATCTCGCGGCGGTGCAGCGACTGGATCGAGGCGAAGACGTGCGTCCAGTTCCTCGGCTCGCTCCCGCCGACCAGCAGCTCGCCGAAGCTCCCGTCGCCCACCACCTGCCGGAACGTCGACAGGCTCTGCCGCAGGATCTGCTCCTGGTGCGCGACGAACAGCAGCGAGTCGACGGTCTTGTTCCTGTTTAGCCGCCGGTAGTCCAGCGCCGCCACCACCGTCTTGCCGGTCCCGGTCGCCATCACCACCAGGTTGCGGTGCCGGCCGTGCACCTGCCGCTCCGCGTCCAGGTCGGCCAGGATCTCCGCCTGGTACGGGTACGGCCGCACGTCCAGGTTCGCGATCTGCGTCGGCGATCCCTCCCGCCGTTCCCCGCTGAGCGCGGCGCGCAGCCGCTCGCCGTCCCGCCCGGCGTCGTACGCCTCGAACGCCGGATCGTTCCAGTAGTCCTCGAAAGTGGCGGCGAACGTGTCGATGACGTGCGGCTGCTCCACGTCGGAGATGCGGACGTTCCACTCCACCCCGTCGACCAGCGCCGCCTTCGACAGGTTGCTCGACCCGACGTACGCCGTGGTCAGGCCGTTGCCCCGGCGGAACAGCCACGCCTTCGCGTGCAGCCGGGTCGTCCTGGTCTCGTAGGAGACCTTGACCTCGGCGCCCAGCTCGGCGAGCCGGTCCAGCGCCCGCTGGTCGGTCGCACCGAGGTAGGTGGTGGTGATGACGCGCAGCGTCCCGCCCCGGCCGATCAGCTCGCGGACGGCCGGCTCGACGATGCGCAGCCCGTGCCACTTGATGAACGCGCACAGCAGGTCGACCCGCTGTGCCGACGCCATCTCGTGGGTGACCTCGTGACCGATGCGCGGCTGGTGGCGGCCGTTGACCAGCAGCGCGCCGGTGGAGAGCGGGGTGGTGGGGCGGGCCGGGAAGGTCGGCTGCGCGGGCGGGGTGGGCGGGGCGGCGATGGCGTGCAGCAGGTTGCGGGCGTCGGCCACCTGGTCGTCGGGGCCGGCCGCGTCCGGGTCGAGGTCGGTGACGGCCTGCGCGATCCGGTTGGCGAGGTCGACCTGGCGGCGCAGCCTGTCGTCGCCGCCGGGTACGGCTTGCAGGGCGCGGCTGATCAGGGCGGCGAGGTGCCGGGTGAGGAGCTGGTGGGCATCGGCCGGGTCGAGCGGCTGGCGTTGGACGAGCGCGGCATCGAGGCGGTGGAGCTGCCCGGCGAGCTGGTGGGTGATCAGGTGCTCGTAGACGCCGAAACCATGATCGCTCACCCGTGCACGGTACCTGCGAGGCCGCTCAGCTGCTTCAGTTGACTTTGCCGCGCTACTGTCGCCTGTACGACAATCGGCTTCTTCGATTCCGTGCCTGGTGGATAGTAGCCCGGATGTTGCCATTGAACCCTCTCCGGCGAGGGAGGCTGAGTTGATCTGAGTTACGTATGCCGCTCTGGCCGATCTTGACATCTGCTGGACGGTGGCCGCCCGCTTGGATCGCGGTCTTCCTTGCGTGGCTCGATAACTTTGTTGATCGACCAACTCGGGTGTGACCCGGTCGTCCGGAGTGGTGTCGAATCCGCCGAAGGGGTGAACTCCCAGAGGCTGATCGGCTCGCGGATGAGAGCGTCGCGTCCGGGTGAGCTTCGGGTAGTGTTCCAGGGGCCGCGCAGTCGCGCTCAGTTCTCGATCGTTCTGCCTGCGCGCCCTGCTGACTTCGCGCCATCGAACCCATCGCTATTTCCACGATTTACTTTGGGCGGGCGGGCGTGAGATGGATTTCGTGGGAGAGCGTGTGAGGAGGGACCATGGGGCAACGAAAGGCCCTGGTTGTCGGAATAAACGACTACTCCGGTCGGTGGTCGCCCCTGAGTTGCTGTCTGAACGATGCATCGCAGGTGGCGGGTCTGCTCGAAATGGAGGAATACGGGTTCGAGGTAACGGTGCTCACGGACGCGGAGGCGACACGAGGACGCATCTTGAGATGGGCGGCGGAAGCCAGGTCGTCGATGCCCGAGTCGTTGTTGTTCTACTTCTCGGGCCATGGAACGGTAACCGATCTGGGGGCGTTCCTGGTGACCTTCGACAATGCCGAGTATGACGAGGGCATAGAGATCCAGAAAGTCATACGTCTGCTAGCCGGCGAGTCTGATTCTAGGCATGACACCCTAGTCTTCCTTGACTGCTGCCACTCTGGGGCTGGGATTCGGCCCGACGGTACCGTGGAGATGCGCCGGCCCATGCTGAACGACGACATAAGAACCGCAGTCAACGTGGACCGTGGGGTTGCCGTCATCGGTGCGGCATTGAGCAGTCAGCAGGCTTGGGAGGAGCAGAACTTCGGGCACGGCATCTTCACCTACTACCTTCTTCAAGGGCTGTACGGAGAGGCGGCCGATCACGATGGCTGCGTCACCGTTCACAGTCTTTACGAGGTTATTTCTCGAAACATGGGGCAGCGCGGAGGCTCCCGCGAGCAACAGAAGCCGGTCTTCGGTGGTCATATCCCAGGCCGACTGGTCCTGGCAGCTGGGTTGACTCCTAATCTCCCGCCCCCACCTCCAGAGCAGGATTACCTGCTGATCGAGCGCGAGGCCCAGAGCTTTCTCGACCAGTTCCTTCGCTTCAAGATGGGTTATGACTCCGAAGGCTGGCGACGAGAGGGGTACGATCTCGCTTGCCGTCGGCTGGAGAGCATCTACGAGTGGTTCGAGAGAAAAGCCGTCATGCCGGGGGTGGCGAGCCGGTTGGCCTTCCGTAGATGCCGTGAGACGTTGAATCGGTATCGTACCGAGTTGGCGCTGGTGGAGAGCGGGATGGTGATCAAGGAGGGAATCCTCGAGCGCCAGTTGGGCTCAGGTGGGTTCGGTTCGGTTTGGCAAGTGAGGGACCCGGAAACGGGCAAGTCCGTCGCGTACAAGATTTATCACGCGCAGGAGATGGACAATCCTGAAAAGATCCAGCGCTTCGCTACGGGTTACGAAGCGATGACGCTGCTGAAGCACAACTCGATCGTCAAGGTTCATCGCTTCAGCACGTGCCCCATTGGCTTTGTGATGGATTACATCGAAGGGCAGAACATTCGGGATCTGAAGCCGCATTCATTCCTTGAGCCCGACGAGCTGATCGATCTTCTGATTGGCGTGGCGAACGCCGTCGTCCACGCACATCAAAACAGCGTGATTCACCGCGACATCAAGCCGGAAAACATCGTGTGTCTTACCGGCCCCGACGGCCGGCAGCACCCCTATCTGACGGACTTCGACCTGGCCTGGTTCACCACCCGCACCCAGAACGCTACCAAGAGTGGCCTCGGGGTTATCTACTACGCTGCGCCAGAACAGTACTCCGCATTCGATCCGAAGATCGTGTCGGCGAAGACCCCGGCCCTGGATGTATTTTCCTTCGGCCAGCTCATGTATTTCTGCTTCATGGGTAGGGACCCCGACCCCGTGCGACTGGGTGGCAATCTTGCCGAAATCCAGCGAAAGTTCCACTCAAGTGTCTCGGGCGAGGTCGTGCGGCAGATTGGTGCGCTGTACAAGGACGCCACCGAGTGGGCCTCTGCGGAGCGCATTCAGAGCTTCGAGGAGGTCATCGGCCGACTCTTGTTGATCAAGGATGAGTTGTCGCACACCCACAGTGATAAGACGCTGGAAAGGGCGACTTTCCTCGCTGAACTGATCTATAAGCTGACCAACGATCCTCGAGTGCCCTCGAAGCCCGCCTTCACCAGTCTGACGGGGAACTGGGAGGTGTCCTTCTCGTGGAGCGAGAAGCTGTTCCGGCAGGCCATGCACCCTTCGCTCACCGTGCAGTTCCACCCCAACGGTAAAATTGGGTTCGAGAACATGGCCAACGAGAAGATGCGCAGAATTCTCAACGAACGGGTCGACGCTGCGCTGGCACCGCACAAGCCTTACGCCTTGCGCCACAAGGGGCGGAAGGGTGCCTTCGAGGTGTACGTCGAGTACACCCCCGTCGTCGTTGCGCGATCAGGCCTCGAGCCGATCAGGCTGACCATCCGCTCCGTTCTGGCGGCGCTGGAACGAAGCTGACGCCATGGCTCTGGGCGACCGCCCGGGACAGGTGTCGTGAGCGGGGCCTGCCAGCCCTCTACAGTCGACATTTTCATCGACGTGGACGGCGAGAGGGTTTGGGATGCGCATCGGCATCAACACGTGGGCGTGGGCGGCCCCGCTGACCGACCGGGCGCTCGCCCGGCTGGCACCCAGGATCAGGGCGTGGGGCTTCGACGCCATCGAGTTGACCGTCCAGGCGCCCGGCGACTGGGATCCCGGGTCGGCGGCAGACCTGCTCGCCGGGCTGGAGCTGGCCCCCGCCGTCTGCGCGGGTCTGCTGCCCGAGCACGACCTGCTCGCCGACGACGCGGAGGTGCTGCGGCGTACGGAAGAGTTCGTCCGGCACTGCGTGCGGGTCGCGGGGCGGGTGGGCGCGGCCGTGGTGGCGGGCCCGCTCTACGCCCCGGCCGGCCGGCGGTGGCTGCTCGACGCGGACGCCCGGCGGGCCGCCACCGCCCGCCTCGTGGCGCGGCTGCGGCCGCTGGCCGACGAGGCGGCCGGGCAGGGCGTGACGATCGCCCTCGAACCGCTCAACCGGTTCGAGACGAGCCTGCTCAACACCGTCGGGCAGGCACTGGAGGTGGTGGACGGCGTCCCCGGACTGGGCCTGGCGCTGGACACCTTCCACCTGAACATCGAGGAACGCGACCTGCCGGCCGCGATCCGGCTGGCCGGCGACCACCTCGCGCACGTCCAGGTGTGCGGCAACGACCGGGGGACGCCCGGCGGCGACCACCTCGACTGGCCGGGGATGTTCGACGCCCTGTGCGACATCGGCTACGGCGGCCAGGTGAACATCGAGTCGTTCACCGCCGAGGCATTGGCCGTGCCGATGTCCGTGTGGCGGCCCCTCGCCGCCGACCCCGACGCCCTCGCCGTCGAGGGGCTGGCGTTCCTGCGCGGCCTGACCGGGCGTGATCTGCCGTAGACCTTGGAAGGGCATCCGGCGTGGCACCAGGGAAATCCGCTACAGATGATGGTGACATGTATAGGGTTTCCTCGTGGAGCCGGCAGGGCAGTCAGGGGGCGGGGACGGGTCACTAGCCCGTCTTCCGGCCACCTTCAGCTACTCAGAGGCTCTTGCCGCTGGCGTCTCCGAATGGCGGCTGTACCGGCTGCGCGATCAAGGGCTCATCGAGGCCCTCGGGCGGGGCCTGTACCGACGTCGTGACGCCGAGACAGCGGACCTCGACCTCGTCGAGGCTGCCCGCCGTGCGCCAGCGGCCACGCTCTGCCTGACCACCGCCCTGGCCCGGCACGGCCTCACCGACGAGATTCCCGCGCGCATCGATGTCGCGCTGCCGCGCGGGCGGCATCGGCCGCTCGTCGTCGCTCCGGTCGCCTGGCACTGGTTCGATCCCACCACGTTCCAGATCGGGCGTACGGAGCTGCCGCTCGATCCTGATACGTCGATCGGGCTCTACAGCCCCGAACGCAGCATCATCGACGCCGTCCGCCTTCGGCACCGAGAGGGACCCGATCTGGCGTACGGGGCGCTCAGGCGGTGGTTGGGGCGAAGAGGCGCATCGCCGTCAAGGTTGTTGGGGATGGCGCGGAGCTTTCCCAGGGCGGAGCGACCACTTCGAGAGGCGCTGGAGATCCTGTTGTGACCGTACGTCCGACGCGGGCCACTGTTGCCGGCCGCGCCTACCTCGACCTCCAGAACCTCGCCCGCCGCACCGGCCGGCCGACCGACGAGCTGCACCAGATCTACGGGTTGGAGGGATTCCTCGCCCGGCTGGCTCAATCCGAGTATGCGCACAGGCTCGTCCTCAAGGGCGGGGTGCTGCTGGCTGCCTACTCCACCCGACGCCCCACCCGAGACGTGGATCTCCAAGGCCGATGGATCTCGAACGACAGCGGCCAGGTGCTCGACATCGTCCGACATGTCGCGGCCGTGGAACTTGACGACGGTCTTGTGCTCGATGCGGGGGCCGCGACGGCCGAAACGATCCGGGACGACGACACCTACGCCGGAGTGCGGGTCGGTCTTTCCGGAAGCCTCTCTGCGGCGCGGCTGACCTTCCACGTCGATGTCAACGTTGGCGACCCGATCTGGCCAGAACCGCGATCGATCAGGCTGCCGCGCCTACTTGACGGGGAGATCATACTCACGGGTTACCCGTTGGCCATGGTGTATGCGGAGAAGCTGGTGACGGCGTTGCAGCGCGGCGGGGCGAACACCCGCTGGCGTGACTTTGCCGATGTCTACCTGCTCTCAAGTCGCCATGATATCGACGGTGATGAACTAGCGACGGCCATACGGCAGGTTGCGGAATACCGGCAGGTGGTGCGTGAGCCGCTGAGCAAGGCCCTTGACGGATATGCGGCGCTCGCGCAGCCGCGGTGGGCTTCGTGGCGGCGTAAGCATCGCCTGGACAGCCAGCTTCCCCAGGAATTCGACGTGGTGTTGCGACGTGCGTCCGCGCTCGCCGACCCCGCGTTGGCCGAGCGTGCGCGGGGCCGGCGCTGGATTGCCGCGACCTCGGGTTGGGCGATGTGACGCCGGGGCCGGCGAAGGCCAGCCGGGTAGAGTGCGGACGCGCTGGATGGGAGGTGGGCAGTGACCGTCGGGCTGGAGGTGCCGCCGTCCGTCGAGGCGGAGCGGGTCGTCACGGCGGTGCTGGCCGACCTGCGTTCCGGTGACCACCGGGGCGTCGTCGTCGACTCGCCGCCCGGCGCCGGCAAGTCGACCCTCGTCGTCCGCGCCGCCGTCGAGCTGGCCGCCGCCGGGGAGCCGCTGATCATCGTCGCGCAGACCAACGAGCAGGTCGACGACCTCATCGACCGGCTCGCCCGCAAGGCCCCCGGGCTGCGCATCGGCCGGCTCTCCGCCACGGAATACCGGCCGACCGACCGGGTGAAGGACCACCCGACGGTCAAGGTGGCCGCGAAGGTCGCCGACCTCGGCGGGCCGGCCGTCGTCATCGGCACGGCCGCCAAGTGGGCCATGGTCACCGAGGGCTGCTGGCCGTGGGCGATCGTCGACGAGGCGTACCAGATGCGGTCCGACGCGTTGTTGCGCGTGGCCGGCAGGTTCGAGCGGGCCCTGTTCGTGGGGGATCCCGGGCAGCTCGACCCGTTCTCCACGGTCGAGACGGTGCGCTGGACGGGCCTGACCTGGGATCCGATGCAGTCGGCGGTGGCGGTGCTGCTGCGGCACAACCCGCAGTTGCCGGTGCACCGGCTGCCGGTGTCGTGGCGGCTGCCGGCGTCGGCGGCCCCGGTGGTCGCTGCGGCGTTCTATCCGTTCACCGGGTTCCGGGCGGGCACCGGCCGTGCCGACCGGGTGCTCGCGTTCACCGACGCCGGGCCGGGGGACGCCGTCGACGCGGCGGTGGAGCTGGCGGCGTCGACGGGCTGGGCGCTGTACGAGCTGCCGCAGCGGCACGCCCCGCGTACCGACTCCGAGGCCGCCGCCGCGTGCGCCGCGCTGGCGCTGCGGGTGCTGGCGCGCGGCGCGGTCGCCGTCTCCGAGCACGCGCCGGCCGGCGCGCCGGTCACCGCCGACCGGATCGCCGTGGGGGCCGCGCACCGCGACCAGGTCGCCGCCATCCGCGCGCACCTGGGCGCGGCCGGTGCGGGCGTCACGGTGGACACCGCCAACCGGCTCCAGGGCCGCGAGTACGACGTGACGATCGTGCTGCACCCGCTGTCGGGCCGGCGGGACGCGACCGCCTTCCACCTGGAGTCGGGGCGGCTGTGCGTGCTGACGTCCCGGCACCGGCACGCGTGCGTGGTGGTGGCGCGGGCGGGCATCGCGGAGCTGCTCGACGCCCACCCGTCGACCGAGCCGGTGCACCTCGACGTGCCGGTGCGGTTCCCCGACGGCTGGCAGGCCAACCAGGCGATCCTCGACCACCTGCACCACCCGCGCCGGCCCTGACCGGCCGCCGGCCGCCGGTGGCCGTGACCGGTCAGGTCGTGCCCGACCCGGGGGCCAGCGCCCACGCCGCGACGCCGGCCAGGGCGAGCAGCGCTGCCACGAGCAGGCACCACACGAGCACCCGGGACGGCGGGCCGCTGCGCTGCCCCGGGTCGGGGCCGGGTGGGCCGGCGGCCGGCGGCCGGTGGGGGTGCGCGGCGTCGCTGCCCGGGCCGGGGGTCGCCGGGGGGCGCACCGGCCACCTGCCCACGGCGGGGGCCGGTGCGGCGGGCGCGACGGGGCTCTCCTCGAGGTGCGCCTGCATGGCGCGCGCCGCCAGCCGGAGGCACCACAGGCCCCGGTCGGGTCGCAGGTCCTCGAAGGTCGTGCAGGTCAGCGCCTGGGCGATGAGGGAGAGGCGGGCCTGCCTGCGCCAGGTCGCCGGCCCCGCGAGCGGCTGGGCGTACGCGGTGCCGACCTCGTCGGCGATCCGGACGAGTTCCGCGACGGGCCCGACCAGCGCGCCCGGTCGCCCCCGCTGCGGGTGGACCAGGTAGTCGATCAGCGCCTCGGACCCGTCGTGGTCGAGGCTCGGGACGTACCGGAGCACGGTGGCCAGCAGCAGGGCGGCGACGTCGCGGGTCAGCGGGGCCTCCGCGTCGACGGCGCTCAACCCGACCAGCGAGAACCGCTCGGGGTACGGCCGGCCGTCGGCCCCGCAGGGCACGAGCACGTTGCCGCCGTGCAGGTCGCCGTGGGCGAAGCCGGCGTGGAAGCGGACCGGTCGGCGGTGGTGGGGCGATGCCGGGTCGACGGTCCGCAGCGGGTTCGGCAGGGGCCGCGAGTCGATGACCAGCGACTCGGCGTCACTGCGGAAGCCGAAGATGCCCAGCGCGTGATGGATCTTCTCCCACGCGCCGGCGGCCCGCAGCTCCCGTTCGAGGTAGGGGCCGAGGGTGGTCTCGCGGTGCGGCGGGCCGGCGCGTCCGGGGGCCGGTGCGGCGCTGTTCCACTCGTGCAGCACCGCCTCCAGCACGGCCCGGAACGCGGCGAGCAGGTCCTCGCCGTCGAGTTCGTCGAGGCCCCGCATCCGGGCGTCGTCGTCGGTGGTCTCCTGGAACATCAGCCGGCGGCCGTCGCGCAGGTCGATGGGCGGGAAGATCTGCTCGGCGAGGTGCTGCCGGGCGAAGTCGCCCAGGGCGGCCCGCGGCCGTTGCTGGCCGCGCACCTCCCGCTGCCGCGAGCGGGCCGGCAGAACCTTGACGAAGACCTTCCGGGTGGGCTCCCGGCCCGGCGGCGCAGGCTCGGTGAGCCTCGCGACGAAGAGTGTGCCGCCTCCGTAGCCCCGGTCGAGGCGCGTCTGCGGCGGGACGCTGATCTCCCGGTCGCACTGCTGCCCGAAGTCCTCCAGCGCCGCCCTGAGCGTGGGGTCGGGTACGTAAGGTTCGAGGGGTTCGCCCATGTCCGCCGTCGGGCCCTTCACGAGGGAAAGTGAATGTGGACGATCGGGATTGCGTCGTCCAAGAAGGGTGTCGCGCGCGGAGTAGAAGCTACCTCAGGGCGGGGCGAATCAGGGGGATACGCGCAGCGGCCCGACAACCTACTTGAAGGTTGTTCCGGCCGGGTTCAGCCGGCGTACTGGTCGCCGAACTCGCGGACGCCGTCGACGTCGAGGGTGATCCGGCTGTTGTCTGCCCAGACGCCGGTGGCGGCCCGCCAGCTCGGGTCGTCCCGCTCGTCGACGGCGGTCCAGTTCTGCCGGTGGAAGCGGAGCTGGATGGGCCCGCTCGACTCGCCGGGGGCGAGGGTCCCGCCGGTGAAGGTGAGCCGGACGTGGCCGGGGACGGGCGTGCCCGGCACCGGGTACCGCGTCGCGGTGGGGACGGGCGTGGGGCTGCTGCCCGGCGGCGGGGGCGGCGGCGCGGGCGGCAGGTAGAAGAACAGCTGCCGCTGGACCCGGTCGCAGCCCAGCGCCGCCCAGTCGCACTCCGTCACGAGGGACGTGTTGCCGCCCTCGAAGGTCAGGTGGTAGTCCATCCGCACGGTGCGTAGGTCGAGCGGCTGCGCGCCGGTGTTGACGACCTGCGCGACGAAGTGGACCTGGTTGTCCGTGGGCGCCCAGTCGAGGTTGAGGTAGCTGACCTTCGCCCGGCCGTACGCGGTGCGCAGGTCGGTGGTCGCCGACGTGTCGGAGTATCCGCCGATGGTGTGGGCCTGGATGGCCACCTGGTATTCGGTGCCCGGCGGCAGGGCGGCCAACGTGATCGAGGGCGTCTGCGTGCTGCCCAGCCCCCGGTACGTGTTGGGGCCCAGCGGCACCAGCACCTCGTACGTGATGGGTTCGGTGCCGCCCGGCTCGCCCACCCACGTCGACGGCGTCCAGGCGAGGGTGAGCTGGTGCGGCTCGTTGGCCACGACGACCGGCGCGCCGGGCGTGGTGAGGGCCGGGCCGTCGGCGGCGCGGGCGGCGGTGACGGCGAGCAGGCTCAGCAGGCCGGCGACGGCGGCTGCGGCGGTTACGCGGCGGGCACGCATGACCGGCATCCTATTGGTAGATGATCGTCGATGGATATGGCCGACCGGCCCGACGCGGCCGACCGACCGGCCAGGGGCGGCGGAGCCGCGGGCGCCCTGACGGTCACCGGCTGGTCGCCCTCGGTCAACGGGGTGAACCGTCGATGGTCACCGTCCGTACCCATCGCCGTGGAGACGACGGAGCTGCGTGCGGGGCCGACGGTCGGGGTGGCGGAGACGATCCGGGCGGTGAGCGCCGACCTCGGCCCGTCCTGGGCGGCGACCGCCGCCGCCGTCGACCGGGCCGCCACCACCTTCCTGGACACCGTGAGTGACCGCCTCCCCGGGCTGCTGGCCGAGCGGGACCAGGTCGTGGTCTTCGCCACGCTCGGCCGGCTGGCCGGCGGCGTCGACGACCCGGCCGGGCGGGCCGCCGCGCTGGCCGTGCTGGCCCGGGCCCACCGGGGCGTCGGCCTGCTGCCGCAGCACGCCGACGTGCTCGGCGACGCCCTGCTCGCCGCCGTCGCCCGGGAGAACCGGGCCCGCTGGACGGCCGCCCTCGCCGCCGGCTGGGAGCGCGGGCTGCGCCGGGCGGTCACCGCCGTGCGCCGGGCCGCCGCCCGGGTCGGCGACGGGCCAGCGTGGTGGCGGGCCGAGGTGGTCGCCCACGACCGGGCCGCCGACGGCGTGGCCGTGCTCACCGTGCGCCCGCGCCGGCCGCTGCCGTACCGGCCGGGGCAGGCGGTGCCCGTGTGCGACCCGCGCCGGCCCGGGGCCTGGCGGTGGTACTCCCCGGCGAACGCGCCCCGCCCCGACGGCACCGTCGAGCTGCACGTGCGCGCCGTCGCCGCCGGCACCGTCTCGGGCGCGCTCGTCGACGGGGTACGCCCCGGCGGGCCGCTGCTGCTCGGCCCGCCGTGCGGGATCAGCCTGCTGCTCGACCCGAGCCCCTGGCACGACCTGCTGCTCGTCGCCGCCGGCACCGGCCTGGCGCCACTGCGCGCCCTCGTCGAGCAGCTCGCCGCCGCCCCGGACGGCCGGCGGGTGACCCTGGTCGCCGGGGCGCGCACCCCGGCCGACCTCTACGACCGGGCCACCCTCGCCGAGCTGGAGGCCGCCCACGGGTGGCTGACGGTGGTGCCCGCGTACTCCCACGACCCGGCGGCCGGCCCCGCCGAGCGGGGCGACGCGCTCACCGTGGCCCTGCGCCATTACGCGGGCGACCAGGAGGTGCACCTGTGCGGGCCGCCGCAGATGGTGGCCGGCGCGCGGCTGCGACTGCTCGCCGCCGGGGTGCCCGCCGACCGGGTCCACCTGCCGGACGCCTTCGACCGCTGACGGCCCGGACGCGCCGGCGGCGGCGGGCCTGCCGTGGCAGCCCGCCGCCGGGGTCGGCCGCTCAGCCGGGCACGTGGTCGTCAACCGGGCACGTGGTCGTCAGTCGGGCAACCAGTCGAAGGTGTCGGGGTGCGGGCCCTGCCGGCCCGCCTCGCCCCGGTCGAGGCCGGTGATCCGCTCCATCGTCGCGTCGTCCAGCGCGAAGTCGAAGATCTGGAAGTTCTCCGCCATCCGCTTCGGGTCGATCGACTTGGGGAAGACGATGTCGCCGCGCTGCACGTGCCAGCGCAGCACCACCTGGGGCACGGTGCGCCCGATCTCCTCGGCGATGTCGACGAGGTTCGGGTCGTCGAGCACCGCGCCCTGGGCGATCGGCGACCACGCCTCGGTGAGGATGCTGTGCGCGTGGCCGTACGCGCGCACGTCCTCGTTGCCGAGGTAGGGGTGCACCTCGATCTGGTTGACCGCCGGCACCACGTCGGCCTCGGCGGCCAGCCGCTCCAGGTGCGGCACCTGGAAGTTCGACACGCCGATCGAGCGGGCCCGGCCGTCGCGCCGGAACTCCTCCAGGACCTTCCAGGTGGAGACGAAGTCGCCGTCGTAGCGGGTCGGCAGCGGCCAGTGGATCAGGAACAGGTCGATGTGGTCCATCTTCAGCGCGGCGAGGGTGGCGTCGAACGCGCGGCGGGCGTCGTCGGGGCGGTGGAAGCTGTTGTTCAGCTTGCTGGTGACGAAGACCTCGTCCCGGGCCAGGCCGGAGGCGCGCACCGCCTGGCCCACCTCGGCCTCGTTGCCGTACATCTCGGCGGTGTCGATGTGCCGGTAGCCGATCTCCAGGGCCCGGCCGACGGCCTCGGCGGTCTCCTCCGGGGGGATCAGATAGACGCCGAAGCCGAGCTGGGGGATGGTGTTGCCGTCGTTGAGCGCGATGTCGGGAACCGTGTTCGCCATGTCGGCAGTCTCTCCCATCGTCAGGGGCCCGGGCGCGCGGAGGCTGCGCGGCCGGGCCGTGCCACCCGGTTGTCCTACCCCGCCCCGGTCGCTTCCGCACGGCCGGGGCGGGGTGATCCGCGACAACCGGGTGGCCCCGGGCGGGGTCAGCCCCAGATGGCGGTGGCCCACTCCGGGTGGTCGACGAACGGGTTGCGGTTGCCCTGCCAGCGATCGTAGATGACCTGGTTGCGGCGCTTCTCGAAGGCGTCCGGCGGGTCGGCCAGGTTCCAGGCGAGCAGCACCGACAGCTTCCCGTGGTACGGGGACGTGCCGTTGGACACCGAGTTGTTGATCTCCAGATTCGGCCAGCCGTCGTCGCCCTCGTAGCGGATCGCCATATACATGATCATCCGGGCGACGTCGCCCTTGACCGCGTTGCGCGGCTCGAACGAGTCGGCGTCGGAGTAGCAGCCGGTGCACTCGGACACCCCGCTGCCCCCGGTGTCGAAGTCCTTGTTGCCGCGCGTCGAGTTGACCGAGACGTCCTCGGGGCGCAGGTGGTGCACGTCGGTGCCGGGGCCGGTGGCGGTGCCGAAGTCGCCGTGCGACTTGGCCCAGACGTGCTCGCGGTTCCAGTCGTTGGCGTCGCCGCCGTTGCTGGTCTTGCTCTGCGAGCGGCCGCTGTAGAGCAGCAGCACGTTGTTGGCGTTGGCCGGGTCCTGGTCGGTGTCCTTCAACGCCTCCCACACCTGGTCGTAGTTGAGCTTCGTCTGCGTCCTGATGATGGCGTGCAGGGAGCTGCGCAGCGCGGTGCCGGTCTTGCCCATCGCGCTGGCGTAGTACGTCGAGTCGTACGGGCCGCCGCCGCCGGTCGGGCTGGGCGACGGGTTGGGCGACGCGGTGGCCGACGGCGTCGGCGACGGGCTCGGGGTGCCGCCGCCGAGGCTCATCGCGGTGGGGTTCTTCAGCCCGCCGTGGCTGAAGTACGCGGTCAGCGCCCCGGTGGCGGTGACCTGCCTGCCGCGTAGCCCCGGGTTGGTCAGCAGCCCGAAGGTGCTGCGGTACGCGGCAGTCACCTGGACGTAGAGCATCCTGCCCGTGCCGGTCTCGGCGGCGCTGTCGGCGATGGCGATCGCCGTGTCCGCCGTGTAGCCGGAGGTGATCACCGTGTTCGTCGCCGTCGGCTGCCCGACGACGTACCCGGTGACGGTGGCCGTGCGCCCGTCCTGGGCGGCCAGCGCCTGTGCCACGGTCAGCGTGGTCGCCGCCGACGCGGAGGTGCTCGCCACGACGGGCGCCACCATCGTGACGGCCAGTGCGAACGCCGTGATCAGCCGCCCGGATCGCGAGCGGGTGACGCTCTTTGTATTCATGGTCGACGATGCTATCGGCGCTGGTGTGAACATCGGGAGAGCGCCGGGAAACTTTACGGGGGTGAAACCGCTGCCCACGGTCGCGTGCCTGGGGCCCGCCGCACCTCAGGGCACCTCGCGGCGCAGCGTCGGGACCAGCCCGGCCGCGCGCACTTGATCGACTCCATGTCGGCGACATCGCGTGATCATCCGCCCCGGATATCGCCACCTGACCGCCATGGCCTTGGTGTCGCCCCTGATACCCTCAAACTTGGTTGTTTCACGGATGAGTGTCTTGGGGGTGCGGGGTGCACGGATTCGTCGGCAGGCAGCGGGAGCTCACCGCGCTCGACGGGATGTTGGGACGGGTCAGCCGAGGCGGTCGCGCGGGTCGGCCCGGCCGGGCACTGCTGATGCGGGGGCGTCGCCGGGTCGGCAAGTCGCGCCTGGTGGAGGAGTTCGTCGAACGTGCCAGCGTCCCTCACCTGTTCTTCACCGCCTCGGCTCAACCCACTGTCGCCGCAGACCTAGCCCTTTTCGTCGAGGCCGCCCGAGCATCTTCCCTGCCCGGCGCAGGTCTGTTCACCGCGCAACAACCCGCCACCTGGGACGCCGCCCTCACTCTCCTGGCGGCAGCTCTGCCCGCCGACCGACCCGCTGTGGTCGTCCTGGACGAGATGCCCTACCTGATCGCGACGGACCCGGGCTTTGAGGGGACGTTGCAGAAGGTGTTCGACCGGGAGTTCTCCCGGCGGCCGGTCCTGCTGATCTGCGTCGGCTCCGACCTCGCGATGATGGAGGCGCTCAACGACTACGGCCGGCCGTTCCACCAGCGGGCAACCGAGATGGTCGTGCCACCGCTGAATCCGGCGGACGTCGCCGAGATGCTCGATCTGCCGGCGCCGGAGGCGTTCGACGCCTATCTCGTCTCCGGCGGCCTGCCGCTGATCCTGGACGAATGGCCCCCAGGGGCCTCTCCGACGGAGTACCTCGCCGACGCCGTCGTCGACCCGACGTCCGCGTTGCTGGTGAGCGCGGAACGAGCCCTGGCCGCCGAGTTTCCGCCCCAGTCCCAGGCGAATCTGGTGCTCCGGGCGATCGGCTCCGGTGAGCGGACCTTCTCGTTGATCGCCCGGGCGGCGGGCGACCTTCCGCAGGCCTCCCTGACCCGCGCGCTCCGGCTGCTCACGGGCAAGCGGATCGTCGAGGCACTCGTTCCGCTGTCGACCCAGCCGTCGCGGGAGACCCGGTACGTCGTCGCCGAACCGTACCTGCGGTTCTGGCTGTCCTTCCTCGGGCCCTACCTGCCCGAGATCGAACGGGGGCGGGGCGACCTGACGCTGGCCCGGATCACCACCTCCTGGACATCCTGGCGGGGGCGGGCGATCGAACCCGCCGTCCGGGAGGCGTTGCGCCGGCTGCCCGCCGACCGGCTGCCGGAGGGAACATCGGCCATCGGCGGGTTCTGGACCAGGACAAACAACCCCGAGATCGACCTCGTCGGCGCGGACCGGGAGCCGGTGGCCCGGCGAGTGACCTTCGTGGGCTCGATCAAGTGGCTGGAGCGGCGTGCGTTCGACGGTCACGACCTCGGGCGGCTGCTGCTGCACCGGTCGCTGCTGCCCGGCGCGGACGAGCGGACGGAACTGGTCGCGGTGTCGCGCGCCGGTGTCGACGTGGACGGGGTGCGGGCGCTGTCGGCGGAGGATCTCCTGACCGCCTACCGCGATTGAACTCATCGCCCCCGCGCGCCGTACCACTGCGCGAGGATGTGGTGCGGCGGGTCGGCCGCACCGCTGCCGAGCTGCGGGAGGCCTGCCGTGCGAGTTGGTGAGCAGTCGACGGATCCCATCGACCAAGTGCTGGGTGAGGTGCCGGTCCCGGCGTCCCTGACACCCGAGGACGTCCGGCTCGCGGTCCGGGCGGTGGTGGTGCACGCCGCCGAGGAGTGGCCGTCGGGGGCGTTGTGCCGCAACGACGGGGCGTCGTACCCCTGCCGGCTGCACCGCTGGGGTCGGCGGGTGCTGGAGGCCCACGGCCTCAACGGGCGGCAGATCGACGCCCTGATCAGGCACGGAAACCCGTTCGTGCACGTGCCGTTTCCGTTCACGGCGACCGGTCCGTCGCGCGCCGACCGGCCCGCCGCCCACCCGGCGGTCACACAGTCCGGGCGGGGCGCGACGCCCCCGGGCCGGGCGGGCAACCCGGCGGGGCGCGCGCCCATGCCGCCGGGCCGGGTCTCCGCCTCCGGCGGGCGGGTGCCGCTGCCGCCGGGGCGCACGCCGCTGCCGCCGGGGCGCATGCCGATACCGCCGGGGCGGGTGCCGACGCCCCCGGGTCGGGTCTCCGCGTCCGGCGGGCGGGTGCCGACGCCCCCGGGGCGGGTGCCCCCTGCGCCTGGGCGGGTCTCCGTGCCTACCGGGCGTCCCGTAGCCCGGCCCGGCCTGCCCAGCCGGCCGGTGCCGCCCAACGCCGCCGCGCCGCCCTGGCCTCGGGCGAGCTGACCGGGAACGTTGCGTCGGCCCGGTCGTGGGGGTTGCATCTCGCGACCGGGCCGACGCTGTGCGGGCAAGGCCCTGCTCGATCACGGATCGAGTGGTCTCGCGGGGCGCAGGAGGCCACTCGATCCGTGATCGAGCGCGATCTTGCGCCGCGACGACGGGACGGGGCGAGCTCGCAGCCGGCCCGTGCGGAGGGTGATCCCCGAGGTGGCGGCGGCTGGCGGTAACGTCAGCGGGGGCTCGGGGAGGTGGCTGGTGGCGCGCGGTGGTGTCTTCTGTGTCGAGGGGCAGTGGCACCGTGACCTCAACGAGCGCGGGTCGGTCCTGCCGACCCTGGAGCTCCTCGAACGGCTGGGCAAGATCCGGTTCATCCACAAGGACGCGGCGACCCGCGACGAGCTGTTCTACTTTCTCGACCGCTGGCTGCTCAAGCAGTACGCCGACTACCGGGTGGGCTTCTTCGCCATGCACGGCGAGCCGAGCCGCCTCTGCCTCACCGACTGGGACTCGGTCGACCTCTCCGACGTCGCCGAACGGATGGCCGGCCGCTGCGACGGCCGCCGCCTCTACTTCGGCAGCTGCTCGGTGCTGCGGGCGTCCGACGCCGTGCTGCGCGACTTCCTCGACGAGACCGGCGCGGCCCTGATCTGCGGGTTCACCCGGGAGGTCGACTGGGTGGAGTCGGCGGCGTTCGAGACCGTGCTGCTCGACGTGCTGGCCAACGGGCAGCGGCACAACGCCGCCGAGCTGCGGATGGGCTCGGCGCACTGGGCGCCGCTGGCGGCGTACCTGGGCTTCCGGATGATCTACGCCAACGGCCGGGCGTGGCGGCCCACCGTGCGGCCCCGGGTGCCCGCCCAGCCCACGGCGGGGCGGAACACCGCCCGGCCCCGCTGACGGCGCTGCTGGTAGAAACGGGTATGGCACGCAGCATCGCGAGCAACACCCGGGTCGACCGGGCCGCCCTGCTCGACTTCATCCGTCCCCGGCACCGGGTCCTGCTGATGACCACCCGCTCCGACGGCCGCCCCCAGTCCTCCCCGGTGGCGTGCGGGGTGGACCCCGAGGGCCGGCTGGTGATCTCCACCTATCCGGAGCGGGCCAAGGCGCGCAACATCCGGCGGGACGCCCGCGTCTCGGCCTGCGTGCTCTCCGACGACTGGGACGGGCCCTGGGTGCAGGTGGACGGCACCGCCGAGGTGCTCGACCTGCCCGAGGCGCTGGAGCCCCTGGTGGCATACTTCCGCAGCATCTCGGGCGAGCACCCAGACTGGGACGAGTACCGGGCGGCGATGGTCCGGCAGGGCAAGTCGCTGATCCGGGTCACCATCGACGATTGGGGACCGATCGCCACCGGCGGCTTCCCGGCCCGCCTCGCCGACTGAGCAGCCGCGCCGACTGAGCCACGCGCGCCCTGACTGTGCCCACGGGGCCCGGCTGTCACGCGCGGTCTGACTGTGCCCACGCGGCGGCTGAGCACGCGCGACCTGGTCGGGCAGGGCGGGACCGGGCACACCCCGCCCCGGCTCAGTAGCCGGCGGTGAAGCGCATGTTCTCGAAGCGCGGGTTTTCGATCTCGTCGACGACGGCGACGGCCAGGTCCTCGTAGCTCAGCGCCGCGCGCCCCCGCTCGTCGGTCACCGGCTCGTCGAGGCCGGTGCGGTAGTGGCCGGTGCGCTCCCCGGGGTGGAACTCCAGCGGCGGCGGGGAGACGTACGTCCAGGTGACCCCGTCGGCCGCCGAGCGGTACCAGGCCAGGGCGTCGGCCTGGCCCAGGGCAGGCTCCCGGTATTCCTCCGGGAAGTCCGGCTCCTCCAGGTACGGGGTGCCGCGGGGCGTCAGCAGGGTCGCCCCGCCGCCGACGTGGATGATCCGGGGCGGGTTCGGCACGTCCCGCAGCACGGTGACGAGGTTCTCGGCCGCGTCGCGCCACAGCGCCCGGCCCTCGTCGCCGCCGACGGCGACGACCATGACGTCGGCGGCCGGGGCCAGCTCCCGCACGCTGTGCGCCGAGGTGACGTCCCCGGTGACCAGGTCGACCCCGGCCGGCAGGTAGCCGGTCGCCTCGGGGCGGCGTACGGCTGCGGTCACCCGGTGGCCCCGCGCGACCGCCTCGGCGGTGATCCGCGACCCCGCCGTGCCCCCGGCGCCGAACACCACGACGTTGCTCATGGCCCCAGGCTAGGAGCCGGCCGGGCGCGGCGGCGGCGTTCCGGCGATCCCGGCCGCGCTTCCTCGGCGTCGCCGACGAGGCGCCCCGGATACCGCCGGCGAGGCCGCCCCCGATACCACCGCGCGGCCGTGCCCGACGCGCCGGCGGCGGGACCACCGGCCGGCTCAGTCGACCAGGGCTGAGTAGACGAGCTGGCGCAGCTGGGGTCGCAGCGGGTGGGTGCTCGACGGCATGAGCTGGGTGAACAGCAGCGCGGTGACCTCCTCCACCGGGTCGACCCAGAACGCGGTGCTGGCCATCCCGCCCCAGTAGTATTCGCCGGCGCTGCTCGGCACCCGGGACGGGACCGGGTCCTGCACCACGGCGAAGCCGAGGCCGAAGCCGATGCCGTCGAGCACCGTCTCGGCGAAGCCGGTCGGGGAGTATGAGGCCAGGTCGCGGCCGTCGGGCAGGTGGTTGCGGGTCATGAAGCGCACCGTGCGGGGCCCGAGCAGGCGCACGCCGTCCAGCTCCCCGCCGCGCAGCAGGAGCTGGGTGAACCGGTGGTAGTCGGCGGCGGTGGAGACCAGCCCGCCGCCCCCGGAGAGGAAGTCGGGCGCGGCAAGCGCGAGCCGGCCGAGCGCGTCGGCGCGGATGGCCTGCCCGGTCGCGGGGTGCGGGAAGTAGAGCGCGGCGAGCCGCTTGGCGTCGGCCTCCTCGACCCACCAGCCGGTGTCGGTCATGCCCAGCGGCCGGAAGATCCGGGCGGCGAGGAACTCGTCGAGCCGCTGCCCGGAGACGACCTCGATCAGCCGGCCGAGCACGTCGGTGGAGACCCCGTAGTTCCAGCCGGTGCCGGGCTGGAACAGCAGCGGCAGCCGGGCGAGCCCCTGGCTGGCGGCGGCCAGGTCGGCGCCGGTGGGCACGCCGAGGTCGAAGCCGGCCGCCCGGTAGAGGCCGTCGACGACGGAGACCTGGGCGAAGCCGTACGTCAGGCCGGACATGTGGGTCAGCAGGTGCCAGATCCGGATGGGCTCGACCGCCGGCACCGTGTACGGCTTGGTCACCGGCCCCTTGTCGTAGACCCGGACGTCGGCGAACTCGGGCAGCCAGCGGCCGATCGGGTCGGTGAGCTCGAAGCGGCCCTCCTCCCACAGCATCATCGCGGCGACGGAGGTGATCGGCTTGGTCATCGAGTAGATGCGCCAGATGGTGTCCGGCTCGACCGGCAGCCCGGCCTCCCGGTCGCGCATCCCGTAGGTGCTGGCGTGGGCGACCTCGCCCCGGCGGGTGACGACGATCTGCCAGCCGGCGAGCCGGCCGTCGTCGACGTACCTGCCGAAGTGCTCGTCGATCCGCGCCAGCCGCGCGGGGTCGAAGCCGATGCGGTCGGGGTCGGTGCGGGGGGCCAGGCTCACCCACCGAACCTACTAGCCGGTACGCGCCGCGCGGAAGACGTCGGTGGCCGCCGTTAGGCTGGCCGGGTGCCGGAGCCCACCGAGGACGCGACCTTCCGCCACGACGACTGGTATGCCGAGGACCTGGCCGACCGGCACTTCGTGCGCTGCGAGTTCTTCCACGTCGACCTGACCGAGGCGGTCAGCCGCGGCGCGGTCTTCACGGAGTGCGTCTTCGGCAACGTGGCGTTCAACGCCTCCCGGCACGTCGACTCGGCCTTCACCCGCTGCGTGTTCAAGCGGTGCAACCTGTTCGAGGCCGAGTTCACCGGCTGCAAGCTGGTCGGCAGCAGCTTCGACCAGTGTGACCTGCGGCCGTTGCGGGTCGACGGCGGCGACTGGTCGTTCGTGGCGCTGCCCGCCGCCGACCTGCGCGGGGTGCGCCTGACCGACGTCCGGATGCGCGAGGCGGACCTGACCGGCGCCGATCTGACCGGCGCCACGGTCACCGGCGTCGACCTCTCCGGGGCCCAGCTGCACGGCTCCTGTCTCGTGCGCGCCGACCTGCGGGGCAGCGACCTGTCGGCGCTGGATCCGACGACGGTGCGGCGGGCCGGGGCGCTGGTCGACGCCGGGCAGGCGGTGCTGCTGGCGCAGGCCCTCGGCTTCCAGGTGGGCTGATCGACGACTCAATCGGGGCCCGCCCCGGTTCGTGGACTTCGCCGCTTTCGCGCTTAACGTGACCTCCAGTACGCTCAGCGCAGCCGGCGGCGCCACCACCGCCTCGGCGCGTCGCGGTGCGCCCTGCCTGTCTCGCCGCGACGTCGGCGCCCGCCCGGCTGACCCCCGCCGACGTTCCCGCGCCCGTCCGGTGACCCGGCGCCGTGGCGCAGCCCGCCCCGGTCGCTGGGGAGCCGGTCGCGCGCCGGTTCCTACCGGACGGTAACGAAGTGGAAACGCCCGGCGGGACACCCCTGGCGTCCGGCCGGGGGTGGTGCCAACGTGATACGGCTCACGCCGGTGCGCGGCGGTCGCCGGGACCGGGACACCGGGTGGGGAGTGGAGGCCAGGTGGCGCAGGAAGACCTCACGCGGGACGTCGATCCTGGTGGGCGGGGGGTGTCCGGCCCGCTGCGCCGGGCCGGGGAGCCGGTCGACGGCCGGACGCGTTCGGAGCAGCGCCGGCTGGCCCGGGCCCGGCAGCGCCGGCGGTGGGCGGTGGAGGGCCTGGTGGTCGTCGCCTGCCTCGTCGCCCTCGGGGTGTATGCCGCCGCCCCGGACGGCCCGGCCGCCGGGCCGGACGACGAGGCGGTGCTGCCGGCCCCGGCGGGCCGGCCCAGCGGCGGGTTCCCGGTGGCGGACCGGCCGGGCTCGCCCGCCGACGCGGCCACGCCCGGCCTGCGCCCCCGGCAGCGGACCCCGACCGCCCCGCCGCCGTCGCCGTCGCCGTCGAGCCCGGTGGCGCCGCAGCCGGCGGCGGTCCACCTCGACGTCGCCCAGGCCGACGTGCCGGCCGCCGTCGACCTGACCGCGGCGGGCACCCGGGACTGGGTCCACTGGGGACTGCGCGGCCCCGGCTCGACGGTCCGCAAGCGCGACGGGTCGGGGGAGATCGCCGACGAGGGCGGCCGCGGCGACCGGGTGGGCCACGACGTCAGCCCGGAGACGTTCAGCTGGCGCGACGGTGCCCCGGTGACGTCGTCTTCGGCAACCACGACAGGCGTCTCCGCCTGCGGCGTCGGCAGCGGCTTCGCGCTCGCCGTGGACGGTGGGGGCGAGGCCCGCACCGTGCGCCTCTACGCCGGCCTGTGGATGGCGCGCGGCCGGCTGGAGGCGCGGCTGTCCAGCGGCGGCGGGACGGCCGTCCGCCGGCTGGAGGACCCGCACACCACGCACACCACCGAGTTCACCGTGCGGTTCCGGGCCCCGAAGGGGACGAAGCTGCTGCTCACCTGGACCGTCGAGGCCACCTTCGGCGGGTGCGGCAACGTCAACCTGCAGGCCGTGGCGCTGCGCTGAGCCGGTGCGGGCGGTCGGGGCCCGCCCGCCGGTCGGGACAGTTTGTCCGTCGGGCCGCCTCCGGACGGTCGTAGGTTGTCCGCTGACCTGGTCCGTCCGTCCTCTGTGGAGGCATGCCCGATGAGCCGCACCGCCACCCCCGCCCGTGCCGTCCGTTCCGCCGCCGTCCCCCGCGCCCGCGAGGAGGCCGGGGAGGGGCTGTGGGACATTCCGCTGCCGCCGTACGTCACGGGGGAGGACGCCCAGTTCGCGGTGCGGGCGGTCGTCGTGCACGCGCCCCGGCGCTGGTCCGGCGGGATGGTCTGCCGCAACGACGCCAGCCCGCACCCCTGCCGGCTGCACCGCTGGGGCCGGCGCGTGCTCGCCCTGCGCGGCCTGCGGGCCGCCGAGATAGACCTGCTGATCGAACGGGGCGACCCGGCCGCCACGGTGCGCCCGCCGGACCGCCCCGGCGCGTGACGCGCCCGTCGGCCCCTGGGACGCCCGTGGGCCCGGGCCCCTTCCTCCGCACCCGGAAGGGGCCCGGGCCGGTCCGACAGGTGACGCCTCCACCCGCTCGGGGCCTGCGGCGCGACGCTGCATGCGCTGATGCTGCCATGGAGAATTCTGCCGGCCAAGCCCATGGAGCGAAGGTTAGTGCCGGATCGGACGGCGTTCGGGGTCCGCGGCGGGCCGACGGGCCGGTCCGCCCCGTCTCCCGGCCCGCCGGCTCGCGTCAGGCGGTCCCGGGCGCGGGGCCGGTGGGCTTCTCCGGATCGGCGCGGTAGCGCGGGTCGCGCCGCACCACGAGGGGGGCTGCGAGGGCGGCCAGCGCGCCGCCGAGCAGCGGGAAGACGACGAACACCCAGAGCTGCCGCAGGGCCGTGCCGCCCTCGAACACCGCCGGGCCGAACGACCGGGCCGGGTTGATCGAGACGCCGTCGAGGGTCAGACCGACCAGGAGGCAGGCGGCCAGGCTCAGCCCGATCGCCAGCCCGGCGAACCCGGCGTGCTCGGCCCGGCTGGTCACCACCAGCACGACGAGGACGAACAGGAAGCTCAGCACCGTCTCCAGCACGGCCGTGCCGCCCAGGTTGATGTGCGCGCCGTAGCCGTTGGTGCCGAGCACCCCGGTCTGGTCCGCCACGCCACCCCAGCGGGTGAGCCCCCAGATGAGCAGCGCGGCCACCGTCGCCCCGGCGAACTGCGTGATCCAGTACGCCGCCGCGCCGACCGGGGAGATCTTGCCCGACAGCAGCACCCCCAGGGTCACCGCCGGGTTGACGTGGCAGCCCGAGAGCGGGCCGATGGTGTAGACCAGCCCCACCAGGATGAAGCCGAAGGCCAGCGCGACCACCACCATGCCGCCCTGGACCTGGGCGAAGACCGCGCTGCCCACGCCGAAGAAGACCAGCAGCAGGGTGCCGACGAACTCGGCCGCGTACCGCCTCGCGTCGTCCATGGGCTCCAGCGTAGGGAGCATCCGGGCAGCTCGGAGCCGGTTCCGTCGCAAGGCCCGATCGAACTCGTTCCATTTGACGGATGCCACCGCAGCGGGCACGGTGGGTGCAGGGGCGCGTGCCGAGCAGCCCCGTTTCGCCCGGTGACGGCCCCGCCGTCACCCGAGCTCCCCCGTGTGACCGTCCGCGGGCCGAGCCCGGTCCGCACCCGGGTGCCACCGAGAATCCACGAGGAGTGCCCCATGCTGACCATGACCGACAACGCCGTGCTGGTGATCCGCGACCTGGCCGCCCAGGAGGACGTCGCCGAGGGCGGCGGCCTGCGCATCGCCGCCGACACCGACGCCGGCTCGCTCACCATCGAGCTGGTGCCCGAGCCCGTCCAGGGCGACCAGGTGGTCGACCGGCAGGGCGCCCGGATCTTCCTCGACTCCGACGCCGCCGACCTGCTCACCGACACCTCGGTCGACGCCGCCGTCGACGACGAGGGGATCGTGCAGTTCGGCTTCACCGAGCAGTAGCCGGCCCCTCGCCGCGTCGGCCCGCCGCGCGCCTGGGCCGGGCGGCGGGGCGGCGTTCGCCGTCGTGACGGAGCTGGTGCAGCACGTGGGCCAGGTGGTGCGAGGTGCTCCAGGCCGCCCAGTTCGTCGTGGAGCCGGCCCCGGCCACCCGCCGGGCCCGACGCAGGATCTCGTGGTCACCCCACGAGAACGCCGCCCCGGTCGTCGGCCAGTGCGTCGCCGACACCAGCGTCCGGCACAGGTCGGCGACCCGCTCGTCGCCCCGGCCGCCCCGCCGGGACCAGCGGTAGAGCCACCACGCGTGGTCGGTGGTGTAGCGGACCGTGGGCAGGCGGTCGGAGAGCGCCTCGCCGCCGGGCACGGCGCAGCCGACCGCGTAGTCGCCGTACCGGACGCCGAGGTCGGCCAGCCGACGCCAGAGCAGCCAGTCCCAGCGTTCGAGGCGGACCGGCTCGTCGGTGGGGAACCCGGCCCGCGTCGGCGGCAGCCCGCCGGCCGCCACCGTCACCGCCCGCCAGGCGTGCCGCCGCGCCCAGTCCACCAGCCGCCGCACGCGCGGCTCGGCCAGCCGGACGTCCGCCGGGCAGCAGACGTCCCCGGCGTCGACGAGGAGCTCGCACTGCTCGGGCACGAGCCGGGTGAGCCGCCAGATCCGCTCCACCGAGGCCGTCGCGGCGTCCGGGCCGGACCGGTCGCTGCGGGCCCGCAGCCGCACGACCAGCCGTCCGGCGTACGCCCGGGCCGCCACGCCGTGCGCGGCCAGCCGCACGTCACTGTCCGCGAGCCCGGCCACCGGCACCAGGGGCACGTTCCACCGGGCCAGCTCGGCGTCCGGCCCGTCGGGCAGGGCGGTGACGTCGACCGCCGGCAACAACCCGGGTGGGAGCCGGGTGAACGCCTCCGCGAGGGCGCGGTCCACGATGGACACGTCGAGGACCGGGGCGACCAGGGCGGCCGTGGCGCTGTCGAGGTGGCGGAGCGCCTCCAGTTCGCCGCGGTGGCAGGCGAGGATGGGGTGGTAGACCGGTTCCGCCGCCCGGCCCCCGTGGGCGGGCACCATACCTCAATGTAGCGATACATCGGCCCTCGTCACAGGGCTCGCGGCAAATGCCGGGCGTCCGGCCGGGGGGCGCTCGTACGATCCCCGGATGCCCGACGCGCCCTTTCGCTACCGATCGTCCGAAGAAGACAGCGCCCGCTGGGCCGGATTCCCGTTCCGCGACGGCGACATCGTCATCAGCACCCGGTCCAAGAGCGGCACCACCTGGATGCAGATGATCTGTGCCCTGCTGGTGTTCGGCACGCCCGACCTGCCGGCCCCGCTGTCGCGGCTCTCGCCCTGGCTGGACTGGCTGGCCGAGCCCCGCGCCGAGGTGTACGCCCGGCTCGCCGCCCAGCGGCACCGCCGGTTCGTCAAGACCCACACGCCGCTCGACGGGGTGCCGCTGGACGACCGGGCGCACTACGTGGTGGTGGCCCGGCACCCGCTGGACATGGCGGTGTCGCTCTGGCACCAGAGCGGCAACCTGGACCGGGCGCGGCTGGCGGAGCTGACCGGCCGGCCCGCCCCGGCGGGGCCGCCCGCCCCGCGTACCCCGTTGGTGGAGTCGTTGCGGCGGTGGGTGGACCGCGAGGTCGACCCGCGCGCGGAGCTGGACTCGCTCCAGGGGGTGTGGTGGCACCTGGGCGACGCCTGGGGGCGTCGCGACCGGCCCAACGTGACCCTCGTGCACTACGACGACCTGGCGGCCGACCTGGCGGGGCAGATGCGCGCGCTGGCCGGCCGGCTCGGCGTCGAGGTGGCGCAGCCGCGCTGGCCGGAGCTGGTCGAGGCGGCCACCTTCGACCGGATGCGTGAGCGGGCGGACCTGCTGGTCCCGGATCCGGCGGGGGTGCTGAGGGACCGGCACGCGTTCTTCCGGCGCGGCCGTTCGGGGCAGGGGCGGGAACTGCTCGACGCGGCGACGCTGGCCCGCTACCGGGCGCGGAGCGCCGCCCTCGCCCCGCCGGACCTGCTGGCCTGGCTGCACCGCGACGGCTGACCGGGCCGGGCGGCCACGCGGGCGGCGGGGGTCCGTGATCGGACAGAGTCCGCCCAGCTCAGGGCCCTGATCAAATAGCCGGCTGTCCATGATTGGACAGCGGGCGGGGATGGCTGGCCGGCGGGTGGCGGGGCTACCGTTCTACTCGTAAAAGGTATTGATCGGCGCGAAACTCTTCTTTCGTTTCGATCACTACTTTTCACTACATCCCTCTATTTGGTCGTCCGCCGCCCGGGCGGCCGCGAAGGAGTCATCATGTCCGAGTCCAAGAAGACCGCCGACCAGCCCGCCGCCAGCCCCGAGACCCTCGCCGAGGTGGCCGCGCTGGCCGTCCCCGCCACGCTGTACGGGATGCCCCCGACAGCGCAGATCCTCTTCGCCGTGGTCGACGCCAACGGGACGCTGATCCGGGGCTTCGGCACGGTTTCGGCGACCCGCCTGGGCGTCGGGACCTACCAGGTCGTCTTCTCCCACGACCTGACCCGGTCCGCGTACCTCGGGACCCTCGGCCTGCCCGGCAGCGTCGGCGGCTCGCCCAGCGGCGAGATCGCCGTCGTCGGCCGCGCCGGCGTGCCCAACGGGGTGTTCGTGCAGACGTTCACCTCGGCGGGGGCGCCCGCCGACCGGGCGTTCCACCTCGCCGTCGCGTCCTGACGCGCCCGCACCGGCCCCCGTCGCAGCCCGCGGCGGGGGCCGTCCGCCGCCCGCCCCGCGCACCGGTCGCCGGCCCCGGACAGGAGCGCACGGCGCCGCTGCGACCCGAGGGTCGTAACGTCGCCGCGCTCCGGCCGTCTCCCGCCACCGCAGCCGTACGGCGGTACGCCGGCGGGGACCTGGCTCGACCGGACGGGTGCGCCGGTCGAGGTGTCGATGCCCGGTCCGCACGGGTCCAAACCTCGGATCAGTGGGAAATCGCACCATCCGTCGTTCCCGGCGTGACGCGCGGCGGGACCGGGTATGTGCGGGCCATGGAGCATTTCACGATCGCGACCGTCGCCGAGAAGAGCCCGGACTTCCGCCGGGTGCTGTGGACCGGTGACCACACCCAACTGGTGATCATGACGATCCCGCCGGGCGGTGAGATCGGCGAGGAGGTCCACGAGGGCATCGACCAGATCCTCACCTTCGTCAGCGGCACCGGAGAGGCCCGGGTCGCCGGCGAGACGAAGGAGGTCGCCCAGGGCGACCTGGTGGTGGTGCCCGCCGGCACCAAGCACAACTTCGTCAACACCGGCCCCAACCCGCTGGTGCTCTACACCGTCTACGGCCCGCCCGAGCACGCCGACCAGGCCGTCCACCACACCAAGGCGGAGGCCGACGCGGCGGAGGCGGCCGGCGAGGACGAGCCGCCCACCGCCTGAGGCCGGCGGGCGCGCGGCCCGGGCCCGCCCGCGCGGCGGTCCGGGCCCGCCGTCCGAGGGGCCGCCGGCCGGTCGAGGCCGGCTGCCTGGTCGGGGGGCCGGCTGTCTGACCGGGGCCGCTGTCTGATCGGGGCCGGCGCGGGTACCCCGGGCGGGTGGACCAGCCGCCCATCTCCGACTACGCCTTCCTGTCCGACTGCCGCTCCGGCGCGCTGGTGGGCCGGGACGGCTCGATCGACTGGTGGTGCCCGGACCGGTTCGACGGGGCCGCCGTCCTCGGCCGGGTGCTCGACCCGGCGGCCGGGCACTGGCGGCTCGCACCGCTCGCGCCGTCGCGGGTCGAGCGGGCGTACCGGCCGGACACCCTGGTGCTGCGCACCGTCCACCACACGCCCGCCGGCAGCGTCGCGGTCACCGACGCGCTCGCCGCCGAGTCCGGCGCGCGCGGTCACGAGCTGGGCATGAACTCCCCGGCCGTGCTGCTGCGGGTCGTCGAGGGGCTCACCGGCCGGGTCCGGATGGGCCTGGACCTCGCGCCCCGGCCGGAGCACGGCCTGCTCACGCCGTACCTGCACGAGCAGGCCGACGGCAGCGTGCTGGCCGCCGCCGGCCCCGCGGTGCTGGTGCTGGCCGGCACCGGGCCCGCCCTGCGCGCGGACCGCGACCGGGTCCGGCAGGAGTTCACGGTCGCGGCCGGTGAGACCGTCGGCTTCACCCTCGCGTACGCCCCGGCGTACGGCGGCCCGCCGGTGCGCCTCGACCCGGTCGCCGCGCTCACCGACACCACCCGGGCGTGGCAGGCGTTCCGCGAGTCCCACCACTACGAGGGGGAGTACGTCCCGCAGGTCCGGCACAGCGCGGTCGTGCTCACCGGCCTCACGTACGCCCGCAGCGGCGCGGTCGCCGCGGCCCTGACCACGTCGCTGCCGGAACGCCTCGGCGGCGACCGCAACTACGACTACCGGTTCTCCTGGCTGCGCGACTTCGCCTCGACGATGCGCGCCCTCTGGGTGGCGGCCTGCCCGGAGGAGGCGTCCCGGCTGTTCGCCTGGGCGGCCCGCTCGATCGGCCGCATCGGCGACGCGCCGGTGCCCGTGCTGTTCGGGCTGGAGGGGGAGCGGGACCTCTCCGAGCACGACTGCCCCCACCTGCGGGGATACGCCGACAGCCGGCCCGTCCGCCTCGGCAACGACGCCTGGCGGCAGCGGCAGCTCGACGTGCCGGGCGAGGTGATCTCGGCGGTCTGGCGGCTGCACGAGCAGCTCGGCGACACGCTCGCCGACGAGCTGGCGGAGATGGTGGTCGGCCTCGCCGACCAGGTGGCCACGACGTGGCGGCTGCCCGACCGGGGGATGTGGGAGACCCGGGACGCCGACCGGCACTACCTGTCGTCCAAGGTGCTCTGCTGGGTGGCGCTGAACCGGGCGGTGGCGCTGGCCCCGCAGCTCGGTGGGCGGGCCGACCCGGGCCGCTGGGCGGCGACCCGCGACGAGATCCGCGTGATGGTGCTCCGGGAGGGCTGGAACGAGCGGGTCGGCGCGTACACGGGGGCCTTCGGCTCGCCGGAGCTGGACGCCTCGGCGCTGCTGCTGCCCCTGGTGCGCTTCGCCGACGCGACCGAGCCCCGGATGCGCGCCACCATCGAGGCGGTCGAGCGCGAGCTGGGCGCCGGCGACGGCCTGGTGCGGCGCTGGTCCACGGACCCCGCCGGCTTCCCGCTGTGCTCGTTCTGGCTGGTGGAGTGCCGGGTGCTGACCGGCGAGCGGGACCGGGCCCGGCGGCTGTTCGAACGGCTCCTCGGGCACGCCAACGACGTGGGGCTGCTGCCCGAGCAGATCGACCCGGGCAGCGGCCTCCACCTCGGCAACACGCCGCAGGCGCTGTCGCACATCGGGCTGGTCAACGCCGCGTGGCGGCTGACCGACCCGACGACGAGCTGACCCGCCGCGCCCGGCGGGTCGGCCGCCCGGCCGCGGCGTGTTAGGAAGGGGCCCTTCCTATACCGAAAGCGTTAACAAGGGGCCCTTCCTTGCACCAAGGCGGGTCGGCGTCAGGCCACGACCGGGACCGCCGAGACGTCCACCGTCTCCGGGTATTTCAGCCCGGCGCCCGTGTTGAGCACCACCACCCGCTCCCCGGCCCGGATCCAGCCGCCCTCGCGCAGGTGCCGGGCGGCGGTCAGGCAGGCCGCCCCCTCCGGGCAGAGCAGCAGCCCCTCGTCGACGCCGAAGCGCCGCAGGTCGGCCAGCAGCTCCGCGTCGTCCACCGCGATCGCCGTGCCGGCGCTGGCGCGCAGCGCGCCCAGAATCAGCTCGTCGCCGAGCGGTGCCGGCACGGTGATCCCGTACGCGACGGTGCGCGCGTCGGCCCACGGCCGCGCCCGGTCCTCCCCGGCGGCGAAGGCGCGCACGATCGGCGCGCAGCCGGTCGACTGCACGGCGACCAGCCGGGGCGGCCGGTCGGTGATCCAGCCCAGCCCGTGCAGCTCCTGCATGGCCTTGTGGATGCCGATCAGCCCCACCCCGCCGCCCGTCGGGTAGACGATCACGTCCGGCACCTGCCAGCCGAGCTGCTCGACGATCTCGTACCCCATGGTCTTCTTGCCCTCCAGCCGGTAGGGCTCGCGCAGCGTGCCGGCGTCGAAGACCGCGCCGCCGGCCGCCGCCACGAGCGCGGCCACGTGCCGCCCGGCGTCGCCGATCAGCCCGTCGACCAGCCGCAGGTCGCCCCCGGCGGCCAGCACCTCCCGTCGGCAGATGGCCGGCGCGTCCAGCGGCATCACGACGGTCGCGGCGAGACCGGCGCGGGCCGCGTACGTCGCCCAGGCCGCGCCCGCGTTGCCGTTGGTCGGCAGGGCGATCCGCCGGACGCCCAGCTCCCGGGCCCGGCTCACGCCGACCGCCGCGCCGCGCGCCTTGAACGACCCCGTCGGGGTGAGCCCCTCGTCCTTGACGATCAGGTCGGGGATGCCGATCCGGGCCCCGTACGCCGGGGCGCGCAGCAGCGGCGTCCAGCCCTCGCCCAGCGTGGTGACGTGCCGGGGGTCGGCCACGGGCAGCAGCTCCCGGTAGCGCCACAGGTCGGCCGGGCGCAGCGCGAACCGCTCCGGGGTGACCGCGGCGGCCACGGCCGCGAGGTCGTAGCGGGCCAGCAGGGGCGACCCGCAGGCGCACAGGTTCTGCGGCTCCGCGGCCGGGTACGCCCGCCCGCAGCGCGGGCACTCCAGGTGCGTCAGGTACACGGTGGGTTCTCCCGCCCTCGGCTCGGAGCTCTCAGGTCACGCCGGTGGTCGTGGCCGCGCCGGCGCAGAGGTGGAGGGCGGCGGTGCTCCTCCAGGCGGTCGGCCACCCCCGCATTCTGCGCCGAACCGGGCGGTCGCGCAGGCGGGCGCCGTGCGGCGTGCGTGCCGCGGCGGGCATGGCCGGCGCGATCAGGGGTACGACAGCGGCCATGGACACTCTCGACCAGCCCACCGTGCTGCTCCCCGGCGACGTGCGGATGCCGCTGCTCGGCTTCGGCACCTGGCAGGCCACCGGCGAGGCCGGGCACGCGGCGGTGCTCGCGGCCCTCGACGCCGGCTACCGGCACGTCGACACCGCCACCATGTACGGCAACGAGGCGGAGGTGGGCCGGGCGGTCCGCGACAGCGGACTGCGCCGGGAGGACGTCTTCGTCACCACGAAGCTGCCGCCCGACCGGGTGGGCCGGGAGCGCGAGACGATCGAGGCCAGCCTGCGTGCCCTGGGCCTCGACCACGTCGACCTCTGGCTGATCCACTGGCCGCCGTCGGCGGCGTCGGACAGCATCCCGGTGTGGCGGGAGCTGCTCGCCGCGCGGGACGAGGGCCTGACCCGCGCCGTCGGGGTGAGCAACTACGGCACCGGCCAGCTCGACGAGCTGATCCAGGCCACCGGGGAGGTCCCGGCGGTCAACCAGATCCGCTGGGGTCCCGCGCTGTACGACCGGCGGCGGCACGCCGAGCACCGGGACCGGGGCGTGGTGCTGGAGGGGTACAGCCCGTTCAAGTCCACCGACCTGTCCGACCCGGTGCTGACCCGGATCGCCGCCGCGCACGACGTGTCGCCGGCCCAGGTGGTGCTGCGCTGGCACGTCGACCACGGGATCGTGGTGATCCCGAAGTCGGTCACCCCGGAGCGGATCCGCGCCAACGCCGACATCTGGGGATTCTCGCTGACCGCCGAGGAGATGCACGACATCGACGCCCTCGGCGGCTGACCTGCACGCGGCGCGGGGGCGGCCCGGACCGGGCCGCCCCCGCGCCTGCGGTGGTGGTCAGGAGCGGGTGCAGGTCATGCCGTTGAGGGTGAAGCTGCTCGGCGACGAGTACGCGCCGCTCAGCGTGCCCTGGTAGCCGAAGCTGGCCGTGCCGCCCGGGGCGAGCGTGCCGTTGTGGCTGATGTTGCGCGCCGTCACGGCCGAGCCGCTCTGGGACACGGTGGCGTTCCACGAGCCGGTGATCTGCTGGCCGCCCGGCAGGTTGTAGTTCAGCGTCCAGCCGTTGAGCGTCGCCGTGCCCGTGTTGGTGATCTGCACGTCGGCGGTGAAGCCGTTGTTCCACGAGTTGGCCGTGTACTTCACCGCGCAGGCGCCGGTGCCCGGGGGCGGGGTCGGGTTGGTGGTGGGTGGGGTGCCGCCGGTGTTGACGCTCTGCGAGAAGTTCGTCACGGCCAGCCCGGCGCCGCCCTGCCAGGGCTCGAAGCCGGCCTGGATGCTGGTCAGGTACCAGGAGTTGGTGATCGCCCCGCGGTTGCGGGTGTCGTTGATGAAGTGCAGCACGTCGAAGCTCAGGCTGGGGATCGCCGACGACGCGACGTAGGAGATCACGTTGTTGCCGCCGTTGTTGCCGCGCCAGACCTCCCAGTTGCGGCCGGCGATGTTGGCGTTGCCCACCGGGGAGCCGATCGGCTGGATCGGGCCCTGCCGGTTGAGCCAGATCATGATCTCCATCTGGTTCACCCCGTCCCGCTTGGGGCTCGGGTCGAGCCAGATGTCGTACGAGGCGTTGTAGATGGCCCCGCTGACGTAGCGGTAGTTGATGCTGCCGGGGGCGCTGCTGATCTGGCTGACCTGCACCGGCAGGTTGGTCCCCGGCGAGCAGTTCGTGTAGTGGCAGCCGACGAAGATCGACGGGTACGCGGTCGGCGCGCCGTTGGTCGGGCTGCTGCCGTTGAGGGTGGTGATCTCGAAGCCCGTGCTGGTGGCGTTGATGCACTGCTGGGCGGTGGTGCCCCAGCGGTTGTTCTGCACGACGTACTTGCCGCCGATGACCGTCGAGCCGAACTGCTCGCAGATCTGGGTGTCGGCGGAGGCCGTGCCGCCGACGGCGACGGCGACGATCGAGGCGGCCGCGAGGAGGCCGGCGGCCGCGAGGGCGCGGAGTGGACGCTTCATGATGCTCCTTGCTGCGACGGCGAAACGCTCGGGACGGGTCGGGGTGCGGTGTGGTCGGTAGGTGGGTGCGGGAGCGCTCCCACGCTCCGCCGACACATTTACATGTTTGAAACCGTTGCGCAAATGAAACGGTTAAGCTAGCGGGGAGTCGGCGTTCGGCCCGTCGAACGGCGGCCACGAATCCCCGGCCAGCAGCCAGCGCCCCGCGCCCACCCGCCCGGCCGCCTCGACCAGCGCGGCGGCCATCTGCGCCCGGGTCTGCGGCCCCAGCCGCGCCACCGGCGCGCAGAGCGCGATCGCCTCCGTCGCCGGCCGCCGCAGCGGCACCGCCACCGCGACCGCCGCCAGCCCCGGGTCGCACTCCTGCGCCTCCGCCGCCCAGCCCCGTTCGCGTACCGCCGCCAGCTCGGCGCGCAGCCACGCCGGCCCCGTCGCCGTGCTCGCCGTCCGGGCCGGCAGCGGCCAGCTCAGCAGCCGGTCCACCGCGTCGTCCGGCCGCTGGGCCAGCAGCGCCCGGCCCGCCGCCGTGGCGTGCGCCGGCAGCCGGCAGCCGACCGGGTGGTACGCGCGCAGCGCGTGCGGCGACTCCCGCCGGGCCAGCAGCACCACCGACCCGCCGTCGAGGCGGAACAGCTGCGCGGTCTCGGCGAACCGGGCCGCCAGCCGGTCGAGCACGCCGCCCAGCAGGCCCGTCGCGCCGTCGCGCCCCAGGTAGGCCGCACCGACCTCCAGGGCCCGCAGGCCGAGCGCGAACCGGCCGCCGCCGTCGTCCGTCTCCACCCAGCCCCGCGCCAGCAGGGTGCGCAGGAGCGCGTGCAGGCTGCTCTTGGGGATGCCGAGCGCCCGGCTCAACTCGCCCAGCGGGCGCGGGCCGCCGGCCGCCGCGAGGGCCTCCAGCACGTCAAGCGCGCGACCGGCCGACTTCACCGCCCGGTGCGCGTCGCCCGCCGTCACCCGGAACACTTTAGCGGTCGTCGATGGATCGGCCCACCGGCGGAACGGAGTTCACCTCGCGGAACAACTTTTTCGCCCGCCCGGCCGACCCGTGGGGCGTCCCCCGGCGATCGACGCAACCCGTCGAGGGTCGACCCGCCCGAGACGAACGGCCCTGGCGTGCGTCGATCGCACCGAGTAGTGTCTTGCCTCCAACGCGTGCCGCTACCCCCCGGAGGCGTACACCACGATGGGTGGCTCCCCCCTGCGCATCCTCGTCGTCGGCGCGGGCATCGCCGGTCTGGCCGTGGCCCGGGCACTGCGGAGGGTGGGTCTCCGGCCCGACGTCACCGAGCGCCTGCCCGCGTCGGCCCTCGTCGACACCGGCCTCTACCTGCCCGGCAACGCGGCCCGCGCCCTGCGCGGACTCGACCTCGACGGCCCCGTGCGCCCCCTCGGGCAGATCATCCGCCGGCAGTGCTTCCTCGACGCCGCCGGCGACCCGCTCTGCGAGGTCGACCTGGGGTCGCTCTGGGCGGACGTCGGCGAGTGCCGCGCGCTGCCCTGGTCGGAACTGCACCGGGTGCTGCTCACCGGCGCCGGCGGCGAGGTCCGCCACTGCGTCGAGGTGCGGGAGGTCGAGCTGCTGCCGGCCGCCGTCGGCATCACCTTCGCCGACGGCGCCACCGCCGAGTACGACCTGGTGATCGGCGCCGACGGTCCCCGCTCGGCCGTGCGCGCCCTGGCCGCGCTCGGCGGGGCGCCCCGCCCGGCCGGGCACGTCGTCTACCGGGGCGTCGTCCGGGGCGGCCCGCCGGTCGACGAGTGGACCGCGCTGCTCGGCCAGCAGGCCGGCTTCCTCGTCGTGCCGCTCGGGGCCGGCCGGCTCTACTGCTACGCCGACGAAGTGGGCACCGTGGCCCCTGCCGACCCCGTCGCGCGGCTGACCGAGCTGTTCGGCGCGTACGCCGGCCCGGTGCCCGAGGTCCTCGACGCGCTGGAGCAGGTGCACGTCGGCGTCACCGAGGAGGTCGAGCTGGGCCGGTGGTCCCGGGGGCGGGTGCTGCTCGTCGGCGACGCCGCGCACGCCACCGCGCCGACCCTGTCCCAGGGCACCGCCATGGCCCTGGAGGACGCCGTGGTGCTGGCCGAGTCGCTGACCTCCACCGATACCGTCGAGGAGGCCCTGGTCGCGTACGAGAGCCGCCGTCGCCCGCGTACCCAGTGGGTGCGGGACCGGACCCGGGACCGCAACCGCACCCGCGACGTGCCGCCGGCCCTGCGCGACCCGTTCCTGCGTCGGCGCGGGGCGGAGATCTTCGGCGCGCACTACGGGTTGCTGGTCAAGCCGGTGTGAGCGGGGTCGTCGGTCGCCCCGGCGCGCGGGGCGGTCGGTCGCGCCCGCGTGTCGGCCGCCCGCCGCATCGGCCCTGACGCCGACGACGGGCGCGCGGGCCGTCGCTCGCGCCGGCGCGAGCGCGTGCGAACGGGGCGTGATCGTAGCCGGCCACCCCACGCGGCACCCCCACCTGCCGGGGACTATCCTCCTTGCGGATGACGGCTCGCAGATAACCAGGGCGTGCCAGCGGGACAACCCAGAACCGGAGGCCACTCGTGACCACCGTCGCACCCAAGCCGGTCGTGACCCGGCCCTGGCCGGTCCGAGAGCCGGTCAAGGGGTCGGCAATCGCGCGGCTGCTGCGCACCACGGACGCGAAGCAGATCGGGATCATGTACATGGTCACCGCGTTCGCGTTCTTCATGATCGGTGGCCTGATGGCGCTGATCATGCGGGCCGAGCTGGCCCGCCCGGGGCTGCAGTTCCTGTCGCCGGAGCAGTACAACCAGCTGTTCACGATGCACGGCACGATCATGCTGCTGTTCTTCGCGACGCCGATCGTGTTCGCCTTCGCGAACTACGTGGTGCCGCTGCAGATCGGCGCCCCGGACGTGTCGTTCCCCCGGCTGAACTCCTTCGCGTACTGGCTCTACCTGTTCGGCGGCACGATGGCGACCGCCGGGTTCCTCACCCCGGGCGGCGCGGCCGACTTCGGCTGGACCGCGTACACCCCGCTGAGCACCGCCGAGCACTCGCCGGGCGTCGGCGCGAACATGTGGGTCGTCGGCCTGGCCATCTCCGGTCTGGGCACCATCCTCGGCGCGGTCAACCTGATCACCACGATCCTGACCCTGCGCGCCCCCGGCATGACGATGTTCCGGATGCCGATCTTCACCTGGAACATGCTGGTCACCAGCCTGCTGGCGATCCTGATCTTCCCGCTGCTGGCCGCCGCGCTCTTCGCGCTCGCCGCAGACCGGCTGCTCGGCGCGCACGTCTACGACCCGGCCACCGGCGGCCCGATGCTCTGGCAGCACCTCTTCTGGTTCTTCGGCCACCCCGAGGTGTACATCATCGCGCTGCCGTTCTTCGGCATCATCACCGAGGTCATCCCGGTCTTCTCCCGCAAGCCGATCTTCGGCTACAAGGGGCTGGTCGCCGCGACCATCGCCATCGCCGCCTTGTCGATGAGCGTCTGGGCGCACCACATGTTCTCCACCGGCCAGGTGCTGCTGCCGTTCTTCAGCTTCCTGAGCTACCTGATCGCCGTGCCGACCGGCATGAAGTTCTTCAACTGGATCGGCACCATGTGGCGGGGCCAGATCACCTTCGAGACGCCGATGCTCTTCGCCATCGGCTTCCTGGTGACCTTCCTCTTCGGCGGCCTCACCGGCGTGATCCTGGCCAGCCCGCCGCTGGACTTCCACGTGCACGACTCGTACTTCGTGGTGGCGCACTTCCACTACGTGCTGTTCGGCACGATCGTGTTCGCCGTCTTCGCCGGCATCTACTTCTGGTTCCCGAAGATGTTCGGCCGGATGCTCGACGAGCGGCTGGGCAAGATCCACTTCTGGCTGACCATGATCGGCTTCCACACCACGTTCCTGGTGCAGCACTGGCTGGGCAACGAGGGCATGCCCCGCCGGTACGTCGACTACCTGCCCGGCGACGGCTTCACCACGCTCAACATGATCTCCACGATCGGGGCGTTCATCACCGGCATCTCGACCCTGCCGTTCATCTGGAACTGCTGGAAGTCGTACAAGACCGGCCCGGTGGTCGAGGTCGACGACCCGTGGGGCCACGGCAACTCGCTGGAGTGGGCGACCAGCTCGCCGCCCCCGCTGCGCAACTTCGACCGGATGCCCCGGATCCGCTCCGAGCGCCCCGCGTTCGACGCGAAGTTCCCCGAGCTGGCCGCCGGCCAGAGCCTCGCCGGCCCGCCCGAGGGCGGCTCGAAGCCGCTGACCAGCGAGTCCGACAACGGTGCCAGCTACCAGGAGGACAAGGCGGGCAACGTCGACCAGCGCTGAGCCGCCGGTCAACCCGTACGACGGGCGCCGCACCCCACCCGGGGCGCGGCGCCCGTCGCCGCCCTGGGCCAGCCCGCCCGGTTGGGTTGCTCGGTTGGGTTGCTCGCCATGTCGGCGACATGGCGGGGTCGGAGGGGATGGGATACCGCCGTGTCACCGACATGGCGGGGCGATCAGGCGCGGGGCGGCGGTGCCGACTGGCCTTCGCGGCCCGCGACCCGGGTGACCACCGACGGCCGGGGCCGACCGTGACCGGCGGAGGGATCAAGCCTGACCGCCCGGAGCCGGGCACGGTCGGCCCCGGCCCCACCGTGCACGCCGTGCCACCGTGCGCAGCGGGTCAATCGGTGACGCCGGTGGTGGCGGAGGCCGGCGCAGCAGGGCACGGCGACGCGGGAACCGGTTCGGCCGGGAACGGGTCCGCCGCGGGAGCCGGGGCGGCCATCGTCGGGGCGGCCATCGTCGGGGTGGCCGCCGTCGGGGTGGCGCGGCGGAGCAGCTCGGCGGGGAGCACGGCGGCGGCGACCAGCAGCCCGATCGCGCCGGTGACCACGAAGCCCCACGGCGGGGCGGAGGCGTCGATGACCGCGCCGGCCAGCGGCGCACCGAGGGCGATGCCGACGGTCACCGCCGAGCCGTGCAGGCCCATCGCCTCGCCCCGCACCTCGGCCGGGACGAGCCGGCTGACCGTGTCGGCCGTCGCGGCGAGCGTCGGCGCGCAGAGCATCCCGGCCGGGACGAGGGCCAGGCAGAGCAGCCACCAGTGCGCGCCGCCGAGCCCGACGGGGATGGTGCACAGGCTGAGCACGGTGACCAGGGCCAGGGGCGAGACCGGGCGGCTGACCGCGCCGTACGCGAAGCCGCCGACCAGCGACGCGACCGCCCACGCGGCGAGCACCACCCCGGTCCAGCCGACCTCGCCGCCGGCGCGCAGCACGGCGACGACCGCGACGTCGGTGCCCCCGAGCACGAGGGTCGTGGCGAGGCTCACGGCGAGGACGGCGACCATCCGGCGGGTCAGCCACTCCCGGCGGGGCACCCGACGCCGCTGCGGGGCGGGCTCGTCGGCGGCGCGGGTGGGCGGGTCGAGCAGCCAGAGGGTGATGCCGGCGGCGACGATGCCCGCGCCGACCGCGTAGAGGGTGACCCGGGCGGACACGGCGGTGGACATCGCCACGGCGAGGGCGGGGCCGACCATGAACGACAGCTCCACCGACATCGAGTCCAGCGCGTACGCCGGGCGGCGGTGCTCGGGCGGCGCGAGCGCGGCGATGGACTGCCGGATCACCGAGAAGATCGGCAGGGCGAGCAGGCCGGCGACGAACGCGGCCGGCAGCAGCACCGGGTACGGCAGTGCCGGCGCGGTGGACCAGAAGATCGCCTCGGCGGCGGTGGTCAGCACGAGCACCGGGCGCAGGCCGCGCCGGTCGACGAGCCGCCCGAGCAGCGGGCCGCCGAGTGCCGCGCCGACGGTCATCGCCGCCCCGACCAGGCCGGCCGCGCCGTAGCCCCGGCCGAGGTCCAGCACCACGTGGAAGGTGATGGTCACCCCGGTCGCGGTGAGCGGAACGCGGGCGAGCACGGAGACCAGCAGCAGCGACCGAAGGCCGGGCAGGGCGAGCGCCTGCCGGTAGGGCGACATGTTCACGACGGTGGGACACCTCCGCCCGACATCCTCGACCGGGGGTGTGACACCCGCCAGCGGTTTACCCGTTCAGGCGGCTCTGACCACCGGCGTGCCGGTCATCGCCACCCCCGCCCCCTCCATCGCCCGCAGGGCCACGTCCAGCGTCTCGGGCGCCACGGCGGCGGTGAGGTCGAGCAGGACGGTGGTGGCGAACCCCTCCCGGGCGGCGTCCAGGGCGGTGGCCCGTACGCAGTGGTCGGTGGCGACGCCGACCACGTCGACCCGGTCGACCCCGCGGGCGCGGAGCCAGTCGGCGAGGTGCTCGCCGTCGGCGGCGTGCCCCTCGAAGCCGGAGTATGCCGCCGCGTGCTCGCCCTTGTGGAAGATCGCCTCGATCCGGCCGGTGGCCAGCTCGGGGTGGAACTCCGAGCCGGGCGTGCCGACGACGCAGTGGGCGGGCCAGGAGTCGACGTAGTCGGGCGGGTTGCCGAAGTGCGCGCCCGGGTCGACGTGGTAGTCCTTCGTCGCCACCACGTGGTCCCAGCGGTCGGGCTCTGCGGCGAGCAGCCGGGAGATCCCCGCCGCGACGCCGGCGCCGCCGGCCACCGCGAGGGAGCCGCCCTCGCAGAAGTCGTTCTGCACGTCGACGATGATCAGCGCGTTCGCCATGCCAGGGGTGCTCCTTCGCGGTGCGGGGCGACGGGGGTCGGGTGTCGGTCGGGTCAGCCGGCGGGGACGACGGTCACCGGGACCGCCGGGTCGCCGGCGGAGAGCTTGAGGCCCTCCCACGGGATCGAGATGAGGCACTGCCGCAGGTGTTCCCGCGACTCGTCCAGCGTCGGCGGCTCGACCGGCTCGCCGCCGGCCACGTACGTCCGCTGGAGCAGCCGGTCGTGCGGCTGCCGGTCGGGCACGCCCTGCGGCACGATGATCTCCTCGGTCGCGGTGCCGGTGGGCTTGTGCCGGCGTACCGCGACCTTCCGGCCGCCGATGGTGGCCTTGTGCTCGGAGCGCTTGACGACCGGCCGCCCGGCCACCTCGACCAGCTTGTAGACCAGCCCGGCGGTGGGCGCGCCGGAGCCGGTGACGACGGCGGTGCCCGCCCCGTACATGTCGACGGGCTCGGCGGCGAGCGCGGCGATGGCGTACTCGTCGAGGTCGCCGGAGACGATGATCTTCGTCTCGGTGGCGCCGAGCGAGTCGAGCAGCTCGCGCGACTGCTGGGCGATCACCGCGAGGTCGCCGGAGTCGATCCGGACGGCCCGCAGCTCCGGCCCGGCCACCGCGATGGCGTTGCGGATGCCCTGGCTGATGTCGTACGTGTCGACCAGCAGCGTGGTGTCCTTGCCCAGCGTGGCGACCTGCGAGGCGAACGCGGCCCGCTCGTCGTCGTGCAGCAGGGTGAACGCGTGCGCGGCCGTGCCGGCGGTCGGGATGCCGTAGCGCTGGCCGGCGGCCAGGTTGGAGGTGAACCGGAACCCGGCCAGGTAGGCCGCCCGCGCCGCGGCGACGGCCGCCTCCTCGTGGGCCCGCCGGGAGCCCATCTCGATCAGCGCGCGGCCCCGGGCGGCGGTGACCATCCGGGCGGCCGCCGCGGCGACCGCGCAGTCGTAGTTGAGCACCGACAGCACCAGCGTCTCCAGCACGACGCACTCGGCGAAGCCGCCGGAGACGGTGAGGATCGGCGAGCCGGGGAAGAACAGCTCGCCCTCGGCGTATCCGTCGATGTCGCCGGTGAAGCGGTAGCGGGCCAGCCACTCCGCGCCGGCGTCGTCGACGACGCCCGTGCGGCGCAGGAAGTCGACCTCGTCGGCGGAGAAGCGGAAGTCGCGGATCATGTCGATCAGCCGGGCGGTGCCTGCCACCACCCCGTAGCGGCGGCCGGTGGGCAGCCGACGGCTGAAGACCTCGAAGACGCACGGGCGGTCGGCGGTGCCGTCGGCCAGGGCGGCACTGACCATGGTCAGCTCGTAGTGGTCGGTCAGCAGCGCGGGGCGAAAGGTGCTCACCTGCCCAGCCTAGAGTTCACCTTTCCGGCTCGCCCCCCTGGCCCGGGAAGGGCCGCCCCTCGTCGGGGCCGGGGCGGGGCCACCCGCCGTCGCCGCCCGGGAAGTGCCGCCCGCCGCCGTCGCCCGGAGGGTCCGGAGAACCGGGACAACCCGGAGAGCCCGCAGAGCCCGGAGAACCCGATGGCCAGCGTAGGGCGGACCGCAGCTCGGCCCGGCCGGTCACGCCGAGCTTGTGGTAGATCCGGTGCAGGTGGTTGTCCACGGTGCGGCTGGACAGGAAGAGGCGCTCGCCGATGGCGCGGCTGGTGACGCCCTCGGCGGCGAGCCGGGCGACCTCCCACTCCCGGTCGGTCAGGGCGGGCTCCCCGAGCCGCAGCGCGGGGGTGTCGACCTGGTCACACCGCCCGAGCAACTCGCCGAGGCGCCCGTGGGCGGCGACCGCCGCGCCGGAGCGGCCGCCGCGCAGCCGGTGCACCGCCGTCGCGGCCGCCTCGGCGGCCCAGACCCGCAGGTCCAGCGCGGCGAGGCCGTCGGCGACCGCGAGCAGGTCGTCGGCCGGTCCGGCGACGGCGGCCCGGGCGTACCGGGCCAGCAGGGGCGGCAGCGGGCCGTCGACCCGTTCGCAGAGCTCGGCGAGCCGCTGGGCGACCGTCCGCCGGCCGCCGTCGGTGCAGGTCGGCCCCACGGGCGCGGCGGCGGCGTCCAGCCGCACCAGGTCGTGCAGGACGAGCAGCTCGTGGCCGGCGAGCCCGTCGTCGCGGAGCCGGTCGGCGAGGGCGGCGAGGTGCTTGGTCGCGCCGGCCTGGTCGCCGCCGGCGGCGAGCACCGCGCCCCGGGCCTGCTCCAGCCAGGGGTAGAGCACCGCCATCCCGGGGGCGTGGGTGCGGTCCGCCTCGGCCATCGCCTCGGCGGCGTGCGCGGCGTCGCCCCGCAGCGCCGCCGCCTGCGCCCGCTCGGCGTGGGCCAGGCCCGCGTACACCCGGCTGGTGGCGAGCACCGCGCACGCCTCCAGGGCCGTCTTCAGCGCGGTGCCGCTGCTGCCGCGCAGCCGCGCCGCGTACGCCCGGAGGATGCCCAGGTAGCCGGTGCCGAGCCGGAAGTCGCCCGCCCCGGCCAGGTCGGCGAACTCGTCGGCCACGATGGCGTCGATGCCGGCCAGGTCGCCGGCGAGCGCGAGCCGGGTGCCCCGGGCCAGCTCCAGCGCGAGCTGGAGGTAGGGCATGTCGGCGCGCCAGCGGGCCGCCTCGGCCTGCACCTGCCCGATCGCCGCGCCGCTGCGGGCGAACTGCCCCTGGGCGGCCTGGAGGTGGGCGAGGGTGCAGCGGGCCAGCTCCCGGGCGGCCGCGCTGGCGGCCGGGCGGTCCAGCACCGCCTGGGCCAGCCGCACGGCCCGGGCCGTGTCGAGCCGGTGCAGCCGCATGATCGCCTCGAAGGCGTGCACCCGGGCCCGGCCGGCGGCGTCGGTCAGCTCCGTGCCGCGCGCCGCGATCTCGTCGACGGTGGACTCCCGGCTGAGCCCCCAGTAGCTGACCATTCCGCGGACGGTCAGCCACCGCACGCACCTCGCCTGCTCCGCCGCGTCCTGCGCGACGGAGTCGAGCATCGCGATCGCCTCCTCCGGCCGGTCGGCGAACATCAGGAGGGTGGCCAGCAGCTCCGCGGCGTCGAAGCCGCCGTCGGCGTCCAGCGCCGCCCGGGCCAGCCGGGTCGCCAGTGGTACGTCGTACCGGGCGAACGCCTGCGCGGCGGCCCCGAGCAGTAGCGCCGGGTCCTGCGCGGTGCCGGAGTCGAGCCGCCAGACCGCCACCCGCAGCAGGTCGTCGCGGCGGCGCGCCCCCGCCGCCTCCAGCAGCTCGGCGAGGCGGGCCTGTAGGCGGCGGGTGCGGCTGACCGGGCACCGTCGGCGCATCATCTCGCCGTAGAGCGGGTGCGCCAGCCGCACGTCGGTGCGGCGGTCGTTGGGCTCCACCGCGATCAGCCCGCGCTCCTCGGCGGTCTCCACGTCGGCCGGCTCCACCGCCTGGTCGAGCAGGCGCAGCCCGAGCGGCTCGCCGAAGGCGACCAGCTCCAGAACCGCCCGCACCCCGGGCGTGAGCCGCCCGATGCGGGTGTCGATGAGGTCGGTGAGGCTGGGGGCCAGCGCCGGCCGCCCGGTCCACCGCCAGACGCCGTACGTGCGGGTCAGCTCGTCGGCCGGCGCGCCCATGACGAGCTCGCGCAGCAGCAGCGGGTTGCCGCCGGAGAGCCGCCACAGCCGGTCGGCGGAGCACGCGTCGACGGGGCCGCCGAGGATGGCGGCGAGCAGCCCGGCGGTGTCGGCGGGCCCCAGCGGGGCCAGCTCCACGCGGTCGACCAGGTCGTCGGTCCACAGTGCCCGGATGGGCAGCGGCAGTTGCTCGCCGTCGCGCAGCGTCCCGATCACCGTGGTGTTCTCGACGCGGGCCACCAGGTGCACCAGCGCGGCCGAGGGCGGGTCGAGCAGGTGCGCGTCGTCGACGGCCAGCACGATGCGCCGCCCGGCGGCCCGCTGCTGCAACTGGCCCACCGCCCAGCGCAGCACTCCGGCGGGGGAGAGCCCCTCCGGCGGCTCGGCGGGGAGCACCTGGACCATGCCGCCGAAGGGCAGGGCGGCGGTGGTGGCGCTGGCCGAGACCGACCAGACGGCGTGCCGGTCGGCGGGGACGGCGGTGAGCGCCTCGCGCAGCAGCCGGCTCTTGCCGACCCCGGCGGAGCCGCTGAGGAAGAGCCCGCGTTCCGTCGCCCCGGTCGCCGCGACCAGGAGACGGTCGAGCTCGGCGCGGCGGCCGACGAAGTCCCACCGACTCATCCGGGCAGCATATCGACCGCCATCCTTCCGTACGGGCACCGTCACGCGGCGAAGTTGAGTAACCTGTCGATTACCGGTGAGTATCCGACCGGCGCGGTCGAGCTGTCCCAAAGGCGTAATCTTCCCGCATCCGGGTGCCACCGCCGGATGATCCACGCGGCCGGGTCCCCCGCGGCCGCCCGCACCGGGAGGCCGCTGATGAAGCCGGGCCCTCTCCCCGGGGTCGCCGTGCCCGACGAACCGGGCGACCCCGCCGCCCCGCCGCGCCGCGCCCCGCTGCCCGCCCGACTCGGGCGCACCGAGCCGTCGGCGGGCGAGCCCCTCGCCGTGGTCGCCGCCGGCCCGGCCGGCGCCGCGCGCCGCGACGTGCTCGCCGCCCTGCTGGGGCTCGCCCCGGAGCGGCTCGCCGTGCCGCCCGGGAGCTGGCTGCTGGTCGACCACGCCCGGGTGTCGACGCGGGCCGCGTACGTGCCGGGCTACCGGCAGCCGCACGCGTACGCGCCGGACGGCTCGGCGACGGGGCCGGCGCTGGCCCGGCCGCCGCGGCGGGTCGAGCTGACCGTCGCCGAGCCGCTGCTGCGGCGGTTCGCCGTGGTCGACACGCCCGACACCGGGACCCTCGGCCTCGCCGGCGGGCGGCTGCTGCTCGACGCGGTCGGCCGGGCCGGGGCGCTGCTCTTCGTGATCGCCGCCGACCAGGCGTTCAGCGCCGCCGAGCTGCGCCTGCTGGCCGAGGTCGCCGCCCTGCCGGCCGAGGTCTTCTTCGTCGTCACCCCGGGGCTGTCGGGCTGGGCCGCGTCGCCGGAGCTGGCCGGGCCGCCGGAGTCGGCCGGGCCGCCGGAGCTGGCCGCGTCGCCGGAGCTCGCCGGGCCGCCCGGGCCGGCTGACCCGCCGACGCCCGCCGGGCCGCCCGACCTGCCTGACCTGCCCGGTCCGGCCGGTCCGCCCGGGTCGGCCGGGTCGGTGGATCCGGCCGGGGTGGCGGTCGCCGCGCACCGCGCCGCGCTGCTCGCCGCCGCGCCCGGGCTGGCCCGGGCACGGTGGTACCCGGCCCGCCCCGACGACACCGAGGCGCTGCGCCGGGCCGTCGTGGGGTGGGCCGCCGACGAGGGACTGCGCCGGTGCAGCGCCCAGCCGCCCGAGCCGCCCGGCGCGCACGACCGGGTGCCGGTCCTGCCCGGCGCGGAGGCGACCGACTGGGCCGGTCAGCTCGAACGGCAGGCCCGCTCCTGCGCCCAGCGGATCCGGCAGGACGTCGCCCTGGAGTTGGCCGACACACACCTGCGGGTGGTGCAGGAGATCGTCTTCGGGGTCGGGTGCGCGGGGCTGCCGCAACTGCTCGACCGGGAGCTGGAGGTGCTCTCCCTGTTCGCCACCGCCCTGTGCGACCGGGCCGTGCGGGCCATCTGCGACGACGCCGCCGAGCGGGTCCTCGGCGGACCGGTCCCCGACGGCGTACGGCGGCGGATCGCCGAGGCCGTGCGGTTCGGGCTCGACGACCACGCGGCGGGCCGGGGCCTCGACCGGGTGCTGCTGGTCACCAGCACCGCCGGGGTGGCGGAGCTGACCGGCCCCGGCGCGTCCGACGCGCTGCGCGGCTATCCGGGCGCGGAGCGCCCCGAGGTGCTCCCGCCGATCGCCGTGGGGCTCTCCGGCGGGTGCTGGCAGCGCTGGCGCGGCCCCGGCAACGACGACCCGGGCGGTGCCCGGGCCTGGGCGCAGCGGGCCCTGCGCGAGGTCGAGCTGGAGCTGACCCGGGAGGTGTCCCGGCGGTTCGAGGCGGTCCGGCTCTCGCTCGGCACGGTGCTGGCCGATGCGCTCGACCACGGCATCCTGCTCGCCTGACGGCGGGCCCGGCGCGCGGTGGCGGGGCCCGGCCGGGCCGGCCCGGTGCGCCGCTCCGGCGGCCGATCCGGGCCCGTCCGGCGTTCCGGTTCATCGCTTCCCCGCGACCGGTGGCACGATGGGGGGCATGGCGGCTCCGCAGGTTGCGCCGGTCGAGACCCCGGACACCGAAGAGGTGCCGGTCTCCGACCGGCCATGGGTGACGATCGTGTGGGACGACCCGGTCAACCTGATGTCGTACGTGACCTGGGTCTTCCAGAAGCTGTTCGGCTACAGCCGGGAGAGGGCCGAGAAGCTCATGCTGGACGTGCACCACAAGGGGCGGGCGGTGGTCTCCAGCGGGGCCCGGGAGCGGATGGAGCACGACGCGGCGCAGCTGCACGCGTACGGGCTGTGGGCCACGGTGGAGAGGTCGTGAGCATGTTCCGTCGCCGGGGCGAGCGGTACGTCGCCACGCTGGCCGTGGACGAGGTCCGGGTGCTGCGCAAGGTGGCCTCCGAGGTGGTGGGGCTGCTCACCGAGGGCTTCGACCACACCGACCCGGTGGTCGGCCGGCTCTTCCCCGAGGTCTACCCGGACGACTCGGCGGGCACGGCGGAGTTCCGCAAGTACACCGAGGGCGACCTGAAGACCGGCAAGATCGACCAGGCCGGGGCGATCCTCGCCGCGCTGCCCGACTCCGCCGGTGGCGAGGTGCAGCTCGACGCCGAGGCGGCCGAGGCGTGGCTGCGGGCCCTCAACGACGCCCGCCTCGCGATGGGCGTCCGGCTGGAGATCAAGGACGGCACGGACCTGGGCGCGGAGCTGGACGCGGCGGTCGGCGCCGACCCGTCGTCGAGCCGGGTGTTCCAGCTTTCGGTCTACGCCTATCTCGGCTATCTCCAGGAATCCCTGCTCAACGCCATGATCGACTGACCGTGACCCGCGCCACCTCGCTGTGGGCGTCGGCGAGGGGCTAGGCTGGGCGGCGTGCTGAGCATCGACCGGTCGATCATCGACGCGATCGTCGCCCACGCGCGTCGGGACCACCCGGACGAGGCGTGCGGCGTGGTCGCCGGCCCCGCCGGCAGTGACACCCCGACCCGGCACATCCCGATGGAGAACGCGGCCCGCTCCATGACGTTCTACGAGTTCGACTCGATGGAGCACCTGCGGGTGTGGCGGGAGATGGACGACCGTGACGAGGAGCCGGTGGTGATCTACCACTCGCACACCGCCACGGAGGCCTACCCCTCCCGCACCGACGTCTCCTTCGCCGGCGAGCCGGGGGCGCACTACTTGCTCGTCTCCACCCGCGAGCCCGACACCGAGGAGATCCGGTCCTTCCGGATCGTCGACGGCGTGGTGACCGAGGAGCCGGTGGAGATCGTGGACGCCGCCGTGGACCCGCACGCCGTCCAGTCCTACATGTTCGGGCAGAGCCCGGCGACGGTCGACTACGAGTGTTCCGACCGCTGACCCAGCGGCCCCGCGACATTCCTTCTCTTCCCGTCACCGTGCAGACCGCACACCCGAACAAGGAGTACGACACCATGGCCATCGAGGTTCGCATCCCCACCATCCTGCGCACGTACACCGGCGGCGCGAAGGTCGTCGAGGGCGCCGGCGACACCCTGGGCGACCTGCTGACCGACCTGGACTCCCGGCACGGCGGCCTGCGGGCCCGCCTGGTCACCGACGCCGGCGCGCTGCACCGGTTCGTCAACGTCTACGTCAACGACGAGGACGTCCGCTTCCTCGGCGCGCTCGACGCCAAGCTCAACGACGGCGACAGCGTCACCATCCTGCCGGCCGTGGCCGGCGGCGCGTTCGGCTTCGCCGCCGCGGCGGCGATCGCCTCGCACAGCGCCTCGCACCCGGCGACCCCGCACGCCGTCGCCCGCTGAGGCGGCCGGCTATGGCGCGCTACGACAGCCTGCTGGACGCCTGCGGCGGCACGCCCCTGGTGGGGCTGCCGCGGCTGTCGCCGGTGGTGCCCGAGGGGGCGCCGCCGGTGCGGCTGTGGGCGAAGCTGGAGGACCGGAACCCGACCGGCAGCATCAAGGACCGGGCGGCCCTGTTCATGGTCCGCCGGGCGGAGTCCGACGGCAGGCTGCGCCCCGGCGACACGATCCTGGAGCCGACCAGCGGCAACACCGGCATCTCCCTGGCCATGGTGGCCAAGCTGCGGGGCTACCGGCTGGTCTGCGTCATGCCGGAGAACGTCTCGACCGAGCGGGTCCAGCTGCTCCGGATGTACGGCGCGGAGATCATTTTCTCGCCGGCCGCCGGCGGCTCGAATCAGGCCGTCGCCACCGCCAAGCAGATCTCGGCCGAGCACCCCGACTGGGTGATGCTCTACCAGTACGGCAACGAGGCGAACGCCCGGGCGCACTTCGAGACCACCGGCCCGGAGCTGCTGGAGGACCTGCCCACGATCACGCACTTCGTGGCCGGGCTGGGCACCACCGGCACGCTGATGGGCACCGGTCGCTACCTGCGGGAGAAGGTCGACGGCATCCAGATCGTCGCCGCCGAGCCGCGCTACGGCGAGCTGGTCTACGGACTGCGCAACATCGACGAGGGCTACGTCCCGGAGCTCTACGACGCCACGGTGCTGACCCGGCGGTTCTCCGTCGGCACCCGGGACGCCGTGCTGCGCACCCGGCAGCTCGTCGAGGTGGAGGGGATCTTCGCGGGCTTCTCCACGGGGGCGATCCTGCACGCCGCCCTCGCGGTGGCGCACGAGGCGGTCCGCGACGGCCGCCGCGCCGACGTCGCGTTCGTGGTCTGCGACGGCGGCTGGAAATACCTGAGCACCGGCGCGTACGGCGGCACCCTCGCCGACGCCGAGGAGGCCCTGGAAGGGCAGCTCTGGGCGTGACGAAGGGGCCGGCGACGGGCCCGACGGGGCGCCGGCCGGGGTGACGACACGGACGGGCCGTGACCGGGTGACCGGCGGCGGCCCGTCCGTCGTCGCTGACCCGGGGACGGGCCGGGGGTGTCACGTTCGTGACAACTTCCAGCAGATGATTCTTGCCCCGGGGTGCGTCAGCGTAGGCTGCGCAGCGTGTCGTACGCGTCGGTAAAGATCATCGACGGAGTGGCGGCCGACGTGACGACTACGGTATGCGACAGCGGGACGACTCCATGAGACTGACCGTCCTCGGCTGTGCCGGGAGCTTTCCCGGACCCGACTCCCCGTGCTCGGCCTACCTGGTCGAGGCCGAGGGTTACCGGCTCCTGGTCGACTTCGGCTCCGGCGCCCTCTCCACCCTCCAGCGCTACGCCGGGCTGCACGCCCCGGACGCGATCCTCCTCACCCACCTGCACTGCGACCACATGCTCGACGCCGCCTCCTACGTGGTGGTGCGGCGCTACGCCCCGGACGGCCCGTACCCGGCCCTGCCCATGTACGCCCCCTCCGGCGCGCCGGACCGGCTCGCCCTGGCCTACGGCCAGGAGGGCAGCACCGTCGAGGACGTCTACCAGTTCTACGGCCTCCAGCCCGGCACGTTCCCGATCGGCCCGTTCACCGTCACCGTCGACCGGATGAACCACCCGATCGAGACGTACGGCGTGCGGCTGGAACACGACGGCCGGGTGCTCTGCTACTCCTCCGACACGGCGCCCTGCGAGGCGCTGCTGCGGCTGGCCCAGGACGCCGACGTCTTCCTCTGCGAAGCCAGCTACCTCGACGGGGTGGAGAACCCGCCGGACCTGCACCTCACCGGCCGGGAGGCCGGCGAGGCGGCCACCAAGGCCGGCGTGGGGCGGCTGCTGCTGACCCACCTGGTCGCCGCGTGGGGCAGCGAGGCGCTCACCGTCGAGGCGGCCGGCACGACGTACGACGGTCCGCTGGAAGTGGTCCGCGCGGGCGCCTGCTACGACGTCTGACCCGGCGGGTGTAAGGAAGGGCCCCCTGTTAACGCATTCTGTTGTACAGGGGCCCCCTCCTAACCGCTGGGCCGGCGAGCGCGCCGATCCGGCGTGCGCCGACGCGAGCGCGCGGGGCGGGACCCGCGGCGGCCCCGTCCGCCGCACCGCATAGGGTGCAGGGATGGCGCGACCTGACGGGCGGCGGCCCGACCAACTCCGACCGGTGACCCTGAGCCGGGGCTGGAGCACCCACCCGGAGGGCTCGGTGCTCGTCGAGTTCGGCGGGACGCGGGTGCTGTGCACAGCGAGCGTCACGGAGGGGGTGCCCCGCTGGCGCAAGGGCTCCGGGCTCGGCTGGGTGACCGCCGAGTACGCGATGCTGCCCCGCGCCACGAACACCCGCTCCGACCGGGAGAGCGTCCGGGGCAAGGTCGGCGGGCGCACCCACGAGATCTCCCGGCTGATCGGCCGCAGCCTGCGGGCCGCCATCGACCTCAAGGCCCTCGGCGAGAACTCCGTCGTCCTCGACTGCGACGTGCTCCAGGCCGACGGCGGCACCCGCACCGCGGCCATCACCGGCGCGTACGTGGCGCTGCACGACGCGGTGACCTGGCTGGCCGCCCGCAAGGCGCTGGCCGGCAGGCCGGAGAAGGTGATGCACCGCTCCGTCGCCGCGGTCAGCGTCGGCGTGATCGCGGGCGAGGCCCGGCTGGACCTCTGCTACACCGAGGACGTGGCCGCCGAGGTCGACATGAACGTGGTCTGCACCGGGGCCGGCGAGTTCGTCGAGGTGCAGGGGACGGGCGAGTCCGGCGTCTTCGCCCGCGACCAGCTCGACGCCCTGCTCGACCTGGCCGTGGCCGGCTGCGCGGAGTTGGCCGAGGCCCAGCGAAAGGCACTGTTCCCGTGAGCGCGAGGAGTGAGCTTGCGAGCCCCGCAGTCGCGAACGAAGGCGGTACAGCGTGAACAAGATCCTGCTCGCCACCCGTAACCGCAAGAAGCTCGTCGAGCTGCAGCGGATCCTCGACGGCGCGCTCGGCGCGCACCGGGTCGCGCTGCTCGGCCTCGACGACGTCGAGGAATACCCGGAGCTGCCGGAGACCGGCCTGACCTTCGGCGAGAACGCGCTGATCAAGGCGCGGGAGGGCTGCCGGCGCACCGGGCTGCCGACCATCGCCGACGACTCCGGTATCGCCGTGGACGCGCTGAACGGCATGCCCGGGGTGTTCAGCGCCCGCTGGTCCGGCAAGCACGGCGACGACCGGGCCAACCTGGAGCTGGTGCTGGACCAGATCGCCGACCTGCCCGACGAGCACCGGGGCGCGTCCTTCGTCTGCACGGTGGCCCTGGTGCTGCCCGGCGGCAAGGAGCACCTGGTCGACGGCCGCCAGGCCGGCCGGCTGCTGCGCGCGCCGCGTGGCGAGGGCGGCTTCGGGTACGACCCGATCTTCCTCGGCGACGGCCAGGACCGCACCAACGCGGAGCTGACCCCGCAGGAGAAGGACGCGGTCAGCCACCGGGGCAAGGCGCTGCGCGAGCTGGCGAAGCTGGTCGCGAAGGTGCTGCCGCCGGCGGCCTGACGGCGGGGCGGGCGGCGGTCGGCCGGGTGGCGACGTGCCTGGTGTGCTGACGGGGTTCGCCGTCATCGGCGCCGTCATCGGCGTCGGCTACCTGGTGGGCCGCCTCGGCGTGCTCGGGCCGGGGGCGTCCACCGTACTGTCCCGGGTGGCGTTCTTCGTCGCGACCCCGGCGCTGCTGTTCGACACGGTCGCCCACGCCGACCTGCGCGAGGTCTTCTCGGCCGCCCTGGTCGTCACGGTGGCGGGCACCACCGTCGTGGCGACGGTGTTCGTGCTGGTCGCGCGGCTGCTGTGGCGGCGTCCGGCGGCGGAGGCCACGATCGGGGCGCTCACGTCGTCGTACGTGAACGCGGCGAACATCGGCATCCCCGTCGCCGTCTACGTCCTCGGCGACGCGTCGTTCATCGCGCCGGTCATCATGTTCCAGCTCGTCGTGATGGCACCGGTCGCCTTCGCCGTGTTGGACACGGCGGTCGGCGGGCGGCGCTCGGTGGCCCGGTCGGTGGTCGCGCCGCTGGCCAATCCGGTCACGGTGGGCTGCGCCCTGGGCCTGGCCGTCAACCTGACCGGCTGGCTGCCGCCGGAGCCCGCGCTGCGGCCGGTGGAGCTGGTCGCGGCGATGGCCGTGCCCGCCGCCCTGCTGTCGTACGGGCTGTCGCTGCACGGCGCGCCCCGGCCCGGCTCCGGGGACACCGGGCGGGACGTGTGGCTGGCCGTCGCGCTGAAGACCCTGGCCCAGCCCGTCGTCGCGTACCTCGTGGCGCGGTACGCGCTGGGGTTGCCGCAGCCGACGGTGCTGGCCTGCACGGTCACGGCCGCGCTGCCGACCGCGCAGAACGTCTTCGTCTACGCGGTCCGCTACGACCGGGGCGTGGTGCTGGCCCGGGACGCGGTGCTGCTGTCCACCGTGGCGGCGGTGCCGGTGCTGATCGGCGTGGCGGTGCTCGGGAGCTGAGGCGGCGCGGCGCGAGGACGGCCGGGCCGGGCGGGACGGCACGGCCGGGCGGGGACACGGCCGGGGAGGGCGGGACGGCGCGGCCAGGCGGGCCGGTGACGCTCAGCCCAGCAGGCCGATCTCCCGCTCGATCGCCGCCCGCAGCTCCGGCCCGGCCACCACGGCGCGGGCCGCCTCCATCAGCGGCGCGAGGAAGACGTCCGGCCCCGGCTGGCCGACGGCCCCGCCGAGCGCCGCGAGGGCGGCCCGCCCGGCCGGGGACGGCGTGAGCGGGGCGCGGAGCTGGAGGCCCCGCACGGCGGCCAGCAGCTCCACGGCGAGCAGGCTGGTCAGGTTGTCCAGCACGGTGCGCAGCTTCTTGGTAGCCGCCCAGCCCATCGACACGTGGTCCTCCTGCATGCCGCTGGTCGGCAGCGAGTCCACCGAGGCGGGTGCGGCGAGCCGGCGGTTCTCGGCGACGATCCCGGCGGCCGTGTACTGGGCGATCATCAGCCCCGAGTTGACCCCGGCGTCGGGGGAGAGGAACGCCGGCAGGTCCCGGTTGCGGGTGACGTCGAGCAGCCGGTCCACCCGCCGCTCGGCGATCGCCCCGACCTCGGCGGCGGCGATGGCCAGGAAGTCGGCGGCGAAGCCGAGCGGCGCGCCGTGGAAGTTGCCGGTCGACTCGACCCGGCCGTCGGGCAGCACGACCGGGTTGTCCACCACGGACACCAGTTCCCGGTCGGCGACCGCCCGCACGAAGTCCAGGGTGTCGCGGGCCGCCCCGGCGACCTGCGGCGCGCAGCGCATCGAGTACGCGTCCTGCACGGCGTGCGCCAGGTCGTCGCGGTGCGAGTCCATCACGGCCGAGTCCTGGAGCAGCCGGTGGATGTTCGCGGCCGACACCGACTGGCCGGGGTGCGGGCGGATCGCGTGCAGCTCCGGCAGGAACGGCCGCTCCGAGCCGAGCATCGCCTCGATGGCCAGCGCGGCGGTCACGTCGGCCAGGGTGAACAGGTGGGCCGCGTCGCGGATCGCCAGCAGCAGCATGCCGAGCATGCCGTCGGTGCCGTTGATCAGCGCCAGCCCCTCCTTCGCGGCCAGCTCGACCGGGGCCAGCCCGGCCGCGCCCAGCGCGTCGGCGGCGGGCAGCCGCTCGCCGGCCGGGCCGAGCACCCAGCCCTCGCCGAGCAGCGCCAGCGCGCAGTGCGCGAGCGGGGCCAGGTCGCCGGACGCGCCGAGCGAGCCGTGCTCCGGCACCCACGGGGTGACGTCGGCGTTGAGCAGGTCGACCAGCGCCTGCGCGACCAGCGGGCGGACCCCGGAGCGGCCCAGCGCCAGCGAGCGTACCCGCAGCAGCATCATCGCCCGGACCACCTCGCGGGGCATCGGCGCGCCCACCCCGGCGGCGTGGGAGCGGATCAGCGCGTGCTGCAACTCGGCCCGCCGATCGGGCGCGACGAACGTGTTGGCCAGCGCCCCGAACCCGGTGGAGACGCCGTAGACGGGGCGGCCGGCGGCCTCGATGCCGTCCACGATGGACCGGCTGGTGGCCATCGCCGCCACGGTGGACGGGTCGAGGACGACCTGCGCGCCGCCCCGCGCCACGGCGAGCACGTCGGCGGGGGAGATCCCGGTGGGCTGGACGGTCACGATCGACATTGCGGCACTCCGTTGTGCAGGACCTGGCGGATCAGGGGGACACCGGGCCGGTAGGCCAGGTGCAGGTGGGACGGGGCGTCGAGGACGATCAGGTCGGCCCGCGCGCCGGGCCGCAGCACCCCGACGTCGTCGCGGCGCAGCGCCCGCGCGCCCCCGGCGGTCGCGGCCCACACGGCCTCCGCCGGGGTCATCCGCATCTCGCGTACGGCGAGCGCGACGCAGAACGGCATCGACGAGGTGTACGACGACCCGGGGTTGCAGTCCGTCGCCAGCGCCACGGTCACGCCCGCGTCGAGCAGCCGCCGCGCGTCCGGGTACGGCGACCGGGTGGAGAACTCCGCCCCCGGCAGCAGGGTGGCGACGGTGGTGGTCGCCGGGCCTGACACCCGGTCCATCGTGGTGGACGCGAGCGCGTCGACGTCGGCGTCGGACAGGTGGGTGCAGTGGTCGACGCTGGCCGCGCCCAGCTCGACGCCGAGCTGCACCCCCGGGCCGGGGCCGAGCTGGTTGGCGTGCAGCCGCACCCCGAGCCCGGCGGCCTGCCCGACGGTGAGGATCGCCCGCGCGTGGTCGGCGTCGAACGCGCCCCGCTCGCAGAACACGTCGACCCAGCGGGCGTACGGCGCGGCGGCGGCGAGCATCGGCCCGCAGACCAGGCCCACGTAGTCGTCGGGGCGGCCGGCGTACTCGGCGGGGACGACGTGCGCGCCGAGGAACGTCGTCTCGGCGGTCACCTCGGCGGCGATCCGCAGGGAGCGGGCCTCGTCGGCGACGGTGAGGCCGTACCCGCTCTTCGTCTCGATCGTGGTGGTGCCCTGCCGCAGCGCCTCGCCGACCAGCCGGCGCACGGTGGCCCGCAGCTGGCCGTCGGAGGCGGCGCGGGTCGCGCCGACCGTGGTGCGGATGCCCCCGCCCGTGTACGGTTCGCCGGCCATCCGGGCGGCGAACTCGGCGGCCCGGTCCCCGGCGAAGACCAGGTGGGCGTGGCTGTCCACGAAGCCCGGCAGGACCGCGCCGCCCCGCGCGTCGACGCGGCGGTCGGCGGCGGGGGCGTAGCGCGCCGGCCCGACCCAGGCGACCCGGCCGTCCTCGATCAGCACGGCGGCGTCGCGGCGCAGGCCGAGCGGGCTGCCGTCGCCGGTGCCGGCCACGTTGGTGACCAGCTCGCCGATGTCGTCGACCAGCAGGCTGCCGATCACCGGGTCACCGCCCCGATGGCGGCGCGCAGCTCGGCGGGCACGTCCACGGTCAGGTGCCGCCCGTCGGCGACCACCTGCCGGCCGTCGACGACCACCGAGGCGACGTCGGCGGCGGTCGCCGCGAAGAACGCGCCGACCGGCGGTACCCCGGCGGTGCGGGCGGTGTCCAGGCGCACGGTCACCAGGTCGGCGCGGGCCCCGACGGCGAGCCGGCCGGCGTCGGCCCAGCCCAGCGCGGCGTGCCCGGCGGTGGTCGCGGCGGCCAGCAGCTCCGCCGGGGCGAAGTGCCCCCGGCGGCGGGTGCGCAGCCGCTCGTCCAGTTCCACCGCGCGGGCCTCCTCGAACGGGTCGACGACGGCGTGGCTGTCGCTGCCCAGGCTCAGGGCGACGCCCGCGTCGGCGAGCCGCCGCGCCGGCCCGATCCCGTCGGCCAGGTCCCGCTCGGTGGTGGGGCAGAGGCAGACCCCGGCGCGGGCCCCGCCCAGCAGCGTCACGTCGGCGCTGGTCAGGTGGGTGGCGTGCACGGCGGTCGTGGCCGGGGTGAGCGCCCCCCGGTCGGCCAGCAGCCGGGTCGGCGTGCAGCCGTACGCGGCCCGGCAGGCGTCGTTCTCGGCCGGCTGCTCGGACAGGTGCACGTGCAGCGGCACCCCCTCGTTGCGGGCGGCGAAGGGGGCGATCTGGTCGGCCGGCACCGCCCGCACCGAGTGCAGCGCGGCCCCGATCCGGGCGTGCGGCCGGCCTCGTTGCGCGGCGGTCAGCCGGTCGTGCCGGTCGGACCACCCGTCGACGTCGCCGTCGCCGAAGCGCCGCTGCGGCCCGGCGAGCGGCGCGCCGTCCACGGTGGCGGTCAGGTAGAGCGTGTCGAGCAGGGTGAGCCGGATGCCGGCCTGGGCGGCGGCCTCGATCAGGGCCGCGCCCATCGCGTTCGGGTCGGCGTAGCCGGTGCCGTCCGGGCCGTGGTGCAGGTAGTGGAACTCGCCGACGCAGGTGATCCCGGCGAGGGCCAGCTCGGCGTACGCGGCGCGGGCCAGGGCCAGGTAGCCGTCCGGGTCGAGGCGGGCGGCCACCTCGTACATCCGGTCCCGCCAGCTCCAGAAGTCGCCCCGCCCGCCGTCCGCGCCCTGGGTGCGCCCGCGCAGGGCGCGGTGGAACGCGTGCGAGTGGGCGTTGGCGAGGCCGGGCAGGGTGAGCCCGGGCAGCCGTACGGCGTCGGCCAGCACCTCGACCCCGGCGGTGGGCGCGCCGTCGGCCGACAGCGGGGCGACGGCGGTGATCCGGCCGCCGTCGGTCTCGATCAGCACGTCGGCGGTGGGCCCGGGCCGGTCGGGCAGCCACGCGTGCTCGGCGAGCCAGCGGGTGACGGTCATCGGCGCGCCTGTCCGGTCATCGGCACGTCAGCTCCGCCAGCACCCGGGCCAGGGCGGTCACCCCGGCGGCGCAGTCGGCGTCGGTGGCCGCCTCGGCGGGGGAGTGCGACACCCCGGTCGGGTTACGCACGAACAGCATCGCCGTGGGCAGCCGCCCGGCGAGGACCCCGGCGTCGTGGCCCGCCCCGGTGGGCAGCACCGGCGCGTCGAGCAGCGCCGCGAGCCGCCGGCCGAGGTCGCCGTCGAAGCCGACCAGCGGCGTCGCCGACTCCTCGGTCACGGTGACCTCCGTGCCGTCGCGCCCGGCCCGCTCGGTCGCCTTGGCGCGGACCGCCTCGACCAGGCCGGCGACGGTCTCCGGGTCGGCGGCGCGGGCGTCCAGCCAGCCGGTCACCCGCGCCGGGATCGCGTTGGTGGCGTTCGGCTCGACCCGGACCCGGCCCACCGTGGCGTGCGCGCCGCGCAGCCGGGCCTCCTTGTTGGCCGCGAGCACCGTGAACGCGTACGTGAGCATGGGGTCGCGGCGGTCGGCCATCCGGGTCGTACCGGCGTGGTTGCCCTCGCCGTGGAAGTCGAAGCGCCAGCGGCCGTGCGGCCAGATGGCGCTGGCGACCGCGACAGGCGCGCCCTGGTCGACCAGCGCGCGGCCCTGCTCGACGTGCAGCTCCACGAAGCACGACCAGCCGGCGAGCAGGTCCGGGCGGTGGCCCGCCGGCCGGTCGCCCAGCGCCTCGGCCAGGCTCACCCCGTCGGCGTCGCGCAGCCCGGCCGCGCGGTCGGCGTCGAGCGCGCCGGTGAGCAGCCTCGACCCCAGGCAGGGTACGCCGAACCGGGCCCCCTCCTCCTCGGCGAACGCGGCCACCACGAGGGGCCGGGACGGGGTGACGCCGGCGGCGCGCAGCTCGTCCACGGCGAGGAACGCGCTGACGATGCCGAGCGGCCCGTCGTACGCGCCGCCGTGCGGCACCGAGTCGAAGTGGCTGCCGGTCAGCACCGCCTGCGGTGCGTCGGGCTCGCCCCAGCGGGCGAAGAGGTTGCCGTTGCCGTCGACGGTCACCGGCATGGCCCGGCGCTCGGCCTGCGCCCGGAACCAGTCGCGCAGCGCCAGCTCGGGGTCGGTGAACGCGTACCGCAGGTAGCCGCCGCTGCCGGCGTCACGGCCGATCGGCGCGAGCTGATCCCACAGCTCGCGGAACCGCCGCTGGCTGCTGTGGTCGTTGTTAGGAAGGGGCCCTTCACCCGCAGAATGCGTTAACAAGGGGCCCCTCCTTGCGCCTCGGCCATCGGGACGCGGACGCCGGTGCGGGCGGCGACCTCGTGGGCCGCCGGGTAACCGGCGTCGACGTGCCGGATGACGCCCATCGCCGGGTCGTTGGTGAGCACCCGCTCGATCTTCTGCCCGGCCAGCGGGGTGCCGTCGGCGACGCAGACCTGGCCGGCGTGGATGGACCGGCCGATGCCGACCCCGCCGCCGTGGTGGATGGACACCCAGGACGCCCCGCTGGCCGTGTTGACGAGCGCGTTGAGCAGCGGCCAGTCGGCGATCGCGTCGGAGCCGTCGGCCATCGCCTCGGTCTCCCGGTAGGGGCTGGCCACGCTGCCGCAGTCGAGGTGGTCGCGGCCGATCACCACCGGCGCGGAGAGCTCGCCGGAGGCGACCATCTCGTTGAACCGCACCCCGGCGCGGTCGCGCTCGCCGTAGCCGAGCCAGCAGATCCGCGCCGGCAGGCCCTGGAACGCGACCCGCTCGCCGGCCAGCCGGATCCACCGGGCCAGCGACTCGTTGCCGGGGAACAGGTCGAGGACCGCCCGGTCGGTGGCGGCGATGTCGGCCGGGTCGCCGGAGAGCGCCGCCCAGCGGAACGGGCCCCTGCCCTCGCAGAACAGCGGCCGGATGTAGGCCGGCACGAAGCCGGGGAAGTCGAACGCCCGCTCGTAGCCGCCGAGGCGCGCCTCGCCCCGGATCGAGTTGCCGTAGTCGAAGACCTCCGCGCCGGCGTCGAGGAAGCCGACCATCGCCTCGACGTGCCGGGCCATCGACTCCCGCGCCCGGTCGGTGAACTCGGCCGGCTTCGCCCGCGCGTAGTCGGGCGCGTCGGCCGGCTCCACCCCCTCCGGCACGTAGGACAGCGGGTCGTGCGCGTTGGTCTGGTCGGTGACGACGTCGACCGCGACGCCCCGGCGCAGCAGCTCGGGGAAGACCGTGGCCGCGTTGCCGACGACGCCGACCGACAGCGCCCGACGGTCCCGCTTCGCGGCTAGCGCCCGCTGCACGGCGTCGTCGAGCGAGTCGGCGACCTCGTCGAGGTAGCGGTCGCGCACCCGGCGGTCCAGCCGGGACCGGTCGACGTCGACGATCAGGCACGCGCCGCCGTTCATGGTGACCGCGAGGGGCTGCGCCCCGCCCATCCCGCCGCAGCCGGCGGTGAGTGTCAGCGTGCCGGCGAGCGTGCCGCCGAAGCACTTCGCGGCGACGGCCGCGAACGTCTCGTAGGTGCCCTGGAGGATGCCCTGGGTGCCGATGTAGATCCATGAACCGGCGGTCATCTGCCCGTACATGGTCAGGCCGAGCGACTCCAGGCGGCGGAACTCCGGCCAGGTGGCCCAGTCGCCGACCAGGTTGGAGTTGGCCAGCAGCACCCGGGGGGCCCACTCGTGGGTGCGCAGCACCCCGACCGGGCGGCCGGACTGCACCAGCATCGTCTCGTCGTCGCGCAGGTCGGTGAGCGTGCGCACCAGCGCGTGGTACGACGGCCAGTCCCGCGCCGCCCGCCCGGTGCCGCCGTAGACGACCAGGTCGTCGGGGCGCTCGGCGACCTCCGGGTCGAGGTTGTTCATCAGCATCCGCAGGGCGGCCTCCTGCGGCCACCCCCGGGCGGTGAGCGCGGCCCCCCGGGCGGCGCGGACGGGCTGGGGCATCTCGTCTCTCCTCTCAGCCGAGGAACAACTGGCGACGGGCGGCGGAGGACTCGAAGGCCTCCAGCCGGCGCTGGGTCTCGGCGGGGGCGGCGTCGCAGATGGCCGACAGGACCACCATCGCCAGGGTCATCGGTGCGGTGTGCAGGTCGAACACGAGGTCGGTGCCGACGGCGGCCGGGAGCACCACCTCGGCGTGCTCGGTCGCGGGGCTGACCGGCGAGTCGGTGATGGCCACCACCGTCAGCCCGGCGGCCCGCGCCTCGGCCAGCGCGTCGAGGGTCTCCCGGGGGTAGCGGGGCAGGACGAAGGCCAGCAGGGCGGTCGCGCCGGCCGATGCGGCCTGCTCCAGGCGGTCGGCGAGCAGGCTGCCGCCGTCGTCGAGCACCCGCACGTCGGGGTGCACCTTCGCGGCGAAGAACGCGAAGTACGCGGCCAGCGGCGCGGCGGCCCGCAGCCCGAGCACCGGCAGGGGGCGGCTCGCGGCGAGCAGCTTGCCGACGGCGGCGATCCGGTCGGTGTCGGCAAGCTCGCCGGCCAGCCGCTCCAGGTTGGCCACCTCGGTGTGGACGGCGCGTTGCAGCTCGTTGCCGCCGGAGGGCTCGTCGGTGCCGGCGGCGCCGGTCAGCTCGCGCAGCCGGCGGCGCAGCGCCGGGTAGCCGTCGTGGCCGAGCGCGACGGCGAACCGGGTCACCGACGGCTGGCTGACGCCGGCCAGCTCGGCCACCTCGGCCGCCGACAGGTACGCCGCCGCGGCGGCGTGCTGCACCAGGCTGTGCGCGATGCGCCGCTGCGTCGGGGTGAGCCGGACGCCCTGGAAGAGGTCGAGCACCCGGGCGGCGGACGCCCCGGAGGTGCCTCCTTCATTCATGGCCTGACCCTATGCATGAGAACTTTCAGAGGCAACCCCGCGACGGCCTCCCGCGTCGTGCCGCCTCGGTACTATCCGCACGGCGGGTGAACAGAGGAGTGGGGCATGCAGCCGGAGGGTCCGTACAGGTTCACCGAGGCGTCGGGCGTGTGCCAGGTCGGCAGCGTCTGGTGGGCGGTGGACGGTCAGGACCGGCTGCTGACCATCGCCGTGCTGGAGGGGGCCGCCGCCGCCGACCGGCCCTGGCGGGAGGCGTTCACCAACGCGGCGGACACCCTCGCGCAGACCCCCGGCGGCCCCCGCTACGTCAACGCCGACTTCGCCGCCGCCCGCCCCTGGGTGGCCTACCCGGCCGAGGTGGAGAACGCCGCCGACAAGCTCTTCGGCCTGCTCGGCATGCCGCTGCGCTCGCCCCACCTGGAGCCCGTCGGCGACCCGGCCACCCAGGGGGCGACGCCGGCACCCACGCCGGCCACCCCGGCCACGCCGACCACCCCGGGCAGGCCGACCACGGCCACGCCGACCTCGGGCGTGCCCGCCTCGGCCGTACCCGCCTCGGGTCAGCCCGCCTCCGGTGTCCCCGCCTCCGGCGTCCCGGTCTCGGGAACGCCCAGCTCGGCGGTGCCCGCCTCCGGAGCGCCCGTGTCCGGGATGCCCGGCTCGGGGGCCCCGCCGGTCTGGGCGGCGCACGCCACCGGCTCGCCGGTCGTCGCGACCGTGCCGGCGGAGCCGCCGGCCGCCCACCCCGGGTTCGCCGACCCGCCGCCGCACGACCCGTTCGCGTCGCCCGCCCGGCGCATCCAGCCGTCCCCGCCGCCCCGCCCGCGCACCGGGCAGCGGCTCGGCGTCGCGGCGCTGGCCCTGGTCGTGCTCGCCGCGGGCGGCGGGCTCGCGGCCTGGGCCGTCACCCGGGGCGCGGACGCGCCGTCGCCGGCCGGCCCCGCCGGGGCGTTCCCGACCGTCACCCCCGCCGCCGGCTTCCGCCCATGGAGCCAGGCGGCCCCCTACAGCGCGCAGGAACGGGCGCTCGCCACCGCCGCGCCGGGGCTCGTCTTCGTCGAGGCCGTGTTCAACGGATACCTGCGCGACGGGCGGACCGGGGCGCTGCTCAACCCGACCCCCGTCACGTTCCAGCGGCGGTGCAGCGGCTTCGTGGTCGACCCCGCCGGGCACGTGCTCACCAACGGCCAGTGCGTCGCCCCCGACGAGCCGGTCGCCCGGGAGCGGGCCCTCTACACCCTCGGCCGGATCCTCGTCGCCGGCAAGAAGCTCACCTCGGGCGCGCTCGACGGCTGGGTCCGGTCGCGGACGGCCGGCACCCGGTTCACCGGCAAGGAGCCGGACCGTCCCCCGTCCAGCCAGGTCTTCGTGCAGCTCAACCAGGCCACCGGCGGGCTCACCGGCACCCCGGCGATCGCCGGGGAGGTGGTCCGCACCCGGGCCGCCGACGCCGGGGACCTCGCCCTGGTCAAGGTCGCCCGGCCCGACCTGCCCGCCGTCGAGCTGGGCGACGCCGCCGCGCTGACGCCGGGCGGCGTGGTGGCGGTCGCCGGCTACCACACCGTCGACGCCGACTTCCGCGACGCCACCTACACGCTGCGCTCGAAGACCGTGCAGGTCACCGCCACCGACACCGGCCAGGGCCCGGTGCCGCTGTTCCGGATCGGCGACGACATCGGGATCTACTCCCACGGCGGCGTCGCGCTCGACCCCGCCGGCCGGGTCGTCGGCGTGCTCACCAACGACCGGTCCGGGGCGGGTGGGGCCAACCGGGCCGTGGTGCCGGTCACCGCCGCCCGGGAGCTGCTCGCCGAGGCCGGGGCCACGCCCGCGCTCGGCGACGCCGACCGGCTCTACCGGCGCGGGCTGGACGCGTACTTCACCGGGCGGGACGACACGGCGGTGTCCCAACTGGACGCCGTCGCCCGGGGCGGCAACGGCAACGAGCTCGCCGAGGCGTACCGGCAGAGCGCCGCCGACCGGGAGCAACTCGCCACGGCGGCACCGGAGCAGTCCAACCTGCCCACGGTCCTGTTCTCGGGGCTCGGCGGCGCGCTGCTCGCCGCGCTCGCGATCGGCGTGGTGCTGCTGGCGCGGCGACGACCGCGCCGCTGACCCGCCGCCGGGCCAACCGGGCCGCCGGGCCGGTCGCGCCCCGTGCCGCCGCGCCAACCGGGTCGTCACGCCGGTCGTGCCCCGTGCCGCCGCGCCGGGCGGGCGTCGGGCCGGGCACGCCGTCGCGTCGACCGGTCAGCGGGTCGAGGTGTCCCGGCCCCACGCCCCGCGCGGGTGGCGGCGGGCGCGCAGCGCGGCGGCGAGCGTGACGGCCACGTAGACCACCGCGGCCGGCGCGAGCCAGGGACGGGGCAGCACCACGTCCCGCAGCCAGGACGACGGGACCGACGGGCGGATCCCGGGGTGCGAGGCGCGCAGCATGGCGTTGCCGGCCCGCACCCGGGCCAGCGTGCGGACCAGGTCCCGCAGCGTCCGGGGGGTCTGCACGACCGACGCCACCGCCGACACCTCGCGCTTCTCGGCCGAGGCGAACCGGGAGTCCAGGAAGAGGTCGTCGGCGATCTCGGCCGGGAACCGGTCGAAGCGCTCCCGTCCCGCCGCCGACACCCCCAGCACGCCCCGGCCGAACAGCGCGTCGGCGAAGATCGGCAACCGGGTGTTGACGGCGTAGTAGGCGCGCACCAGCAGCGGCCGGCCGGCGGTGACCATCTCCCGGCGGGGCGTCACGGCCAGCGGCGGGTCCACCGGGGCGGTCAGCGCGGCGGCCATCGCGCGCAGCGCGCCGGGGCCGAGGACCACGTCGGCGTCCAGATAGAACCGGGGGAAGCCGCGCGCCACCGCGTCCCCGGCGTTCAGCGCGGCCGCCTTGCCCGCCTCGGCCAGCTCCACCACCCGTACGCCGGGCCGCGCGGCGGCCACCCGCGCCGTGTCGTCGGTGCAGCCGTTGGCCACCACGACGATGTCCAGCTCGACGCCGGAGCCGGGGCCCGCGTCGGCGAGCAGCGCGTCCAGGCAGCCGCCGATGACGTTCGCCTCGTCGTGGGCGGCGATGACCACACCGATCGGGACGGGGCGGGGCAGGGGGCTCGGCACGGCTGACCAGCTTGCCGGACGGGCCGCCGCGCCGGCAAGGCGGGGTCGCGTCGCCGCGCGCCCCGCCGGGCGGCCTCGGGGTCAGCGGACGGGCCCCCGCGTTGGTATCGTCCTGGTGTTTCGCCCCTTACCGACGGTTGGACAAGGTGGACAGTCCCACGCCGCTCACCGCCCCCGGCCCCCGGCTCGCGGGCGGCACGCCGGAGCGGCTCGACCGGGCCGCCGGCCACCTCGCCACCGCCGCGCTGGCGCTGATCGCGGTCAAGCCCCTGCTCGACATCGGCGAGCGCGACGCGGGTGGCGGGGTCGACCTGGGCGTCCTGCTCAGCGCCGTCGGGGCGGGCTGCATGCTGGCCGCCCTCGCGGCGGCGGTGCTCGCGGCCCGCCGGCTGCCGCCGCGCCCCGTGCTGGCGATGCTGCTCGCCCTCGCCCTGCTGCTGGTCGTCTCCGGGTTCAGCTACCTGGCGGCCGGTCCGCGCGCCGACCTGCTGGCCCTGTTCGACATCCGTCGCTATCCCATCTACGGTCCACGGCTCGACCCCGCCTCGGCGATCCCCGCCGAGGCGGTGCGGCTGCTGGTCAGCTTCGCCCCGGCGGCGCTGATCGGGATGGCGCTGATGAGCCCGGCCCGGTTCCCCGTCCGCCGGCTGGCCGGGGTGGCGGCCGTCGTGCTGGCCGGCGCGGTCGTCCACTGCGCGCTGGCCTGGCTCCAGGTGGTGGGCGTCGTGCCCTACTCGTTCTACTTCGAGCTGCCCGGCCAGAAGATCGGCCGGGCGTCGGGGGGCTACTACCACCCGATGTCGCTCGGGCGGCTGCTGATGTTCTCGGTGTTCCTCTGCTACGTGCTCGGCGACCGGCTCCGGGCGGCCGGCGACCGGCTGCGCCTGACGCCCCTGCGCCGCTACGCGCTGATCGGCCTCTTCGTGGCCACCGGCGCGGTGTCGCTGCACCGGCTCACCATCGGCTGCCTGCTGGTGATCGTGGCCGCCTTCGAGGCGCGGCGGCTGGGGGCCCTGCGGGCCGCGCTGGGCACCCGCGTCGGCCGGCGGCGGGTCGTGGCCGTGGCCGCCGGCCTGGTCGCGGCCGGCGGGGTCGCCGTCGCGCTCGCGGGCGAGACCGTCCGGGACCGGGCCGGGGTGGCGCTGACCGAGGTCGGCTCGCTCGACGTACGCTCCGACACGTTCATGCACGGCCGGGGCGCGATCTGGAACGACGTGGCCCGCGTCCTGCACCGGTCCACGCCGGACGTCTGGCTCTTCGGGTTCGGCTACGAGCCGTGGGACATGCACAACGACCTGCTGCGCATCCTCGTCGTCTGGGGCGTCGTCGGCCTCGTCGCGGTCGTCGGGATCGTCGCCGGCCTCCACGTCGTCGTCCGGCGGCGGTGCGCCGACCCGGCGCAGCGCTGGGCGCTCGGCGTGCTCTACGCGGTCTTCGTGCTCTTCGGGCTCACCCAGAAGCCGATGGCGTACCCGTACTTCATGTGGCTGTTCCTCTTCGGGCAGCTGGTGATCCTGTCGCTGGGCGGCGCGGCGGGCGCGTCGCCGGGCGACGCCACGGTCGCGGCCGAGGTCGAACGGGGGGAGGAGGGGCGGCTCGATGAGGCATCCACTGCCGGCGTCCGTCCAGGGTGAGCACGACGCGGACGGGGTGGCGCACGCGGGCGACGACGCGGCCGTGGTGCCGACGTTCTCGGTCTGCATCGTGGTCCGCGACCGCGCCGAGCTGCTGGTCGACGCGGTGCGCAGCGTGCTGGCCAACCACCACCGGGACTTCGAGCTGGTCGTGGTCGACGACGGCTCGGCCGTCCCGGTCACCCGGGTGCTGGCGGAGGCGGGCGTGTCCGCCGACCGGCGGGTCCGGGTGCTCAGCCTGCCGCCGAGCGGCATCGCGCGGGCCCGCAACGTCGCCCTGCGCGCCGCGACCGGCCGCTACATCACGGTGCTGGACTCCGACGACGAGCTCTCCGCCGACGCGCTGGGCCGGCTGCACGACCTGCTCACCGCCACCGGCGGCGGCTGGGTCTACGTCGACTACCACGAGGTGCGCGGCGACGCCTCCCGGCGCATCCGGCTGCCCGAATACACGTCGGCGCGCACCATGCTGCTGGGCGTGCTGACCCGCCCCCGGCTGCCGTTCAAGCACTCCGGCACCACGATCGACCGGCGGGTGCTGGAGCGCATCGGCGGGTACGACGAGAGCTTCCGGCTCTTCGAGGACGTGGAGCTGATGCTGCGGGCGCTGCGCGCCGGCGTGCACCCCCGGCACCTGCCCCACCCGGTGGTCCGGTTCCGCCGGCACGACGGCAACATCACCCGGGGCCGCCTCGGCGGCCTGGTCTTCTGGTTCCGGCTGGTCGACATGTACCGCCCGTCGCGGACGCCCGGCGTGGCGCTGGGCATCAAGGCGCTGCGCACCCTCAGCGAGACGGGGAAGTGGCTTGTCAGCCTCGGCCGTTGACGCCGGGCGCGGCGGCGAACCGCGGCGCGGCCCGGAGCCGGACTCCGGCCCCGGGCCGCACCCGAGGCCCGGGCGCGGTCGGGCGGCCACGATGCTGGCCCAGGTCGGCCTGCTGGGGCTGAGCCAGGCCGGCGTCACCGTCGCCGCGTTCGGCAGCCAGGTGCTGCTCGCCCGCACGCTCACCCGGGAGGACTTCGGCTCGTTCACCGCCGTGCTGGCCGTGGTGTCGCTGACCGCGCCGCTGGCCGTGTTCGGCGTCTCCGAGCTGTGGTTGCAGGTGTTCGGGCAGGAGGGCGCGCGGGCGTACCGGTGGGTGGGGCCGTCGCTGCGGCTGGCCGGCGCGGCCTGCGCGGCGCTGCTGCTCGGCGTGCTGGCCTGGAGCGCCGCCGAGCTGCCCGACGCCACGGCGGCGGTGCGGGCCCTGCTCGCCACCGTCGTGGCGGCCCAGGCGGCGCTCGCGCTGGCCGGCTCGGTGCGGCAGCTGCGCGGCGACTACCGGGGCCTGTCCGCCCTCCAGTTGGCCCCCCACCTGGGCCGGGTGCTGGTCACCGTGGCGGTCTGGGCGGCCGGGCTGTCGGTCGTCGCCGCGGCGGCCGGGTACGCGGTCGTCGCCGTGGCCACCGTCGCCGCCTGCCTGCTGGCCACCCGCGAGTTCCGGCGCGGCGCGATGCCGCTGGAGGGCCACCCGGCCCCCGCCGCCGTCCCGGCCCCCGCTGTCGTCCCGGCTGGCCCCGCCGTCCCGGTCGGGGGCCTCGACGCCGGCCCCCGGCTGGGCGAGCTGCTGGGGGCGGCCACCCCGTACGTGCTCGGCAACGTCTGCTACCTGCTCGGCATCCACTTCGGCACGGTCCTCGCCGCCGAGCTGCTCGGCGGGGCGGAGGCGGCCCTGCTCGCCGTGCCGATGGCCGTGCTCACCGCCGTCTACCTGGTGCCCCGGGTCGTCTACCAGCAGTACCTGCTGGGCAAGCTGCACCGCTGGGCCGGCTCGGACGCCGAGGCGGTGCTGCTGGCGTACCGCTGGGGCAGCGCCGGGATGGTCGCGCTCGGCGTGGTCGTCGCGGCGGCGGTGGCGGTCGGCGGCCTGGTGGCCCTGCCGGTGGTGTTCGGCCCGGAATACCGCGACGCCGCGCCGGTGCTGGCGGTGCTGGCGCTGGCGGTGCCGTTCCGGTTCGGCGGCGCCGCCGTGGCCGCGCTGCTGACCAGCGGCGGGCTGCTGCGCCGCAAGGTGGTGTACCAGGCCGTGGGCGCCGTGGTGCTGCTGGCGGCGCTGGCGGTGGCCGTCCCGGCGTGGGGCGTGCGCGGTGCCGCCGGGGCGACGGTGCTGGCGGAGGCGGTACTCTGCTGCCTGCTCTGGGTCGCCGCCCGACGGGGCGTCGTGGGCGACGCCCCGCTGCCCACCTGGCGCGACCTGCGCAGGCGCTTGAGCAGGGAGGCTCCCCGTGCGTCCTGAACCGGCCCCCACCCGTCCCGCGCCGGCCGCCGTGGCCCGTCGGCCCCTGGTCGTCGGCTACTACGGCATGGAGAACGTCGGCGACAACGCCTTCTGCGTCGTGATGGACTGGGCGACCCGGGTCTACTGGGGAGCCGAGGAGCCCGTCTTCGCCGCGCCGCCCATGGTGGACCTGCCGCCGGAGCGCACCGGCATGGACCCGCGCTGGTACCGCTCGCGCGGCACCGCCGACCGGGCCGGCTGGGTGCTCAACAAGGCCGCCCTGCTGCGCCGCTCCACCATGCTGGTCTTCGGCGGCGGCTCCGTGTTCCGCGAGATGGGGCCGCTGAGCGAGAAGAAGGTCTTCTCGCTCTTCTCCGGGGTGTCCGGGCATCCGATGGCCGCCGTCGGGGTCTCCGTCGGCCCGTTCGTCTCCGCCGCCTCCGAGCGCCGGTTGCTGCGCGTCCTGCGCCGGGTCGCCTTCATCGGCGTACGCGACATCGCCTCCGCCGAGGTCCTCGAACGGGCCGGCTACCCGGGCGTGCTGGTGCCCGCCGGTGACCTCGCCGGCCTGCTGCCGGAGGCGCTCGGCGAGCCGGTCCCGCCGCGCCGGCCGCGTCCCACCGGCCGGGCCCGCCTCGGCGTGACCCTGCTCGGCGTCGACTACGAGGCCGCCGACGCCGACGTGCGCCGCCGCGAGGACGCCCTGGTCGAGGGGGTGCGCGCGCTGGTGCGCGCCGAGCCCGTCGACGTCACCGTGTTCGTGTTCAACACCCACCCGCTGCACGGCGACGAGCGGGTCGGCGAGCGGCTGCGGGCCGCCGTCGCCGGGCACTGCGACGTGCGGGTCGTCACCGCCCGCGACGGCGTGCGGGCCTGCTGGGACGAGATGAAGCGCTGCGACCTCGGGCTGCACATGCGGCTGCACGGGGCCGTCTTCGCGTACCTGGCGGGGGTACCGTTCACCCTCGTGCCGTACCAGCGCAAGTGCGACGACTTCCTCGACGAGATCGGGCAGCCGGCGGCGCTGCGCACGCCCGCGGTGCCCGGCGACGCGGCGGCGGTGACCCGCACGCTGACCGGCCTGCTCACCACCGAGGAGGTGCCGGAGCTGCCCCGGGCGATCTACGCCGAGCGCGCCCGGCGCAACTTCTCGGCGGCGCCCTGGGCCCGTGGGTGACGGCGGCCGGAGCCTCGATCGGGCGTCGCCGCCCCACCCCGACGCCGCCGCCGGGGCCGTGGCCGGCGCGCCCACCCGACCTCGGCCGGTTCCGGCGGTGACTCGGCCGCGCCCGCTCACCGCCGCCGGCCTGCTGGTGGCGGCGGCGCTGGTCGTCGCCACCGTGCTGCTCGCCGGCATGGCCGCCGTCGGCACCGGCCGCGCTGGCGACCCGGACGGGGCCGCCCGGGCAGCGCCGGCCTACACGCCGTCGGCGGCCGGCACGCTGCGCGGCCTCGCCCCGCCCGGGACGCTGATCGGCACGGCCGTCGACCCGAGGGGCCTGAACCTCGACCCCGCCTACCCGGGCGTCCTGGCCGCCGAGTTCAACGCGGTCACCGCCGAGAACGCGATGAAGTGGCGCAACCTGGAGCCGTCGCCCGGCGTGTACGCGTGGGCCGGCGGCGACCAGATCGTCGACCTGGCCCACCGCAACGGCCAGGCCGTCTACGGTCACACCCTGGTCTGGCACAACGACGTGCCCGACTGGGTCTCCCCGGACTGGCCGGCGCAGCGGCTGCGGGAGGTGCTGCGCCGGCACGTGACCGCCGTCGTCGCGCACTACCGGGGCCGGGTGTGGGCCTGGGACGTGGTCAACGAGGTGCTCGCCGAGGACGGCTCCCTGCGCGACACCCTCTGGCTGCGCAAGCTCGGCCCCGGCTACGTCGCCGACGCGTTCCGCTGGGCCCGCCAGGCCGACCCCGACGCCAGGCTGTTCGTCAACGAGTACGGCACCGAGGGGCGGACGGCGAAGGCCGACGCGCTGCTGGAGCTGGTGCGGCGGCTGCGCGCCGACGGCGTACCGGTCGACGGGGTGGGCTTCCAGGGGCACCTGGACGCCGAACGCCCACCCGAGGGCGTCCGGGGCAACCTGCGCCGGTTCGCCGCGCTGGGCGTGCGCGTCGCCGTCACCGAGCTGGACGTGCGGGTGCGGCTCCCCGCTACGGCGGAGGGGCTGCGCCGCCAGGCGGCGGTGTACCGGGACGTGCTGCGCGCCTGCCTGGACGTGGCGGCCTGCGCGGCGGTGACCGTGTGGGGGTTCACCGACGCCCGTAGCTGGATCCCCGGCTATCACGTCGGCTTCGGCGCGGCCTGCCTCTTCGACGCCGACTTCCGGCCGAAGCCGGCCCACGCGGCGCTGCTCGACGAGCTGGCGGCGCGGCGGCGCACCGGCGGCTGACGCCCCCCGGGGGAGGGGCCGCCGGCGGTCAGTCCCACCAGAACGACCAGCTCTGCCTGCCCCGGATCTCCTCCGCGTACGCGGCCAGCGAGCCGCTGCCCTGCCGGACGTTGTCGGGGCAGAAGGCGAGGTGCTCGGCGGCGACGCGCAGGGCGTGCCCGGCGGCGGTGGGCGGGGCGGCCACACTGAGCTGGAGGGTGTCGAAGCCGACCCCGACGGTGCGGGGCCGACGGTCCCGGCCCCCCGGCGGCGCGACCCGGGCGGAGCCGGTCAGGACGGGGTGCCGCGCAGGAAGGCCAGGACGGCCAGCACCCGGCGGTTGGTGTCGTCGCTGGGCGGCAGGTCGAGCTTGGCCAGGATGTTGCCGACGTGCTTGCCGACCGCCGCCTCGGTGACGTGCAGCCGCGCGGCGATCGCCGCGTTGGAGTGGCCCTCGGCGACCAGCGCGAGGACCGTGCGTTCCCGGGCGGTCAGGGCGGCCAGCGGGTCGCGCGGGCGGTGCAGCAGGTGCCGGACCACGTCGGGGTCGATGGCGGTGCCGCCGTCGACGACCCGGCGCAGCGTCCCGGCGAACTCGGCGACGTCGGCCACCCGGTCCTTGAGCAGGTAACCGACCCGCCGGCCGTCGCCGCTGTCGAGCAGCGCCGACGCGTACTCGGACTGCACGTACTGGCTGAGCACCACGACGGCGAGCCCGGGACGGCCGCCCCGGAGGGCGACCGCTTCGCGCAGCCCGTCGTCGCGGTGGCGCGGCGGCATCCGGATGTCGGTGACGAGCAGGTCCGGCCGGTGCGCCTCGACCGCGTCCCGCAGGGCCGGCGCGGAGCCGACGGCGGCGACCACCTCGAAGCCGAACCGGCCCAGCAGGGCGACGAGGCCCTCCCGGAGCAGGACCTCGTCCTCGGCGAGCACGACGCGGGTCATGGGCGGCACGGCAGCTCCACCCGGAGCAGGGTGGGGCCGCCGGCCGGGCTGGCCAGCAGCAGCCGCCCGTCCGCCGCCGCGACCCGGTCGGCGAGGCCGGTCAGCCCGGTGCCCCGGGCCGGGTCCGCGCCGCCCCGGCCGTCGTCCTCGACCTCGACGACGAGGTGGCGGTCGGTCTGGGTGAGCCGCACCTCGGCGCGGGCCGCGTCGGCGTGCGAGGCGACGTTGGCCAGCGCCTCGGACACCACGTAGTAGGCGGTGGTCTCGACCGGCTCCGGGACCGGCCGGGGCAGGTCGGCGCGCACCTCCACTCCGATGGCGGCCTCGCCGGCCAGTTGCCGGGCGGCGCCGGCCAGGCCGAGCTCGGTGAGCTGCTGCGGGCGGATGCCCTGGGCGATCTGCCGCAGCGTGACCATCAGCTCCTTGGCCTGCTCGTGCGCCACCGCCAGCGGCCGGGCGGCCGGCGAGTCGTCGGGCACGTCGAGCCGGGCCAGTCCGAGCTGGACGGTGAGGCTGGTCAGCCGGGGCTGCGCGCCGTCGTGCACGTCGCGTTCGATGCGGCGGCGTTCCGCCTCGTACGCGTCGACGAGGCGGGCCCGGGAGCGGGTGACCTCGCGCAGCGCCGCCGGCTCGGCGGGCGGGCCGGCGAGCAGCCGGCGGGCGACCGTGGCCTGGCCGGCGACGAGCAGCCCGGCCAGGTACCAGAGCACGGGCAGGACCAGGGCGGCCCCGACCGCGTACGGCGCCGCCTCGCGGGGCGTGTCGACCGTCGTCCACATCACGATCACGTCGTCCGTGCCGTCGACCAACCAGGGGCTCGCCAGGAGGGTGAGGTCGAGCAGGGCCAGCACGGCGAACGTCCAGTACGCCACCGGCACCACCGTGCCCAGCCAGCAGGCGTACGCCACCTCCCGCCAGGCGGCGGCGTCGGTGTACCGGGCGGCCAGGCTGCCCACGACGTCGCCGGAGAACGGCCGCCGGGCGGGCAGCGGGCGGGAGTCGACCACGCCGAGACGCCACCGCTCGAACCCGGCCACCGGGGCGCTCACCAGCGGGGCCACGGCCGCCAGGGCCAGCCCCGCCACGGCGAGGAAGACGACGACGGGCAGCTCGACCGGGCGGCCCTGGCGGGCCGCGTTGAGCACCGCCACCGCCGGGGCCACGACGACCCCGAGGCCGAGGGCCAGCGCCCCGGCGACCGGGACGGTCGTGCCGGCGTAGGCCAGGGCCCGCCAGGGCCACCAGGAGATCAGGTATCCGGGGCGGCGTAGCGCCGCCGCCAGGTGCAGGGGTCGGTTCGTCGTCATGCCGTCACGCTAGGGCGGCGGCTGCGGCCGGCCCAGCCGGCTGGGTCCACTCCACAGGTAGGCCCAGCCCCACCTTTTCCGGCCGGTCCACCCTCTCCGTCGGTGCGGTCACGAGCCGGCGGCGACGATCTCCTTGACGGCGTCGCGGCGGACGGCGTCGTAGAGGGTGCGCGCCCGGCGGTCGTCGGCGAAGACGACGCTCTCGCTGCCGACGGTGCCCGTGCCCCGGCTGGGCGAGGTGAAGAAGAACAGGTTGCCGCCGCGCAGCCCGCGCAGCTGGGTCGCCATGTCCAGCAGCGACATGCCCCGGTCGACGGAGACCGAGTCGGAGGTGGCCCGCACGAACGCGTTGAGCCGGCCGGGGTTGGCGAGGATGCCGCCGGACGCGGCCCGGTCGAGGATCGCCTTGATGACCTGCTGCTGGTGCCGGATCCGGGCGAAGTCGCCGTCGGCGAACTGCTTGCGCTGCCGGGCGTAGTCCAGCGCCGTCTCGCCGTCCATGAGCTGCGGCCCCTGCCGGAAGGTGCGGAACGGCGGGTGGATCGAGGTGAACGTCTTCTCCGAGGTGATCTCGACCCCGCCGAGGGCGTCGATGATCTCCCGGAACCCCGCGAAGTCGACGAGCACCACGTGGTCGATGCGGACGCCGGTGAACTGCTCCACCGTCCGCACCATCAGCGGCACCCCGCCCCAGGCGTACGCGGCGTTGATCTTCGCCTCGCGGCCGCCGTGCCGGCCGTCCGCCGAGCGGGGGACCGGGACCCAGGTGTCCCGGGGGATCGAGATCAGCTCGGCGCTCGACCGGTCCTTCGGCAGGTGCGCCACGATGATCGTGTCGGTGCGCGACCCCTGGGTGCCGTCCGGGTCCCGCGAGTCGCTGCCCAGGACCATGACGTTCAGCGCGCCCCGGGCCACCGTCGCCGGCCGCTCCTGCTCCGGCACCTCGGCGAACGCGTCGACCCGGTCGACGCCCCGCTCCACCGACCGCAGCCACAGCGCCCCGGCGACCGCGCCGCCCGCGCCGAGCAGCACCACGGCGAGCAGCGCCACCAGGGCGATCCGCCCCCACCGGCGGCGCTTCGGGCGCGCCCCGACGCCCGACGGCGTGGACGCTGCGGCGGGCGGGCCGGACGGGTCGCCCGGGGTCGGTGCGGCGGCCTGCTCGGGACGGGACATGGCGGCGATGCTATCGACGCGCCGCGCCCCGCACGTGCCCGTTCCGGTCGGTCCAGGGCCGGGCGACGGTGAAGTTCGCCACCCGTCGTTTCCCTGGACCTGGTAGAACCCTCCCGTGGACGCAACGAAGCTCCGGCGGGCCATCGCCCGCACCCGGCTCGCCCCGGTCGCCGCCTTCCCCAAGCGGCTCGCCCGGGTGGCCCGGCACGACGCCAGGGTGCTGCGCGTCTCCGCCCGCTGGCTGGTCACCTCCCGGGAGCACCACAACTACACGTACGAGCTGACCGGGCTGAGCCGGCACCACCTGTCCTGGTTCGTCAGCGTCGTCTGCGACGTGCCGGTGGCCCGCGTGCGCGGCTGGTTCGCCGAGATCGAGGGCGACGACGAGCTGCGCCGGCACATCGAGCGGGCCACCGCCGGGGCGGCCCGCCGGGGCCTGGCCGACCGCCAGGTCCGCTACGCCCGCCGGATCGGCTGGTACGCGATGGTCCGCGCCACCCGCCCCGCGCACGTGGTCGAGACCGGCGTCGACAAGGGGCTGGGCAGCTGCGTGCTGGCGGCGGCCCTGCTGCGCAACGCCGCCGAGGGCCACCCCGGCCGGGTCACCTCGCTGGACATCAACCCCGAGGCCGGCTACCTGGCCCGTGCCGCGCCCTGGTCCGGGGTCGTCGACCTGGTGGTCGGGGACTCCGTCGCCTCGATCGGCGCGCTCGACCGGCCCGTCGACCTCTTCCTGCACGACAGCGACCACAGCCGCGCCCACGAGAGGCGCGAGTTCGACGCCGTCGAGCCGAAGCTCGCCCCCGGCGCGCTGCTGCTCACCGACAACGTCACCGCCACGAACGTCCTCGCCGAGCACGCCGAACGCACCGGCCGGCGGTTCCTCGCGTACCGGGAGACCCCGGCCCGGCACTGGTATCCGGGCGACGGCATCGGCGTCGCCTGGTGACGCCCGGCGTCTTAGCTTTGGCTTAGCCGGCTTGTCCCCGACGCCGGGGGTCCGGCAGCATCGACCGGCGTGACCGACGCGAGCGCGCCCCCGGACGCCCCCCAACCCGCCGGCGGCCCCGGCCGCCGCCGCGCCCCGGGCCCCGGCCGGTCCCGCTGGCTCGCCGCCGGCGGGGTGGCCGTCCTCGCGGGCGTCCTCGGCCTGACCCTCGCCCTGCGCGCCGGGGCCACCCCCGCCTGCGCCGCCCCGCCCCGTGCCGCCGGCCCCCTCGCCGCGCCGGCCGCCGCGCCCGGTGCCGCCGCGCCGCCGGTCGGTGGGGCCGTCCACAAGGGCAAGGCGACGTTCTACGACTCGAAGGGCGCGGGCGGCAACTGCTCCTACCCGAGCGCCCCGGCGAACCGGCTCTACGTGGCGCTCGGCCCGTCGGAGTACGCGGCCGGCGCGGCCTGCGGCGGCCACCTCGACGTGACGGGCCCGAAGGGCACCGTCCGGGTCCTCGTCATGGACCAGTGCCCCGAGTGCGCGCCCGGCCACCTGGACCTCTCCCGCGAGGCGTTCGCGCGGATCGCCGACCCGGTGCAGGGCGTCGTCTCCGTCAGCTACCGCGCGGTGGTCGACCCGCCGTTGCCCGGCCCGCTCGCGTTCCGGATCAAGGAGGGCGCTTCGCGGTACTGGTTCGCCGTGCTGGTCGCCGACCACGGCAACCCGCTGCGCGCCGTGGAGGTGCGGCAGGGCGACTCGGGCGGGTGGCGCGCCGCCGACCGGCAGGACTACAACTACTGGCTGGTCGAGTCCGGCGTCGGCCCCGGCCCGTTCTCGATCCGGGTCACCGACGTCTACGGCCACCGCGTCACCGCCGGTGGCGTCCGGCTGACGCCCGGGCAGGTCCAGCGCGGCACGGTCAGGATGTACGGCGGCGCGACGGCCGGCGGTGGCCGACCGGCCACGCGCTCCGCGTCGCCCCGGCCCAGCGCCTCGCCGTCGCCCCGCGCGACGTCGCCCCGCCCGTCCCCGTCGGCCGCCCCGGCCTCAGCCGGCCCGTCGGCCCCGGACACGCCCGTCGTGCCGCTCGCCGCCGAAGCGCCCGCCGCCGGCTGCCGCAACTGACCCGGAGCCTCGTCGGCGTCCCCACCTGGCCGGGGCGGGATGTGTGGCCGGCTCCGCTACCCGACACGCCGACGCGATCGCACCGCAACCGGCCATTGATCGGACTACCGCGACGCCTGCTCGGCATCGGGGCTGCCGGCGGTGAGGTCGAGCCACATGAGGATCTCGTCGCGGTCGTCGCCCGGGGCGACCCGCAGCGCGCCGGGCAGCCGGCCCACCTCCCGGTAGCCGAGCCGCGCGTAGAAGCGTTCCAGCCCCAGCCCGCCCCGCACCGTCACGTGCAGCGCCTGGCGGCCCAGCTTCCGGCCGAGCCGTTCGGCCTCCCGCATCAGCGCCGAGCCGTATCCCAGGCCCTGCGTGCCCGGGTGCACCATCACCCGCTTCAGCACGCACCAGTGCGCCTTGAGGTCGAACCGGTTGTCGGCGAAGACCAGCACGGCCAGCGGGCGGTCGCCGTCGTAGCCGACGAGCAGCCGGTCCGGGCCGTCGACGATGCCGGCGAACGTCGCCTCGGCGACGGGGCGGACGTCGGCCGCGGTGACCGGCGGCACGAAGCCGACCGCGCCGCCGGCGTTGGTGACGTCCACCCACAGGTCGACGATCCGTCCGCGCAGCTCGGCGGTGGGGTCGGGGTCGAGGACGAAGCGCAGGCTCACCCCGTCATCCTGGCCCCGCCGCCGCCCGGGGGACGCCCGATCGTGACCGGCGCAACAGCGGGTGCCGGCCGCCCGCGACCCCCGTCGGCCCGGCGGGAGTCGGCCCCGGCCGGGCTCAGGCGCAGCCCCAGCTCTCCTGGACCTTGATCGTGACGGGGACGCTCTGCGTCTGCACCCCGTCCGACGCCGTCAGCTCCGGCTGGTAGACCCCGTAGGAGAGCGGCGGCAGGGTCATCGCGATCAGGGTGAGCGCGGTGTTGCCGTTGCTCGACCCGGGCGGGATCGGGGCCTGCGGCAGGCTCGTGGTGGTGCCGGCGGGCAGGTTCCGCGCGCCGACCTCGATCGGCGTCGACCACTGCCCGTCGATGGTGATCCAGAAGTACGTCCACCAGGACTGGCCGGCGGGGATGCAGATGCGCTGCCCGATGTCGGTCAGCCGCCAGGTGGCCGCCGTGGTGGCGGTGCCGGACGCGGTGGCCGGTTGGCCGCCGACCAGCGTCACCGCCAGCGCGGTGACCAGCCCGAGCGCCAGCCGTACGGTGCCGAAGATCGGTCGTGACATCGAAGCCTCCCGGGGCGTGCGACGGACAGCGGCGACCGGCCTCGTCGACGCATCGCCATCTATCAATATGGGACGGCCGGGTCGGTTCGGCAAGCCGGGGGAGGCGGTCGCGCCGGAGTCCGGCGCGCGACGGGGCCGGTCGAAGTCTCGGCCGGCCCGTCGACCGCGATGATGCGCGCGACGGAAACCCTGGTGCGCGCGATGGAAGCGTGGTGCGGGAGAGGGGACTCGAACCCCCACGTCCTCACGGACACAGGAACCTAAATCCTGCGTGTCTACCCAATTCCACCACTCCCGCCTGCCCGAGGAGTCTAGAGGGTTCGGCGTCCCTCGTGTTGGCACCGTCCGGCAGGCGGACCGCCCGGGTCCGGGCCCGGGATCAGTTGACCGGGACCGGCGTGCTGTCGCTCCCGCCGTGCGCGGGGTCGTGGGCGGGCGCGTTGATCTCGACCGGCGGCGGGAAGCGGGTCACGAAGTCGCACAGCGTGAGGTGGGTCGGCTTGATGGTGACCACCGCCATGTCGGTGGTGTGCGCGCGCTTCTGCTGCTCCCAGCCCGGGGCCAGGCTCTTGTCCGCGAACATGCGCCACGACGCCTTGACGTGGACGTCCGGCACCCCGGGGTGGACCTCGATCGACGCCGTGCCACGCACCAGCATGACGACGGGCGTGTAGTCGGAGACGGTCGGCCCGAGCTGCGCCGCGACCCTGCGCCGCACCTCCGGCGAGTACGTGTCGACGCTGAAGGAGACCTGCGGGTGCGCCGCGATCGCCCGCACCTTGTACGCGGTCGTGGGGCTGGCGAACTGGAACGCCTCGCCGTTCCACAGGTACGCGACCGGCACGGTGCGCGGGTGGCCGTCCAGGCCCACGTAGCCGAGCCGCATCGCGACCGGCGAATCCAGCAACACCTGCGCCACCGGATCGGTGTTGACCAGGTGCACGATTTCGGCGTAGTCCACAGCTGCCCCTTCCCGCCCGCGGATGCCGGCAGCCGCCTCGTCGCGGTGCCCGCCCACGGTGGGGCCGGCGACCCTCGGCGTCACCGGCCGTAGTCTGATCGCTACCAGGGAAGTATGGGTGGCGGGTGCCGCCCCGGCCATCTCGCTGCTTGCCGTTGTGCCGGGGCGCGGCCGCCTCGCCGGCCGTGTCGACCGAGCCGCGCGGGCCCGGTGGCCGGGTCGCTCAGTCGAGGCCGAGGTCGCGGCGCAGCTTGGCGACGTGGCCGGTGGCCTTGACGTTGTAGAGCGCCCGCTCGATCTTGCCGTCGGGGTCGATGACGAAGGTGGACCGGATCACCCCGGTCACCGTGCGCCCGTAGGACTGCTTCTCGCCGTACGCGCCGTAGGCGGTGAGCACCGCCCGGTCGGTGTCGGCGACCAGCGGGAAGGTGATGGCGTCCCGCTCGCGGAACTTCGCCAGCTTCTCCGGCTTGTCCGGCGAGATGCCGACCACCTCGTAGCCGGCGGACCGCAGCGAGGCGAGCGAGTCGCGGAAGTCGCACGCCTGCTTGGTGCAGCCGGGGGTCATCGCGGCGGGGTAGGCGTAGAGGATCACCGTCCGGCCGCGCAGGTCGGCCAGGGAGAGGCTCTCGCCGGTGTCGGTCGGCAGGGTGAACTCGGGCGCGGGGTCACCGGGGCTGAGGCGGGCGGGCGCGGTCATGGCCGAACCCTACCGCCGTCCCGGGTCCGCCGGGCCGACCGCACCGTGATCGACGCCTCCGCACTGTTGCAAGGGATTGGCAACAGCTCATCTGTGGAAATAGGCTGGGTCGAGCCGGCGAGGACGCTCCCGCCGGGCCTGCGGGAGGTCGAGTGGAAACCCTGGCGATGCACATCTCCAACGGCATCGTGAACGGCCCGGTCGCCGCCGTCTTCGCCGCGTTCGCCCTCGCCGTGCTGACCCTCTGCGTGCTGCGCGGCCGGCGCGACCTCGACGACCGGCTCGCCCCGATGGCCGGGCTCGTCGCCGCGTTCATCTTCGCCGTCCAGATGCTCAACTTCCCGATCTTCACCGCCGGGGTGAGCGGCCACCTGCTCGGCGGCGCGCTCGCCGCGCTGCTGGTCGGCCCGTGGGTCGGTGCGCTCTGCGTGGCGGTCGTGCTGGTCGTGCAGGCGCTGGTCTTCGGCGACGGCGGGGTGGCGATGCTCGGCCTGAACGTCACCAACATGGCGGTCCTCGGCACCGCCGCGGCGTACCTGCTGATCGCCCTGCTGCTGCGGGTGCTGCCCCGCACCCCCGTCGGCCTCGGCGTGACGGCCTTCGTCTCGGCGCTGGTCAGCGTCGTGGTCGCGTCCCAGGGCTTCGTGCTCCAGTACTGGCTGGGCGGCACCACCGACCTGGGCGGCAACCTCGCCGGCCTGGCCGGCACGATGGCCGGCGTCCACCTCCTCATCGGCATCGGCGAGGGCCTGATCACCGCCACCACGGTGGTCACCGTCGCCAAGGTCCGCCCCGATCTGGTCTACGCGCTGCGCGCCCTCAGGCCGGCCGCGCCGGCCCCCGTCGTCCCGGCTGCCGGAGGTGCCCGATGAGCAAGCGTCCCTGGGGATTCGTCGTCGGCGGGCTGCTGGTCGCCCTGCTGCTGGCCGGCGTGGTGAGCAACTACGCCTCGGCGCACCCCGACGGGCTGGACTCGTCGCTGCTGCGGGGCTGCACGGTCGACGCGGAGGGGGAGATCACGGGCGGCAGCTGCCCCGCCCAGCAGGAGCGCGACCACGAGCTGGTTGACAGCCCGCTCGCCGACTACGGCGTCCGTGGCCTCGACAACGACTTCCTCTCCACCGGGCTGTCCGGGGTGCTCGGCGTGCTGCTCACGTTCGCCGTGGGCGGCGGCGTCTTCTGGCTGCTGCGCCGCCGCGGCCCGCAGCAGCCGGCCGCCGGCGCGGCGACGGCGGAGGCGGGCGGGCGGGCCGCCGGGAGCCCGGCCGACGACGCGTCGCGCGCCGCGCGGTCCCGGTAGGCGGCCCGACGATGGGGGCCGGTCACGCGCACGTGCTCTACCGGGAGGCGACCTCCCCGGTGCACCGCCTGCCGCCGGAGGTGAAGATCGCCGCGATGGTGCTGTTCACCCTCGCCGTGGTGGCCACCCCCCGCACGGCGTTCTGGGCGTTCGGCGGGTACGCCCTGCTGGTCGCCGCCGTGGCCGCGCTGGCCCGGGTCGGGCCGGGCTGGCTGCTCAGCCGGGCGGCGATCGAGCTGCCGTTCGTGCTCTTCGCCGTCGCGCTGCCGTTCCTCGGCGCGGGCGAGCGGGTCGAGGTGGCCGGGCTGGCCCTGTCCGTCGACGGGCTGCTCGGCGGCTGGAACATCGTCGCGAAGGGCACGCTGGGCGTGCTCGCGTCGCTCCTGTTGGCCGCGACCACGACGACGCGGGACCTGATCGTCGGCCTGGACCGGCTGCGCTGCCCGCAGATCGTCACCCAGATCGCCACGTTCATGCTCCGCTACCTGGACGTCCTGGTCGGCGAGGCCCGCCGGATGCGGGTGGCCCGGGTCTCCCGCGGCGACGACCCGCGCTTCCTGTGGCAGCTGCGCGGCTTCGCCGCCGGGATCGGCGCGCTGTTCCTGCGCGCGTTCGAGCGCGGCGAGCGGGTCTACCTGGCGATGCTGTCGCGCGGCTACGCCGGCCGGATGCCGGCGGTGTGGCAGGGCGCGGGCGCGGCGAGCGCAGGGCAGTGGCTGGTCGGGGCGACGGTGCCGCTGGTCGCGGCCGGGATCGCCGCGACCGCCGTCGCCCTGACATGATCGGTGGCGTGCAGAACCCGGCCCCCCCCTCCCTGGACGTGCGCGGCGTCCGGTACGCGTACCCGGACGGGCACGTCGCCCTGGACGGGGTGGACCTGACCGTGGCGCGCGGCGAGCGGGTGGCGCTGCTCGGGCCCAACGGCGCGGGCAAGACGACGCTGGTGCTGCACCTCAACGGCATCCTCACCGCCGCCGCGGGCACGGTGAGCGTCGGCGGGCTGACGGTGGGCCGCGACCGGGACACCCTCGCGGAGATCCGCCGCCGGGTCGGGATCGTCTTCCAGGACCCCGACGACCAGCTCTTCCTGCCCACGGTCGCCGAGGACGTGGCGTTCGGCCCGGCCAACCTGGGCCTGCGCGGGGCCGAGCTGGCCGCCCGGGTCGACGAGGCCCTCGCGGCGGTGGGGATGGGCGGGCACCGCGACCGGGCCCCGCACCACCTGTCGTTCGGGCAGCGCCGCCGGGTGGCGGTGGCCACCGTGCTGGCCATGCACCCGGAGATCCTGGTGCTGGACGAGCCGTCGTCCAACCTCGACCCGGCGGCCCGCCGGGAGCTGGCCGAGATCCTGCGCGACCTGCCGGTGACCCTGCTGATGGTCACGCACGACCTGCCGTACGCGCGGGAGCTGTGCGACCGCTCGGTGATCCTCGACGGCGGGCGCATCGTCGCCGACGCCGACACCCGGGAGCTGCTGGCCGACCGGGAGCTGCTGGCCGCGCACCGCCTGGAGCTGCCCTACGGCTTCACCCCCTGACCGGCTCCGCCGGGGCGGGGACGGCCCGGTGGGCGGCGGCGCGGAGGCGGAGCAGGCCCGCCGCGGTGGCGCCGGCCCCGGTGGCCAGGACCAGGACGAGCAGGACCCGGGCCACCCCGCCCGGCCAGGGCAGCGGGGGGACCGAGCGGGCCAGGACGGCGACGTTGGTGACCCCGGCGAACAGGGCGAGGCACGCCCCGGCCAGCGCGAGGGCGAAGTCGGCGGCGGGGCGGCGGGCCAGCGCGTAGCCGCCCGCCGCGAGCGCGCCGAGGCCGGTGAGCAGCGCCCAGACCTGCCCGCCGAGCAGGCCCAGCAGCACCCCGCCGACGCCCGTGGCGCCCGCGTCCAGCTCCCGGCCCACGGTGAACACGATCGCGGCGACCCCGCCCACGGCCAGCGCCGCGCCGGCCCCGGCGAGCGCCCGCGCCCCGAGCGGGGTGCCGGCCGCCAGCAGCCCGGCGGAGCCGACCAGCAGGAAGCCGAGCGTGGCCGCCACCCACCAGGGGTACGCGTCGGGCGGCGGCACCCAGTCGAGGGTGCCCCGGATCTCCAGCGGCTCGACGCCGTCGCGCAGCGGCACCGCCCAGTCCCGGACCCGCTGCTCCCGGGTTGGGTCGGCGCGGACCACCGCCGGCGGGGCCGACTCCTGCCAGCGGGCGCGCCGGTCGTGCCAGCGGGCCGTCGGCCCGTCGCCGACGCGCCGCCAGTCCGGCGCGGCGGCCGGGTCCGCCCGGGCGGGCAGGGCCGTGTCCCCGGCGAGGGTCCGGTTGAGGTACGTCGCCGGGGAGCGGCTGTTCTCGTAGACCCCGTCCGGCCCGACGCGCAGGTAGGGCTCGCCGGTGTAGCCGATCACCTCGATCGGCCGCCCGGTGCGGTTGACCAGCTCCAGCCGCGCCCCGCCCTCCACGACGCGGGCGGTCAGCCCGGGCCGGGCCGGCGCGACGCCGGTCACCTCGGCCCGGTAGTCCGTGCCGTCGGGCGACTCCCCGCCGTGCGCGGCGGCCGGCGTCGCCGTGGCGAGGACGGCGGCCAGCCCGGCGAGCACGCCGACCAGCCGCGCGGTGACGGCCGGCCGGCCCAACCGGGCGAGGAAGGCGGAAAGCGGCGCGGCGGGGGTCACTTGCCGGCCGCCGCCACCGCCGCCGTGAGGCCCGCGGGCGACCGGTCGGCGACCTCCGCGCCGTTGACCTTGACGGTGGGCGTGCCGGTGACGCCGGCCCGGCTCGCGTCCTCGGTGACGTGCTCGGTCCACGCCTTGTACGTCCCGTCGGAGACGCAGGAGGCGAAGTCGTCCCGGTTCAGCCCGACGCCCGCGCCGATGTCGACCAGCTCGTCGTCGCTCAGCCCCGCGCCGCCCTCCGGCGGCTGCTTGGCGAACAGCGCCTTCGCGTACTCCTGGAACTTGCCGCCCTTCGCGGCGCAGCCGGAGGCGGCGGAGGAGCGGGTGGAGTATTCGGTCGTGGAGAACCGGTTGAGGTAGGCGACGGGGTGGAACACCACCCGCGCCTTGCCCTCGCTGACGAGCTGGTCGATCGTCGCGCCGCTGGTCTGCTGGAACTGGTTGCAGGCGGGGCAGAGGAAGTCCTCGTACAGGTCGATGGTGACCGGGCCCGTCCCGTACGCGATGCCGGTGCCGGCCTCGGTCGCGCCCGGCGGGGCGGTGAAGGTGTCGGAGCGTTGGCTGGACCAGACGGCCCAGCCGATCCCGCCGGCGATGACGAGCACGGCGACCGCCACCAGCGACGTCCAGAGGGTGCGCTTGCGCCGGCGCTCCCGGGCGAGCTGCTCGCGGACCACGCGGGCGGCGTTCCGCTGCCCCTTGCGACTACTCATCATCGTCCTCCACCGGTGGGCCCGCGAGCCAGCCGTCGACGGAGACGGGGGTGCGGGGCCAGGTCAGCAGGAACCCGGCCAGGGCCAGGAATCCCAGGTCCCGGAGGATCTCCGGGAGGTAGCTCGGCGTCTGCCCGGCGGCGAGCTGCCCGCCGCTGCCGAAGCAGCCGCAGTCGATGGCCAGGCCGCGCGACCAGGCCGAGGCGATGCCGGCGACGAAGACCACCAGCAGGGCCGCCGAGATCCCGGCGGCCAGGCGGGTGGCCAGGCCGACCAGCAGCAGCGCACCGAGGGCCAGCTCGACGAAGGGCAGCGCCGCGCCGATCACGGTCGCGACGTCGTACGGCATGACCTGGTAGGCGTTGACGGCGCGCCCGGAGGCGGCCAGGTCGCCGACCTTGGCCCCGCCGGCGACCAGCCAGACGGCGGCCAGGCCGAGCCGGGCGGCGACGCCGAGCCAGGGCCGGACGGCGGCCCAGCGGGTGGCCCCGGTGTGCGATGCGGTCACGCTCATTGGTCGTCCCGGCCCCGGCTGCGGTTCCCTGATCATCCGGCGAGCGCGTCGCCGGCCGACTCGACCAGGTCGTGCCGGGCCCGGGCCACCCGGGAGCGGATGGTGCCGACGGGCACCCCCTCCACGGCGGCGGCCTCGGCGTACGACAGGCCGAGCAGTTGGGTGAGCACGAACGCCCCGCGTCGTTCGGCGGGCAACCGGCGCACCAGGTCGACGGCGCCGAGCTGCCCGGCGGGGTCCGGGTGCGGCAGGTCGGTGTGGGCGTGGCTGGCCAGCCGCTCGGCGAGCCGGCGGCGGCGGACCACGACGCGCAGGTGGTCGGCGCAGGCGCGGCGGGCGATGCCGAGCAGCCAGGTGCGGGCGCTGGACCGCCCCGCGAAGGCGGGCAGCGCCCGGAACGCCCGCAGGTAGGTCTCCTGGGTGAGGTCGTCGGCGGTGTCGGGGTCGACCAGCGCGGCGGCGAACCGCCACACCTCGGCCTGGGTGGCCCGGACGAACGCCGCCTGGGCCGCCGGGTCGCCGTCGCGGGCGGCCAGCGCCCAGCCGGTCGCCGGGTCGGCCCCGCGCGGGGCCGCCGGGTCGGGGACACGACCACCCGCCGGGTCGGTGGGACCGTCGGCGGCGGGCTCGCGCGGCGCGGGGATCACGTCAGACCACGGTACGCGGCGTGCCGGTGACCGGCAGGGTCCTTCGACCCTTCCGATGACGTGGCCCACTCCGGGAACTTTTCCGGTGCCCCGCCCGACCATCCCCTCATGACTTGCGACTACGTCCGCGTGGCGCTGTCGGCGCGGCCGGACGGCGGGCACCCGCAGGCGTCGGCGACCCCGGGAAGCGCCGGCGGCGCGCCCGACCGCCGGGTGGGGCTCGCCGATCGGTCCGTTCATCGGCGAGCATGGCCGGCATGACTGCTGCCACTCTCCGGCCCCCCCGCCGGCTCGCGCGCCTCGGCACGCTCGCCGGCCTGCTGGTCACCGTCGTCGCCCTGTTGTTGGCCCCGGCCACCCCCGCGAGCGCCCACGCGGTGCTGGTGAGCAGCAGCCCGGCCGCCTCCGCCGTGGTGCCGAGCGCGCCGTCCGAGGTGGTGCTGACGTTCAGCGAGCCGGTGCGCAAGGTGGCCGGGAAGATCCGGGTGATCGCCCCGGACGGGGCGCGGGCCGACCGGGGCGAGCCGTCGTTCTCCGACACCGTGGTGACCATCCCGGTGGACCCGTCGGCGGGGCGCGGGACGTACCTCATCAGCTACCGGGTGATCTCGGCGGACAACCACCCGATCTCCGGCGCGTTCACCTGGTCGGTGGGCGCGCCGTCGACCCCGCCGACGGACAGTGGGTCCGACACCCGGGCCGACCCGGTGGTGGAGACCGGGGTCAAGGTCGCCAAGTACCTGGGCTACGCCGGCCTGCTCCTGCTGGTCGGCCCCGCGCTGGTGCTCGGCGCGCTGTGGCCGCGCCGGCTCGACCGCCGCGGCCCGGCCCGGCTCGCCTGGGCGGGGGTCGGCGTGCTGGCGTTCGCCACCGTGGCCGAGCTGTGGCTCCAGGTGCCCTACACCGCCGGCGGCGGGCTGTTCGACGTGACCGGCGCGGGCTTCGCCGACGTGCTCGGCGGCACGTACGGCACGGCGCACCTGGTCCGGCTCGGCCTGCTCGCGGCGGCGGCGTTCCTGCTCCGCCCGCTCTTCGCCGGGCCGGTGGGGCGCACCGACGCGATCATCCTGGCGGTCCTCGGCGGCGCGGCGCTGTTCACCTGGCCGCTGGCCGGGCACCCGGCGGCCTCGCCCGCGCCGGCGGTGTCGGTGGTGGTCGACGCGGTGCACCTGGGCAGCATGGCCGTGTGGCTGGGCGGGCTGGTGATGCTCGGCGGTTTCCTGCTGCGCCTGGCCGACGAGCGGGAGCTGGGCGCGATCCTGCCCGTCTGGTCGCGCTGGGCGGCGCTGTCGGTCGCGGCGCTGCTGCTCGCCGGCACGGTGCAGGCGCTGATCGAGGTGGCCACCCCGGCGGCCCTGGTCGACACCACGTACGGGCGGCTGGTGCTGGCCAAGATCCTGCTGTTCGCGCTGGTGATCGGCGTGGCGGCGTACTCCCGGGCGTTGGTGCGCCGGCGCACCGCCGCGGCCCACCCGGCCCCGGTGCGCCGGGCGGTCTGGGTCGAGATGGCGATCACGGCCGTGGTGCTCGGCGTGACGGCGACCCTGGTGCAGACCCCGCCGGCCCGCAGCGCCGCCGAGGTGGCCGGCACGCCGGACAACTTCTTCACCACCACGCTGTCCAGCCCGCTCTACTCGCTCCAGGTGGAGCTGGACCCGGCCCGGCGGGGCAACAACTCGATGCACCTGTACGCGTACACGTCGGACAACCGGCCGCAGCCGGTGGCCGAGTGGAAGGCGACCGCCGCGCTGCCGTCGGCAGGGATCGAGCCGATCGAGATCCCGCTGCTGCCGCTGACCGACAACCACGCGTCCGGGGAGATCAACCTGCCCGCCTCGGGCGACTGGCAGTTCCGCTTCACCGTCCGCATCTCGGACATCGACCAGGCCACGGTGAGCGCCACCGTGCCGATCCGTTGACGAAAGGTAGTCCCCCATGCTCCGTCACCGCCGTTCCGTAACCGCCGCCGCCCTGGCCCTCGGCGCTGTCGCCGCCGTGGTGCTCGGCGTGGCCGCGCCCGCCTCGGCGCACGTCTCGGTCAACCCGAAGGAGGCGACGCAGGGCGGCTACGGCCGGTTCGCGTTCCGGGTGCCGAACGAGAGCGACGAGACGTCGACGACGAAGGTCGAGGTGGTGCTGCCGGAGAACGCGCCGGTCGGTTCGGTGTCGACGATGCCGGTGCCGGGGTGGACGGTGGCGGTGGAGAAGCGCAAGGTCGACCCGCCGGTGCAGGTGCACGGCAGCGAGGTCACCGAGGCGGTGGCGAAGATCACCTGGACGGCGACCGGCGACGCGGCGGTGAAGCCGGGCCAGTTCCAGGAGTTCCCGGTGTCGATGGGGCCGCTGCCGCAGGTGGACACGATGGTGTTCAAGGCGCTCCAGACCTACTCGGACGGCACGGTGGTGCGCTGGATCGAGGAGCCGGCCGCCGGGGCCGAGGAGCCGGAGAAGCCGGCCCCCGTGCTCACCCTCACCGCCGCCGCCCCGACGGAGGGCGCCCCGGCCCCGGCCGCGCCCGCCGCGGCGGCGGACGATGACGACGACTCCGAGGGCGGGGCGGGCCTCGCGTTCGGCGTCGCGGGGCTGGTCGCCGGCCTGGCCGGGCTGGTCCTCGGCGGGCTCGCGTTCGCCCGTACCCGGCGGGGGCCGGCCGCGACGAGCTGATCCGGGAGCCCCCCGCCCGTCGGCCCGCCGGTCCACCCGGCGGGCCGGCCCGTTTCCGGCCCCCGTCGTACGCCGTTGCTGCTGATATCGGGTCGATTGCGCCTTTTGCGCCGGTAAGGTCGGCCGAGTACCCAGGCCACGGAAGGAACGACACGGATGCGGATCGCTCGCGCGCTCGTCGGCATGCTGCTGCTCACCATCGGTATCCCGGCGCTCCTGGCCGCAGGCGTGTTCGGCGTCCTGTCCCGGCACCCCGACGCCGCCGGCGGGTTCACCGTCGGAGTCGGGGCGGTGGCCCTCCAGGCGCGCGTGGCCGCCGACTGGTTCCCGGCCGCCGCCTGGCTGCTGGCCACCCTCGGCGTCCTGCTGGTGGCCTCCGCCGCGCTGCTGCTGCGCCCGGCGCGACCGCGCGAGGTGGTCTTCGTGGTCGAGCCCGACCAGGTCCCGGTGCTCGCCGACCGGCTCGGGGTGACCTCGCTCAGTGGGCTGGGCGCGCGTCCCGCGCCGGACCCGGCCGTGCCCGCCGACCGGCAACTGGTCGCGGTGGGCGCGGCGGCCGGGCGGCTCCGGCCCGCGTTGGGCCCGGCCCCGGCCCGTCGCCCGGCCACCCTCGCGGACCTGGCCCCGCCGCCCTTCCCGCCCGGCCCGTCGGCCCGCCCGGCGTCGTCGGGGTCGTCGGCGCTTGCGGGCCCGCCGGCCTGGCCGCCGGCGGCGCCGGAGGCCACCACCCGGCCGGTACGCGTCGAGCCGCGCCGCATCCGCCCCGCCGCGCCCAGCGCCCGTCGCCGGCACCCCTGACCCGGCGCCCCTGACCCGGCGCCCCTGACCCGGCGCCCCTGACCCGGCGCCCCTGACCCGGCGCCCCTGACCCGGCGCCCGGCGGGGCGGCCCGGTGCCCTGCGGGGCGGTGAGCGGGGAGCCCCTCTCGACCGGAGGCGTTAAGCGGGGGCCCTTCCTTGCACGGCAGGCGAGCGGCCCTCCGTGCTGCCGACACGGAGGGCCGCCTGCACCGGGGGATCGGTGCCACGGGGGATGCCCGAGGTATGGGTAAGATTAGCCGGTAACGACGCTACTCGGGACAACTGTCCATTTGGTGCGATTTCTCGCCCTGATGGGCGGATGCCGGGGCGGGGCGGGCGACGGGCAGGGCCGCCACCAGCAGCAGGCTCAGCAGCACGTAGGCGTTGCGCGCCAGGAACTCGCCGGGCGAGTCGGTGGGCACCGGGGCCACCCCCCAGTCGTGGAACGACACCACCCCGTAGCCGATCAGCGCGCCGGTGCCGACGGCCAGGCCGGTCAGCCACCGTCGGCGTCGGGCCCCGGCCGGCGTCGTCGGATCCGTGCCGAGCGCCGCGTCGGCCAGCAGCACCACCGCCGGCACGAACCAGTAGATGTGGTGGGTCCAGGTGATCGGGCTGACCAGCGCCCCGACCAGGCCGGTCAGCGTCAGGCCGGTCAGCGCGTCCCCGGCGCGGGCGGCCCGGGCGGCCCGCCACAGCCCGTACCCGGCGACCAGCAGGGCCAGCGCCAGCCACAGCGCCCGGCTCGGCTCGGCGGGCGCGGTGAGCCGGCTGAGCAGCCCGAACAGCGACTGGTTGCCGGTGTAGTCGGTGCGCCCCACCCGGTCGGTCGCCCACAGTTCGTGGGTGAAGAACCGCCACGAGTCCGCCGGCGCGACGGCCGCGGCGAGCAGCGTGGCGCCGGCGGCGGTCGCCGAGGCCACGGCCGCGTCCCGCCACCGCCGCGTGGCCAGCAGGTAGACGATGAAGATGCCGGGGTAGAGCTTCAGCGCGGTGGCCAGCCCGACGCCCACGCCCGCCCAGCGCCGGTGCTGCGGCACGGCGAACAGGAGGTCGGCCAGGATCAGCACGACCAGCAGCATGTTGATCTGGCCGAAGGTGATCGTCTCCCGGGTGCTCTCCACGGCGAAGACCAGCAGCACCCCGACGGTGAGGGTGAACACCCGGGGCAGGCCGTGCCGGGCCACGACCGGGGCGAGCAGCCACCGCGTGGTCACCACCACGCCGAGCACGGTGAGGACCGTGAAGACCGCGATCGTCAGCCCCAGCGGCAGCAGCGCGAACGGGCGCAGCAGCAGCGCGCTCACCGGCGGGTAGGTGAAGTACAGTTCGCCCTGCACCCGGTCCGGCTGCACGTAGTCGTAGAGCGGGTGGCCGGCGGCCCACCAGTCCATCGCCCGCATGTAGATCTTGAGATCGAGGAAGTCGTGCTTCAGGCCCGGCAGGTACAGCGCGGGCAGCACGGCCGCCAGGGCCAGCACCGTGACCAGCCGGCGGACCCGGCGGCCGCCCGGCTCGTCGGCGGTCACGGAGGGTGGCGCGATCGGTTCAGCTGGCACGGGGAAACCCTAGCGGTCCATCCCGCGTACGCCGCCGAGGCGCGAGGGTGCGGGCTGCGCGTAGGCTGTGCGCGTGGCTGATCTCCTCGTCTGGATCGACTGTGAGATGACCGGGCTGGACCTCGGCAGGGACGCCCTGATCGAGGTCGCCGCGCTGGTCACCGACCCCGACCTCAACGTGCTCGGCGACGGGGTCGACGTGGTCGTCCACGCCGACGAGGCGGCGCTGGCGGCGATGCCGGAGATCGTGCGCACCATGCACGGCAAGTCCGGGCTGACCGAGGAGGTCCGGCGGTCCACCGTGACCCTCGCCGAGGCCGAGGACCTGGTGCTCGACTACGTCACCAGCCACGTGAAGGACGCCCGCTCCGCCCCGCTGTGCGGCAACTCGATCGCCACCGACCGGGGCTTCATCGCCCGGGACATGCCGCGCCTCGACGCCCACCTGCACTACCGGATGATCGACGTCTCCTCCATCAAGGAGCTGTGCCGGCGCTGGTATCCGCGGGTCTACTTCGGGCAGCCCAAGAAGGGGCTGGCCCACCGGGCGCTGGCCGACATCCGGGAGAGCATCCGCGAGCTGGAGTACTACCGGCGGACGGTCTTCGTCCCGCTGCCCGGCCCGGACGTGGACAGCGCGAAGGCCATCGCCGCGCAGCTCTGAGCCCACCCGGCCCCGCGTCGGTTCGGGTCAGCGGGCCGTCAGGCCGCGCCGGGTGGAGCAGCCGGCCGGCAGCCGGTTCAGCTCCGCCCAGGACAAGGCCGGCCGGGCGCCGCGCGCGTTGCGGGCCTCCCGGTATGCCGGCTGTGCCGGGAACCACCCGCGCGTGCCCCGCCGGCGCCGCTCGGCGTCCTGCTCGTGTCGGTCCTCAGGCAGATTCGGCATGACCTTACCGTCCCAGAGAAAGTTGTACATGTATGGAAATAGATATGACGTGGTCGGAGCGCCCCGGGTTCCCGCCGCCGGCGGTGTGACGGCGCGCCGCCCGTCGTCGGCGGCCCCGCTGCCCGGCCGCCCACCCCCGGGCCCCCACCAACCCGCGCACGGCTGCGCGCCCACCGGCGTACCGTGATCATGTCGGCGCCCCCGGCGGGCGCGGCGGAGGGAGGCGACCGGTGGGCGACCGGCGGCTGTACCTGCACCTCGTGACCTGGCTCGGGCGGTGGCCGCCGGGGCCGGGGCTGCACGTGGTCGGCTCGTACCGGCGTGACCTGCCCGCCTGGGACGGCCGGCTCCGCCCGGCGATCGCGGTCGGCGACGGGCACGGCACGGTGCTCTCGGTCGCGCCCCGGCACGTCCCGGCCGTCCGGGCGCTCGCCGCCCGGTCGCACCGGCGGCTGCTCGCCGGCCTGCCGGGTGCCGTCACCCACCCCCGCTGGGTGCCCAACGACGACGTGTTCCGGTGGACCCTGGCCCCGGCCCCGCTGCCGGAGGTGGGGGAGTGGGTCGCGCCGACCGAGCCGGGGCTGCCCCGGTGGCTGGGGCTGTTCGACCGCGAGGTGCTGGTGGTGCGGGACGCCGACGGGCGGTACCTGGCCGGCGTGGCGATCAAGCGGCACGACGCGCACGGTCACGAGCTGGCCGTCGGCACGGTGCGGGCCGCCCGGGGCCGGGGGCTGGCCCGGCGGCTGGTGGCCCAGGCCGCCCGGCGGGTGCTCGACGAGGGGGCCGTGCCCACCTACCGGCACGACCCGGCCAACGGCGCGTCGGCGCGGGTGGCGGAGGCCGCCGGCTTCCCGGACCGGGGCTGGCGGTCGTACGGGGTCTATCCGCCGTAGGCGGGCGTCCCGGCCCCGGCCGGCGTCCCCGGTCAGCCCAGTCGGGTCAACAGCCCTGTCGCCCGCTGCTGATCGTGTACCGGTAACCCTGCCAGTCGATGTAGCCGACCGCGGCGACGCAGTAGTTCGCGGTGCCCGTGACGCCTCGCGGCCCGGCGTAGTAGGCGTAGTTTCCGAAGTCCTCGCTGGAACTGGCCGCCACCGTGCATGGCTGCCCCTCGCCGGACTGCTGCGTGCATCGGTACGCGCGTACGTAGGTCGGTGCGGCGACGCCGTACGCCGCGCCCTTGTGGTAGAAGCAGGCGCTGTTCGTGCCGCCGTTGGAGGTGTTGTAGAAGATCGTCAATTCGCCGGGACCGTAGCTCTCGCTGTAGGTGACAGTCCCGGAACAGGACACGGCGGCCTGCGAGGGTGACGCGAGGGCGACAACGAATGCGCCGCTCATGGTCACCGTGGACAGGACGAGTGCAAGCACCCTGCGGACGTGACGCACGATGGCTCCCTTCGGTCTGTCTTGCCGGACGGGACGGACCGGCAGGCGGACAGGACGATGCCAAAGCCTGGCGGGCCGGGGCCCCTTCCTTCCGCTCGCCGGAAACCAGCGGGATCCTGCGATGGGGAAGGATCGGGAACCGATGGATCAGAGCGTGTCAATGACGCAAAGCATCCCAAAGGTCAGCTCTCGCGTCGATGCCGAAAAGCTGTCGAATCAACGACAGCTATCCATAAAGGGTGGCAAGTTGGGGCGGTAGGGCGCGGCGCGGATCGTGGATCCCGGGCCGGATCCACGATCCGCGCGGCCTCCCCCCAGGCCCTCCCCATGGGGCGGCCGGTCGCTCCGCCGGCCGCTGTTCCGCCCATGACGCTACGTAACGAGATTGGCGGTGGGCAAGGGGTGTCGGCGGGTCGGGGGTGTCGTCTAGTGGACTTGACCTGCGGATGAGCGAAACCTGACGCCCGAGGGTCAGTGACGCAGCGTGCGGATCAGGGTGATCGCCTGGCGGGTGGCCGGGCGCAGCACCCGGAGCCGGGACAGGCCGACGAGGCGGTCGACCAGCGGCACCGCCCCGTCGACGAGCTGCCGGGTCTTCGCCTGCCCGGGGGAGCGGTCGTGCACCCAGTAGAGGATCATCCCCAGGTACGCCAGCCAGAGCAGCTCGGGCAGCTCCGGGCGCAGCTCGGGGTCGACCTTCGCGGTCGAGCCGTCGAGCACCTCGCGGAACAGCGCCACCGACGCCTGCCGGGGCGCGGCGGACTCGGCGGAGAACGGGCTCAGCGGCGACGTCGGCTCGGCCGCGGTCTTGAAGAACGTCCCGGCGAACTCGTGGTACGGGGTGAGCACGTCGAGGCCCGCGTGCAGCACCCCGGCCAGCCGTTGCCCGAACCCGGACTCCCGCGCCAGCACCGCCGCCGCGGCGGCCCGGTGCTCCACCTGCGTGCCCGCGTAGAACTCCTGGATCAGGTGGTCCTTGGAGCCGAAGTAGTAGTACGCGTTGCCGACCGCGACGCCCGCCTCCTGGGCGATGGCCCGCATGGTGGTGCGGGCGTAGCCGCGCTCCCGGAACATCCGCAGCGCGGTGTCCAGGATGAGCCGCCGCGTCTGCTCACCCCGGACGGTCGCCGCCTCGCCCGCAGCGGTCGTCGGCGCAGTCTGCTCGGTCATCGTCGTCACCGTATCCCGGTTCGGGGCCGGCCGATCCGTCCCACTCCTCGCGGACCAGCGCACGGATCGACGAGGCGGTCGCCACCACCCGCCGGGCCAGCGGCATCAGGTGCGGCCGGGCCAGCCGCTCGGCCGTGGCCCGGTGGTCCGCCAGCGCCCACAGGCAGGCGAACCAGGCCCCGTCGCCCGCGTACACCTCGCCGGTGTCGGCCACCACGGTCAGGTCCCGCAGCGTGGCGTCGTGGTCGAGGCCCGGGAAGCGCCGCCGGGCCTCGACCGACCCGGCCGGCACGAACTCCAGGGGTACGAGCTGGGCGCGCGTGGCCAGCCAGCGCCGGGCGGCCCGGCACAGCGGGCAGTGCGCGTCGTAGAGGACGGTGAGGCCGCCGGTCCCACCGCCCCCGTGCGCGGTGGGACCGGCGTCGCCCGCCGGAACGGCCGGGTGTCCGCTCATCGCGCCGGCGGGACCGGCCCGGTGCCGGGCGCGCCACCGTGCGGGGCGGCCGGGGGCCCGGCGGGCTGCGGGCCGGTGGGCTGCGGGGCGACCGGGTACGGCACGTGCGGCGCGTGCGGGCCGGGCCGGGCGGGTGGCGGGGCGAGCCGGGCGACGGGTGCCACCGGGGGGTGCGTGGCGAGCTGGCGCAGCCGGCCCCGGCGGTAGCGGCCGAGCGCGAACACGTTGAAGAAGTGCAGCGCGCCGAGCACCAGCAGCACCAGCCCCACCTTCAGGGACAGCTCCTCCATCGCCTCGCTGGTGCCGGTGACCGGGTCGCGGTGTCGCATCGCCACCGTGACGTAGCCGAGGTTGAGCAGGTAGAAGCCGACGACCAGGAGGCTGTTCACGGCGCGGGCCAGCCGCTCGTCGGCGAAGACCTCCTCCAGGAAGACCAGCCCGTTGCGGGACAGCGACCGCGCCACCCAGACGGTCAGGCCGATGCTGACCGCGAGGTAGACCAGGTACATCCAGACCTTGACGTCCATCCCGGCACCTTTCTTGAACACGTTCAAAATCAGGTCGTGCTCAGCGTAGGGCACGACTTGAACGCGTTCAAGAGTGGGTCGGCGGCGGGGTGCGCCCCGGCCGGCCCGAAGGCGGGCGGCGGGCGGTCAGGAAGTCGGGCGGCCGGCCGTCAGCCGGTCAGGCCCAGCGCCCGGGCCGCCGCGTGGCCGTTGGCGTGGCTCGCGCCGTACGTGGTGACGAACGCGCGCGCCCCCGCCGGCCGCCACCGCCCCGGCCAGCCCATCTCGACCACGACCACCGGGTGCGCGGCGGCCAGCGCGTCCACCAGCGCCGCGCCGCCCGGCAGCCGGTGCAGGTGCCGGCCGACCAGCACGATCGGCCGCTCCCCGGCGTGGGCGCGCAGGGCCGCCGCGTCCGCCTCGGCGGCCACCACCCGGATCTCCTCCGACCCGGCCAGGTGCGGGCCGAGGCCCCACGGCACCCGCCCCTGCGCGATCGTGGTCGCGGCTTCCAGCCGTACGACGAGGGGCCGGCCCAGCCCGACGACGTCGCCCTCCACCCGGACGGCGCGCCGCGCGGCGGCGTACCCCAGGTCGGTGGGGGTGGGCGCCGGCGTTCCGGCGGCGGCGTGCGCGGCGGCCCGCGTTCCGGCGGCGGCGTGCGCGGCGGCCCGCGTTCCGGCGGCGAGCGTGGCGGCGCGGCCGGCGGCCTGCTCGACCCGGGCCCGGCCCAGCCGGCCGTCGCGCAGCGCGGCGACGATCTCGGCGGCGACCCGCTCGACCAGGCCGGCGTCGACCCGCGCGCCGATGCAGAGCAGGTCCGCCCCGGCGGCGAGCGCCAGGACGGCGGCCGGGCCGACGCCGCCGGCGGCCAGCGCCGCGCCCTTCATCTCCAGCGCGTCGGTGATCACCGCCCCGGTGAAGCCCAGCTCGCGGCGCAGCAGGTCGACCAGGACCGGGCGGCTGAAGGTGGCCGGGCCGTCGCCGGTGAGCGCGGGCACCCGGATGTGCGCGGTCATGATCGACCGGACCCCGGCGTCGACGACCGCCGCGAACGGGGGCAGGTCGCGCTCGCGCAGCAGCGCCGGGGACGCGTCGACGGTGGGCAGCTCGTGGTGGCTGTCGGCGACCGTCGCGCCGTGGCCGGGGAAGTGCTTGGCGCAGGCGGCCACGCCGGTCGACTGGAGGCCGGCGACGGCGGCGGCCGAGTGAGCGGCCACCCGGGCCGGGTCCGCGCCGAAGGAGCGGGTGCCGATCACCGGGTTCTCGTCGGCGGTGTTCACGTCCACGGTCGGGGCGAGGTCCACGGTGATCCCCAGGGCGGCCAGCTCGCCGCCGATCGCCGCGTAGACCTGCCCGGTCAGCGCCGGGTCGTCGACCGCGCCGAGGGCGGCGTTGCCCGGGTACGGGCTGCCGGTCGCGTGGGCGAGGCGGGTCACGTCCCCGCCCTCCTCGTCGATCGCGACCAGCACGTCGGGCCGGGCGGCGCGCAGCGCGGCGGTGCTCGCCGCCACCTGGGCCGGGTCGTGCACGTTCGTGCCGAACAGGGTGTGCCCGGCGAGCCCCTCGGCGACCAGCTCGACGGCCCAGTCCGGCGGGACCGGCCCCGGGTACGCGGCCAGCAGCGTGCCCAGCGCGAGCCGGCGCAGTCCAGGATCGGTCGCCACGGAGGTCTCCCCTCTGCCGTGCCCGGTCGGGCGCGGTCGTCGTACCGGAGGCGTCGGCGGGTGCCGGGTCGTCCGAGTACCCAGGTCCGGGGCGGCCGTTACGCTACGGTCACCCGCGTGTCGGTTTGGTTAGCAAAGTTTACGAAAATTTGAGGACGTGGCATGAGTGCGACCCGCCTGCCCGGCACCCCCCGCCTGTTGCGGGCGCTCAACGACCGCGCGGCGCTGGAGCTGCTGCTGGAGCAGGGGCCGCTGACCCGGGCCCGGCTCGGCGAGCTGACCGGGCTGTCCAAGGTCACCGCCTCCCAGCTCGTCGAGCGGCTGGAGGAACGCGGCCTGGTCGCCCGGGTCGGCGAGCAGGCCGGCGGGCGGGGCCCGAACGCCCAGCTGTACGCCGTCCGGCCGGGCTCGGCGTACGTGGTGGGGGTGGACGTCGGCGCCGAGCGGGTGGTGGCCGCCTGCGCGGACATCACCGGTGCGGTCGTCTCCCGGGTGGAGCAGTCCACCCGGGACACCGACGACCCGGTCGGGGTGGTGCACAACGCCGTCGTCCAAGCCGCGAGCGGCGCGGGCGCGGAGCTGTCCAGCGTGCGCCGGGTGGTGCTGGGCACCCCCGGCCTGGTCGACCCGGCCAGCGGCGACATCACGTTCGCGTTCAACCTGCCGCGCTGGCACCGGGGCCTGCTCGCCGCGCTGCGCGAGGACCTGGCCACCCCGGTGGTCTTCGAGAACGACGTCAACCTGGCCGCCGTGGCCGAGGCGCAGTCCGGGGCGGCCCGGGAGAACCGCGACTTCGTGCTGGTCTGGGTGGGCGCGGGCGTCGGCCTGGCGATCATGCTCGGCGGCCGGCTGCACCACGGCAGCAGCGGCGCGGCCGGCGAGATCGGCTACCTGCCGGTGCCCGGCGTGCCCATCCCGCGCGACGTGTCGCGCCGCGCCAAGCCGGCGTTCCAGCAGCTCGCCGGGGCCGACGCGGTGCTCGCCGTGGCCCGGGAGCACGGGCTGCCGGCCGACTCGGCGGCCGACGCGGTGCGCGCGGCGATCGCCGTCGGCGGCCCGCTGCTCGACGAGCTGGCCCGCCGGCTGGCCCTGGGCGTGGCGAGCACCTGCGTGGTGCTCGACCCGCCGCTGGTGGTGCTCGCGGGCGAGGTCGGCCAGGCCGGCGGGGCGGCGCTCGCCGAGCGGGTGCAGCACGAGGTGGCCGCGATCACCCTGGTCCGGCCCCGGGTGGTGCCGACCGGGCTGACCGAGGAGCCGATCCTGCACGGCGCGCTGCGCACGGCCCTGGACGCGGTGCGCGACGAGGTCTTCGGCAGCACCGTGGGCTGACCCCGCGCGGCTCATGTGAAGGAATTCTTCACCACCGCGCGGGGTGCTGCAAGGTGTCGCCGTCCTGGCGGGCGGCCAGGCGAGGTGTGGCGCCCGGCGGTCGGCTCAGCTGAGGTCGCGGCGGTGGAACGCGCCGAACGCCGCCGCCGTCAGCGCGCCGACGAGCACCAGCAGCACCACCAGCCCGAGCCCCCAGCCGATCTGGTAGCTGCCGTCGCAGTAGCCGCCCACCCCCCGGCAGGCGGTCGCGTCGGAGAGCCGGGCCTGGCCCGTCAGCCAGGCGTCGAGATACGTGGAGAGCATCCAGTCCTCGCCGCGCGGCAGGCCCACCACCTCCACCACCACCCGCAGGCCCAGCTCCCACACCACCGCGTACGCGGTCACCGCGCCGAGCGCCGCCGCCGTCCGCCGGCCCAGCGTGGCCAGGGCGAAGCCGGCCGTCGTGACGAGCAGCACCAGCACCAGCCCGCGCAGCCAGACCAGCCCCAGCGACGGCCAGAAGTCCCCGCCCGTCGCCCCGGGCAGCCCGGCGCCCTGCCCGATCAGCCAGAACACCCCCAGGTACGCCGCCGACGCCAGCACCGACAGCAGCGTCACCGCCCCCAGCAGGGTGCCCAGCTTCGCGCCGAGCACGGCGAGCCGCCGGGGCCGCCAGATCAACAGGTTCACCACCCCGCCGGTGGACAGGTCCGCCCCGATGTACGACGCACCCACCAGGAACCCGAACAGCACCAGGAACAAGACGAGGAAGTAGAGCAGCGGCCGGGCCTGGTCGGCGAAGGTGAACACCCCGTGGAGATAGTCGGCGGTCACCGGCAGCCGGTCGCGCTGCCCCGGGTCGAACACCGAACAGTCCGGCGGGTAGTCCTGGGCCTCCTCCGGCGGCAGCGTCCCGCGTACGGCCGCCAAGCACTGCTGGAACGTCTCCTCCAACGCCTGCCGCTCCGCGGCGGCGCTCTGTCGCGCAGCGGCGATCTCGGTGAACGACGGCCGGTGCGAACCCACCAGCGCGGTCGCCGCCGTGATCGCGAACGCCAGCACCAGCAGCGCCAGCATGAGCCGCACGAACCGGCGCGCCGCCAGCCGTTCCCACTCGGCCCGGACCAGGTTCATGCCCCTGCCTCCCCGTCGTGCGTGCCGCCGTCGGTCAGCTCCAGGAAGACGCTCTCCAGGTCCGGCCGCAGCGGGACCAGCTCGCGCACCCACAGCCCCTGCTCGCCGAGCAGCCGGCTGACCTCGCCGGCGTCGGACACCCCGCCGACCACCAGGTGGTCGGGGCGCTCGTCCACCATCAGGTCGGCGGCGCGCAGCAGCTCCGCCGCCCGCTCGGGCTCCGGCACGCGCACCAGCCACTCGTGTCGGTCGTGGCCGGCCAGGACCTCCGCGACCGGGCCGGAGGCCACCCGCCGCCCCGCCGAGACGATCGTCACGTGGTCGCAGATCAGCTGGATCTCGCCGAGGATGTGGCTGGACAGCAGGACGGTCATCCCCGCGTCGGCCAGCGACCGCATCAGGTCCCGCATCTCCCGGATGCCGGCCGGGTCCAGCCCGTTCGCCGGCTCGTCGAGAATCAGCAACTCCGGCTCCTTGAGCAGCGCCGAGGCCACCGCGAGCCGCTGCCGCATGCCCAGCGAGTAGCCCCGCACGTCGTCCTCGCCCCGGTCGAGCAGCCCCACCTGCGCCAGCACCTCGTCGACCCGCCGGGTCGGCACCCCGCCGGCCAGGGCGAGCAGCCGCAGCGTGCGGTGCCCGGTGAAGTTGCCGAAGAACTGCGGGGTCTCCACGATCGCGCCGACCTTGGCGGCCACCCGCGCCTGCGCGCGCGGGACGTCCTCGCCGAACAGCCGCATCCTGCCGGAGTCGGCGCGGACCAGGCCGAGCAGGGCGCGCAGCGTGGTGGTCTTACCCGAGCCGTTCGGCCCGAGGAAGCCGTGCACCTCGCCCCGCCCCACCAGCAGGTCGAAGCCGTCCACGGCGACGTGCCGGCTCCGGTACGGGCCGTGGAACGTCTTGCGCAGCCCCTCGATCTCGATGACCGCGCTCATCCGACGTGCTCCCGGTGTGACATCCGCGCCTCCCCCGTGCGGTGACCAACGACACGGCGCCCCACCCTAGGGCGTGGACGCCGCCCGTGGGGGGCGGTGCGGAGGTGCGTGGTTGGATGGGCGGGTGACTGGTGACCTGATCCCCGGCGCCCCCGCCGCCGCCCCCGCCGCCAGCCCCGTGGACGCGGATCTGGTGGTCAGCCTGGACGGCGTCGCCGTACGCCGGTCCGGCGCCGCGCTGCTGCACGACGTGCACTGGCGGGTCGAGCTGGACGAACGCTGGGTCGTGCTGGGCCCCAACGGGGCCGGCAAGACCACCCTGCTGAACCTGGCCGCCGGCCGGCTGCACCCGACGACCGGCGTCGCCCACGTGCTGGGCGAGCGCATCGGCCGCACCGACATCAACGAGCTGCGCACCCGCATCGGCCTGTCGACCGCGGCCCTCGCCGGGCAGGTGCCCGCCGAGGAGCTGGTCACCGACGCGGTGGTCACCGCCGCCTGGTCGGTGGTCGGGCGCTGGCGGGAGAGCTACGACCCCGCCGACGAGGCGCGGGCCCGCGCCCTGCTCGGCCAGCTCGGCGTCGGGCACCTCGCCGACCGGGCCTTCGGCACCCTGTCCGAAGGGGAGCGCAAGCGGGTGCAGATCGCCCGCGCGCTGATGACCGACCCCGAGCTGCTGCTGCTCGACGAGCCCGCCGCCGGCCTCGACCTGGGCGGGCGCGAGGACCTGGTGGCCCGGCTGGCCGAGCTGGCGGCCGACCCCGACGCCCCGGCGCTGGTCCTGGTCACCCACCACGTCGAGGAGATCCCGCCCGGGTTCACCCACGCGCTGCTGCTGCGCGAGGGCGTCGTGGTGGCCCAGGGGCTGCTCGGCGACACCCTCACCGCCGACAATCTCGCCAAGACCTTCGGCCTGCCGCTGACGGTCGAGCGCCACGGCGACCGCTGGACGGCCCGCTCCGCCTGAGCCGCGTCCGTGCGGCCGCAGTGGCCGGAGCAAGGGAGGCAACCGTGCGGCAGACCCGCGTCGCCGTCGTGGGCAGCGCCAACATGGACCTGGTGGCCACCGCCGGGGCCCTGCCCCGCCCCGGCGAGACGGTGCTCGGCAGCGACTTCGTCATGGTGCCCGGCGGCAAGGGGGCCAACCAGGCGGTCGCCGCCACGCGGGCCGGGGCGTCCTGCGCCTTCCTCGGCGCGATCGGCTCCGACGCGTTCGGGGTGACCCTGCGGGCGCGGATCACGGCGGCGGGCGTCGACACCGGACATCTCCGGGTGGTCTACGGGGCGTCCGGCGTCGCCCTGGTGATGGTCAGCGCCGACGGCGAGAACGCCATTCTGGTCACCCCCGGCGCGAACGCCGCGTTCACCGGCCTCACCGAGGCCGAGCTTTCCGCCGTACGCGACGCGGACGTCCTGGTCGCCCAGCTGGAGATCCCCGTGGCGACGGTGACCGAGGCGGCGCTGGCCGCCCGGGCCGCCGGCACCCGGGTGATCCTCAACGCCGCGCCCGCCCGGCACGTGCCGGCGGAGCTGCTCGACGCCGTGGACCTGCTGGTGGTCAACGAGACCGAGGCGCGCATGCTCACCGGCGCCGGGCGCGACGACCCGGGCGCGCTGCTCGCGCTGGTGCCCCGCGCGGTGCTGACCCTCGGCGGCGCGGGCGCCTGGTACGTCGCGCGCGACGCCGCGCCGGTGCACGTCCCGGCGGTGCGGGTGGAGGTGGTCGACTCGACCGCCGCCGGGGACGCGTTCACGGCCGCGCTCGCGGTGGCCTGGGGCGAGGGGCGGGACCTGCGGGCGGCGGTGCACTGGGCGGCGGCGGCCGGCGCGGCCTGCGTACGCCGGCTCGGCGCGTCCGTGGCCCTGCCCAGCCGGGCCGAGATCGACCAGCTCTACGCCCCGCCGGCCTGACCCGTCCCGGCCTGACCCGTCCCGGCCTGACCCGTCCCGGTCGGCCCCACCCGCCGGGTCGGCTCACTCGTCGGTCAGCTTCTCGCCCCGGCGGCGGAGCATGCCGAGGCCGGGGATGCCGGCCACGGCGAGCTTCAGGTCGCGGGTGACGTCGAGCAGGTCGTGCAGGTCGGGGCCCACCCGGTCCAGCGTCGCCAGGATCGGCAGCACGTCGGCGGTCAGGTGCTCCCTGAGCTTGGGCAGCTCGTCGACGAGGCGGATGGCCGCGGTCACCTCCTCGTGGCTGAGCTGCTCGACGAACCGGGCCGCCATCGGCGCGCCCCGGCGCAGCGCCGGCTCGTACGCGGCCAGCAGTTCGGCCGCGGTGCCGGCCGCCGCGGCGGCGGCGGTCACGGTCCCCGCGGCGTGGTGGGCCACCGCGCCGGCCTCGGCGACCACGGTGCCGGCGGCGGCGGAGACCCGCTCGGCCTCGCCGACGACCACGGCCGCGGCGGCGGCGACCTCGGTGGCGGTGTCGATCGCGGTGGTCGCGGCGGCACTGATCACGGCGACCTCCCGGACGGCGCTCTCGGCGTCGTCGAGCACCCGGTCGGTGCGGTCCAGCGTCCCCTCGATCCGGTCCACCACCCCGTTGACCCGGTGCAGCAGCGCCTCCACCCCGTCGAGCAGCGCGAAGGCGCGGGCCGGCAGGGCGGCGACGGAGGCCGCCGAGCCGAGCGCCTGGTCGAGTGCGGAGCGGGTGAGGCCGACGACGGCGGACGGCCGGGGGAGGGGAAGCACCATGCCCTCCAGTGTGCGCGGGGCGGGCCAGTGCCGCCCGGTCAGCCCCGGTCGCCCTGCTGCTCCACGGCCCGCTGCACGGCGCGGTAGATCTGCCCGAACCGCAGCGCGTCCGGCATGCTCAGCAGCATCACCTCCCGCCCGTGGTGCTGCACCCACAGCTCGTTGACCCGGTTGCCCCGCTCGTACGAGCGGTCGAGCCAGCCGAGCGGCACCTCCAGGAACGGGACCAGGGCCAGCGCGCCGACCGCGCAGGCGGCCAGGATGATCAGGGCGAGGGTCCAGTTGCCCCGGTCCTGCGCGGACCAGGCGAGCGACACCACGCAGACCAGCGCCACCAGCGGCGGGAGCGACAGCAGGAGCACCAGCACGCCCCGACCGATCACCCGGCCGCGCACGGCGAGGGTCGTGCGCCCGCGCGCGTGCCAGACGTAGGTGACGTCGGTGAGCAGGATGGTGTGGCCACCCACCCGGATCGACTCGGAGGTCACCTGCACCGCGTCGTCCTGGTAATAGATGGCCATCACCAAGCCTAACCGCCGCCGGGCGTGCCCGCCCAGCCCGGCGAGGGATGTTCGGCGCGCTAGGGAGCTGAGTCAGCTACGACATCGCCCGCCCCGGGCACGGCGTCCCCGCCCCGGTCCGGCCCCGCACCGGGCCCTCTCCCGGCTGGTCACTGCACCGGCCGCGCCGGGCCGGGCCGCGCCGGGCCGGGCCGGGCCGGAGCCTGATCCAGCTACGACATCAGCTCCCTAGTCTGGCTGAAGCCCTTGCTGGGCGGGGCCGCGCGGGATCCGCCTCCCTCGGGTCGCCGCGCACGGGCCGCCTTCCTCGGGCCGCCGCGCACGGCCGCCGGGCACGGGCCCGCCGCGCACGGGCCGGGGCGGGCCGGGGCGCCGGGCGGGGTCCGCGCCGGGGCGCTACGGCCTGACGGCGCTTCCCGGCGGGCGGCCGCCGGTCCGGCCGAACCGCTCCGCCTGCCCTGTCTCCGCCTGCCCCGCCTCCACCGCCCGCTGCACCGCCCGGTAGATCTGCCCGAAGCGCAGCGCGTCGCCCGTCTGCACCAGCCGCACCGGCTGGCCCCGCCAACGGGCCCACAGCTCCCACTGGCGGCTGCCCCGGGCGTACGAGCGGTCCAGGCGCTCGAAGAGGAAGTCGGCGACCGGCCCGACGGCGAGCCCGACCAGCACGGAGGCCCCCACGATGGCGATCGTGACCGTCAACGAGCGGTGCAGCCACAGGGCGAGCGCCACCCCCAGCGCGGCGGCGACCAGCGGGGCGGCGAGCGCCGCGCCGATCGCGCCCCGGCCGGCGAGGACCCGCCAGGACCGGCTGCCGCGCAGGTGCCAGACCACGCTGATCTCGGCCAGCGGGTACGTCCGGCCGTCCGCCCGCACCGCCGTGGAGGTGACCTGCACCGACCTGTCGTCGTAGTACGTGACCATGGCGGCCTCCGGTGGGGCAGGGGCGGACATCAGACTATCTGCCCCAACGATCCGGGCCGTAAGGTTGGCACGCGACTTCGACGAGGAAGTGAGGGCAGCGTGAGCGAGTTCGTGCGGCTGGAGACCAAGGACGGCATCGGCACCATCCGGTTGGACCGGCCGCCGATGAACGCGCTGAACAAGCAGGTCCAGGAGGAGTTGCGCGCCGCCGCTGCGGAGGCCACCGCGGACCCCGGGGTCCGCGCCGTCATCGTGTACGGCGGCGAGAAGGTCTTCGCGGCCGGCGCGGACATCAAGGAGATGGCCGTCATGTCCTACGTGGACATGGCGGAGCGGGCGGCGGACCTGTCCGGCGCGCTGGGCGCGTTCGCCCGGATCCCCAAGCCGGTGGTCGCCGCGATCACCGGGTACGCCCTCGGCGGCGGCTGCGAGCTGGCCCTGGCGTGCGACTGGCGGGTGGTGGCCGAGGACGCGAAGCTCGGCCAGCCGGAGATCAAGCTGGGCGTCATCCCCGGCGCGGGCGGCACGCAGCGGCTGGCCCGGCTCGTCGGCCCGGCCCGCGCGAAGGACCTGATCATGTCGGGTCGGATGGTGGACGCCCAGGAGGCGCTGCGGATCGGCCTGGCCGACCGGGTCGTGCCGGCCGCCGACGTGTACGCCGCCGCCGTCGAGCTGGTCACCCCGTACCTGAACGGGCCGGTGCAGGCGCTGCGGGCGGCGAAGCTGGCGGTCGACGCCGGCCTGGACATGGACCTCACCTCGGGCCTGGCCTGGGAGACCCAGCTCTTCGCGGCGCTGTTCGCCACCGACGACCGGCGCGAGGGGATGGCCGCCTTCGTCGAGAAGCGCAAGCCCGACTTCACCGGCCGCTGACCCGAGCCTGGTTCACATTCCGCCTACCGGCCAGTAGCGTGTGACTCCGGCCACGGCGAGGGGAGCGGCGATGACGGAGCGGGTCGAGGGTCACGGCGGACAGTTGGCGCTCGCGGCGCTGCGCGCGCACGGCGTACGCGAGATGTTCACCCTCTCCGGCGGGCACGTCTTCCCGCTCTACGACGCGGCGCACACCGCCGGCTTTCCGCTCTACGACGTGCGGCACGAGCAGTCGGCGGTGTTCGCGGCCGAGGCGGTGGCCAAGCTCAACCGCCGCCCCGGCCTCGCCGTGCTCACCGCCGGGCCCGGCGTCACCAACGGCGTCTCCGGGCTGACCAGCGCCTTCTTCAACGCCTCGCCGGTGCTGGTGCTCGGGGGCCGGGCCCCGCAGTTCCGCTGGGGCTCCGGCAGCCTCCAGGAGATGGACCACCTGCCGCTGGTCGCCCCCGTCACCAAGCACGCCGAGACGGTCTTCGGCGCCGACGACATCCCGCGCGCGGTGAGCGCGGCGCTGACCACCGCGCTCACCCCGCACCGGGGCCCGGTCTTCCTCGACTTCCCGCTGGAGGCGATCTTCTCCGTCGGCGACGCGGAGCTGCCCGAGGCGGTCGCGCCCGCCCCGATCGAGGCCGACCCGGAGGAGGTGGCCCGGGCCGCCGGGCTGATCGCCGCCGCCCACCGCCCGGTGCTCATCGCCGGCTCCGACGTGTACGCCGGGGACGCCGTCGACGCCCTGCGTGCCGCCGCCGAGGCGCTGCGGGTGCCCGTGTTCACCAACGGGATGGGGCGCGGCGCGCTGCCCCCGTCGCATCCGCTGGCCTTCGCCAAGGCCCGCCGGGCCGCCCTGTCCGGCGCCGACGTCGTCGTCGTGGTCGGCACCCCGCTGGACTTCCGGCTCGCCTTCGGCGACTTCGGCGACGCGCGGGTCGTGCACGTGGTCGACGCGCCCAGCCAGCGGGCCACCCATGTCACCCCGGCCGCCTCGCCCGCCGGTGACCTGCGGCTGATCCTCACCGCGTTCGCCGAGCACCCCGGCGACCGGGCCGACCACGACGACTGGATCGCGCGGCTGCGCGAGGCCGAGGACGCCGCGAAGGCCCGCGACGCCGAGGCGATGGCCGCCGAGACCGACCCGATCCGCCCCGCCCGCGTCTACGGCGAGCTGCGCCGGGTGCTCGCCCCCGACGCCATCACCATCGGCGACGGCGGCGACTTCGTCTCGTACGCGGGGAAGTACCTGGAGCCCGCCCAGCCCGGCACCTGGCTCGACCCGGGCCCGTACGGCTGCCTCGGCACCGGGATGGGCTACGCGATGGGGGCCCGGGTCAGCCACCCCGACCGGCAGGTCTGCGTGCTGATGGGCGACGGCGCGGCCGGCTTCTCGCTGCTGGACGTCGAGTCCCTGGTGCGCCAGAAGCTCCCCGTCGTGATCGTGGTCGGCAACAACGGCATCTGGGGGCTGGAGAAGCACCCGATGCGCGCCATGTACGGCTACGACGTCGCCGCCGACCTCCAGCCCGGCCTGCGCTACGACAAGGTCGTCGAGGCCCTCGGCGGGGCGGGCGAGACGGTCGAGAAGGCCGGCGACCTCGCCCCGGCCCTGGAGCGGGCCTTCGCCTCGGGCGTGCCCTACCTGGTCAACGTGCTCACCGACCCGGCCGACGCGTACCCCCGCTCGTCGAACCTGGCCTGAGCGCCACCGCTTAATTCGGGGGACTCGCGGCGTCTGTCGTCGTAACGTCAGCCGAGGCTCGGCAGTTTGTCAGTGCCGTCGGCCAGTTGGCGTGACACATGCACAGACGACAGGAGTTTCCATGACGTACGCGATCCGGGCGGAGGGCCTGGTGCGACGCTTCGGCGCCACCACGGCCCTCGCCGGAGTCGACCTCGCGGTCCACAGCGGGACCGTGTACGGGCTGCTCGGGCCCAACGGGGCCGGGAAGACCACCACCGTGCGGGTGCTCGCCACCCTGCTCGCCGCCGACGAGGGTCACGCCACCGTCGGCGGGTACGACGTGCGCCGCGACGCCCACCGGGTGCGCCAGCTCATCGGCTTGACCGGCCAGTACGCCTCGGTCGACGAGGCGCTCACCGGCACGGAGAACCTGCTGCTCATCGGCCGGTTGCTCGGCCTCTCCCGGGCGGACGCCCGGGCCCGGGCCCGGGAGCTGCTCGCCCGGTTCCAGCTCGCCGACGCCGCCGACCGGGCGGCGAAGACCTACTCCGGCGGCATGCGCCGCCGCCTCGACCTGGCCGCCAGCCTGGTCGGCCGGCCGCAGGTGCTGTTCCTCGACGAGCCGACCACCGGGCTCGACCCGCGCAGCCGCAACGACCTGTGGGACACCGTGCGCGGCCTGGTCACCGACGGGGTGACGGTGCTGCTGACCACGCAGTACCTGGAGGAGGCCGACCAACTGGCCAGCGAGATCGCCGTGGTCGACCACGGCCGGGTGATCGCCCACGGCACCCCGGAGGAGCTGAAGGCCAAGACCGGCGGCCAGGTCCTCACGGTCCGCCCGGTGGACCCGGCCGACCTGGCGACCGTGGTGGCCATCGCGGGGGAGGCCGCCGCCGCCAGCCCGGAGGTCGCCCAGAGCACCGTCACCGTCGCGGTCAACGGCCCCGGGGTGCTGCCCGCCATGGTCCGCCGCCTCGACGACGCCGAGATCCCCGTGGCCGAGCTGGCCCTGCGGGGCGCCAGCCTCGACGAGGTGTTCCTGCACCTCACCGGCCACCGCGCCGAGCCCGACAGCCCGTCCGGGGCCGACCTGGAGAGGACGCCGGCATGACCGCCGCCACCGTCAACACCCCGCTCGCCCCGGCCCGTCGCATCGGCGTGGGGGCCGGGCTGCGGCACACCCTCACCCTGGCCTGGCGCAGCCTGGTGCAGATCAAGCACAACCCGATGGAGCTGCTCGACCTCAGCATCCAGCCGGTGATGTTCGTGCTGCTCTTCACGTACGTCTTCGGCACGGCGATCTCCGGCTCGCCGGGGGAGTACCTCACCTTCGCCCTGCCCGGCATCATCGTGCAGAACGCCCTGTTCGCCACGATGACCACCGGGTTCGGGCTCAACACCGACCTCACCAAGGGGGTGTTCGACCGGCTGCGCGCCCTGCCGATCGCCCGCTGGTCCCCGCTGGCCGGACGGATCCTCGCCGACACCGTCAAGCAGGCCTGGTCGGTGTCGCTGCTGATCGGCGTCGGGGCGATCCTCGGCTTCCGGCTCGGCAACGGGCTGCTCGGGCTGCTCGGCGCGTTCGCCCTGCTGCTCGCGTTCTCGCTGGCCGCGGCGTGGATCTCGGTGCTGGTCGGGGTGCTGGTCAGCGAGCCCGACAAGGTGCAGATCTTCGGGTTCACGGTGATCTTCCCGCTCACCTTCACCAGCAACGTCTTCGTCCCCACCGACCGGATGCCGGGCTGGCTCCAGCACTGGGTCGAGGTCAACCCGGTGACGATCCTGGCCGACGCCCTGCGCGGCCTGCTGGTGGGCGGCCCGGTGGTCGGCCCGGCGATCCAGGCGATGATCTGGGCCGTCGTGCTCGCCGCCGTCTTCGCGCCGTTGGCGGTCCGGGCGCTGCGGCGTCGCGTCTGACGCCCGCCGGGGCGGCCCGGTCACACCTCGGGGCGGTTCTCCTCCCGGGGCGGGTCGCCCTCGCGGTGGCGCAGGTCGTCCTCGCGCCGGCGCAGGTCCTCCTCCCAGCGGCGGAACAGCTCGGCGTCCTGCCGCCGGGCGCGTTCGGCCAGGGAGTCGAGGAACTCCGGGTCGTCGTCCGGGGCGAGCGGCCGGCGCGGACCGCCGGCGGCCGACCGGGGCGTGCCCGGCCCTCCGGCGGGGCGCTGCCGGCCGGCGAGGAACCAGGCGATCGCGCCGACCAGCGGGAAGAACAGGATGACCAGCACCCAGGCGAACCGGGGCAGCCCCCGGATCGCCCCCTCCTCGGCGGAGAGGCAGCTGATCAGCGCGCACACCGCGAGCGCGATCTGGACCAGGAAGAGCAGGACGTACAGGCGGGCCATCTCCCCATCATGGCGCACCCGCGCCCGTCAACCCAGTCCGCGCAGGACCAGCAGCACGCCCAGCGTGGCCTGCCACGCGGCGGCGAGGGCCAGCGCCGGCATGGTGCGGGAGGTGGCGCGGACCGGGCCCGACCCGACGGCCCGGCCCCAGCACAGGGCGAGGGCGGCCGCCCAGCCGGCGACCGCCGCGCCGGCCAGCACCGCCCCCGTGGCGTCCCCGGTGAGCGCCAGCCGGACGGTCAGCACGGTGACGGCGGTGAGCGCGAGCAGGCTGCGCCGCCAGGCGAGGCGGGTGCGTTCGGGTTGCAGCCCCGGGTCGCCGGCCGGGGCGCGGCCGACGGTCACCGGCCGCCGACCGCGCGGGCCAGCACCGCGATCACCAGCAGCACCGCGCCCAGCCCCACGGCGAGGGCGAGCACGGCGGGGAAGCGGGACGCCGGCAGTTCCTCGCCGAGCCGGATGGCGCGTTCGGTGCGGGCCCAGTGGTCCACGGCCCGCACGGCGACGGTGCCGCCGAGCAGCAGCAGCGCGATGGCGATCGCCTCGCGCAGGTGCGCCAGCGGCAGCGGCGGGAGGAACTGGGCGGCGGCCAGCCCGCCGGCCACCAGGGCCAGCCCGGTGCGCAGCCAGGCCAGGAAGGTCCGCTCGTTGGCCAGGGAGAAGCGGTAGTCGGGCGTGCTGCCCACCGACCGCAGCTCCCGCGGGTCGAACCACCGCCGTACCGTCTCCCACACGCCGCCGATTATCCGCTTTGTCCAGGGCCTAGGTTGGACGGGTGACTGATCTTGATGCGATGACGCTGCGCGAGGCGTACGACAACCAGCTCAAGGCGTGGGCCCCGGACCCGCTGCCGGCGGGCGTGACGGTGGAGCGGGACGGGCCGCTGGTGCGCATCCTCGGCCTGGACCACGGGGGCTTCCTGACGTACCGCGACCTGGACGGCCTGACCGGGGCGGCGCTGGACGCGCTGATCACCCGCCAGGTGGAGCTCTTCCGCGCGCGGGGCGAGTCGGTGGAGTGGAAGCTGCACGGCCACGACGAGCCCGCCGACCTGCCGGACCGGCTGCGGGCCGCCGGGTTCGTGCCGCAGGAGCGGGAGACCGTCGTGATCGGCCCGGTCGTGCCGCTGGCGGCCACGCTCCCGGTGACCCCCGAGGGGGTACGCCTGCGCGAGGTGACCGCCCGCGCCGACCTGGAGCGCATCGTGGCCATGGAGGAGGAGGTCTGGGGCGAGTCCCGGGGCCACCTTGCCGACGGGCTGGAGAAGGAGATCGCCGCCGACCCGCAGTCGATCACGGTGGTGGTCGCCGAGGCGGGGGAGACGGTGGTCAGCGCCGGCTGGGTGCGCTACGTGGCGGGCACCGGCTTCGCGACGCTGTGGGGCGGCTCGACGCTCGCGCAGTGGCGTCGCCGGGGCATCTACCGGGCGCTGGTCGGCTACCGGGCGCGGCTGGCCGCCCAGCGGGGCCGGACGCTGTTGCAGGTGGACGCCTCCGAGGACAGCCGGCCGATCCTCCAGCGGTTGGGTCTCGTCCCGGTCACCACCACCACGCCCTACATCTACACTCCGTGACCATGGGGCAGCCGCTGACGGACGAGGAACGACTCACCCTGAAGACGGGCGCGTTCGGCGCGGTCTTCCTGGTGTCGAACGCCGACCCGGGCATGTTCGCGATGCTGCGGGAGAGCTTCGCCGCGTCGGGGGCGATGGCGGGGGCGAGTGGCCCGGTGAAGGAGGCGCTGACCACCGGCCCGCTGCCGAGGCTGCCCCGGGACTCGGCCCTGGAGGTCGAGGCGGTGGTGCTGCCGGCGCTGGGTCGGGCGGTGGGGATCCTGCGCGCGAAGTCGCCGGGGGACGTGGCGGCGTACCGGTCGCTGGTGCTGGCCGCCGCCGACCGGGTGGCGCGGGCGCACCGGGGGGTGACGCCGGCCGAGGCCGAGGTGATCGACCGGATCCGGGGCGCGTTGGCCGAGCCGGCCTGACCCCGTGCGGCGGCGCGCCCCGGCGGCCGGGCGCGCGGTGAGCTGTGTCACCCTGAGGCCCCCGGGGGTCGATGCTACTTGTGGGTAACATTGGCGCGTGGGCAAGTGCACAGCAGCCCGTGGTTGACCGATCGTTAAGTTTCGCGGGAGGCTGCGCCCGTGACCTGGCGAGGGATCGCCACACCAACAGGAGGGGTCGTCGAAGCGCGATGAACATCGTCGTACTCGTCAAGCAGGTGCCCGATTCGGGCGCGGACCGCAACCTGCGTCCTGACGACAACACCGTCGACCGCGGTTCGGCGAACAACGTCATCAACGAGATGGACGAGTACGCCATCGAGGAGGCGTTGAAGATCAAGGAGGCGCACGGGGGCGAGGTGACGATCCTGACCATGGGTCCGGACCGGGCGACCGAGTCGATCCGCAAGGCGCTGTCGATGGGGCCGGACGCCGCCGTGCACGTCGTCGACGACGCCCTGCACGGCTCCTGCGCCGTGGCCACCTCGAAGGTGCTCGCCGCCGCCCTCGGTCAACTCGCCGCCGACCTGGTGATCTGCGGCGCCGAGTCGACCGACGGCCGGGTCCAGGTCATGCCGCACATGATCGCCGAACGGCTCGGCGTCGCCGCGCTGACCGGCGCGCGCAAGCTCACCGTCGACGGGTCCACCCTGACCGTGGAGCGGCAGACCGAGGAGGGCTACGAGGTGGTCACCGCCTCGACCCCGGCCGTCGTCTCCGTCTGGGACACCATCAACGAGCCGCGCTACCCCTCGTTCAAGGGCATCATGGCCGCCAAGAAGAAGCCGGTGCGCACCCTCTCCCTGGCCGACCTCGGCGTCGCCCCGGCCGAGGTGGGCTTCGACGGCGCGACCAGCACGGTGCTGGAGCACAGCAAGCGCCCGCCGCGCTCCGGCGGCGCGAAGGTCACCGACGAGGGCTCCGGCGGCGCGCAGCTGGTCGAGTTCCTCGCCACCGAGAAGTTCGTGTGAGGGGTGCAGGTCATGTCTGAGGTTCTCGTCGTCGTCGAAGCCACCCGCGAGTTCGGCGTCAAGAAGGTCACCCTGGAGATGCTCACCCTCGCCCGCGAGCTCGGCACGCCCGCCGCGGTCGTGCTCGGCGGCCCCGGCGCGGCCGAGGCGCTGAGCGCGAAGCTGGGCGAGTACGGCGCGGAGAAGATCTACGCCGCCGAGAGCGAGGAGATCGACGGCTACCTGGTGGCCCCGAAGGCCACCGTGCTGGCCGACCTCGTCAAGCGGGTCCAGCCGGCCGCCGTGCTGCTCGCCTCCGCCCAGGAGGGCAAGGAGATCGCCGCCCGGTTGGCCGTCAAGCTGGACAACGGCATCCTGACCGACGTGGTCGCCCTCGCGGCCGACGGCACCGCCACGCAGGTCGCGTTCGCCGGCTCGACCATCGTCACGTCGAAGGTCACCCGGGGCCTGCCGCTGGTCACCGTGCGGCCGAACTCGCTGACCCCGGCCCCGGCCCCCGCCACGCCCGCCGTCGAGCAGCTCACCGTGACGGTGGGCGACGCCGACAAGCTGGCCAGGGTCGTCGACCGGGTCGCCGAGCAGAAGGGCTCCCGCCCCGAGCTGACCGAGGCGTCCGTGGTGGTCTCCGGCGGGCGCGGCGTCGGCAACGCCGACAACTTCAAGCTGGTCGAGGAGTTGGCCGACCTGCTCGGCGGGGCCGTCGGCGCGTCCCGCGCGGCCGTCGACTCCGGTTTCTACCCGCACCAGTTCCAGGTGGGCCAGACGGGCAAGACGGTCTCCCCGCAGCTCTACGTGGCGCTGGGCATCTCCGGGGCGATCCAGCACCGGGCCGGCATGCAGACCTCGAAGACCATCGTCGCGGTGAACAAGGACGGCGAGGCGCCCATCTTCGAGCTGGCCGACTTCGGCGTGGTGGGCGACCTGTTCAAGGTCGTGCCGCAGGCCGCCGAGGAGATCCGCAAGCGCAAGTGAGCCGCTCCCCGGGGCGACCCGGGCGAGACGCCGAAGGGGGCCACCCGGGATCGGGTGGCCCCCTTCCGCCGTTGTCGACGGGGAGCTGATCGGCGGGCCGGGGAGCTGATCCGGCCCGCCGATCAGCCCGTCAGGGTGCCCCTCAGCAGGCTGTCGCCGGAGTGGGCGGGCTTGTTGTCGTATTGCTCGGCGGAGACGTCCACCACCGAGTAGGTCCGGAGGTCGACGTTCGGCGGCAACGGTAGCAGCGCGTCCCCCGTGCCGGAGTTCAGCACGCCGACCGAGAACATCCGCATGGTCGCCGGGTCGATGAGCCAGACCTCGTAGTACCCCGGTACCGCCGGGAGATTCGCCACGTGCAGGTGCAGTTGGTTGTCGGTGAACACCCGGGCGTCCCCGTTGGCGTCGCGCGGCGTCGTCCCGTACGCGGACAGGGTCCCGCTGGCCAGCACCACGCGCTCCGGCGCCCGGGGCTCGTCGGCCCGGCCCGACAGCACGGCGAAGGTGCCCACCACGCCTACCGCTGCGGCGGCGGCCGCCGTGACCGCCGTGACCGCCCAGCGGGGCAGCCGGCGACGCCGCCCACCGGCCCGCCCGGGCCGCGCCGCGCCGCTTTCCGCTCCTGCGCCGCTTTCCGCTCCTGCGCCGCTGCCCGGCGTCGGGGCGGTCGCCGGCGGCCCGGCGGCGCGCCGGTCGCCGAGCGAGGGCAGCGCCTCGGCCGCCGCGACCTGCGCGACGATCCCCTGCCACACGTGCTCGGGCGGGTCGGGCAGGTCGCCCAGGCCCTGCGTGCCGGCACCGAGGCCGGCGACGTGCCGCAGGCCGTCCACCTCGGCCCGGCAGTGCGCGCAGGCGTCGAGGTGGCGGGCCTCACCGTCGTCCGCCTCGCTCTCACCGAGCGCCAGGAAGACCAGCCGGTCGTGGTCCAGGTGCTGCACCGTCCACCTCCCATCTGCGTTTCAGGCTCGCCATACCTCGGCGGATGTGGCTCTTGACCGTCCCCAGGGGCACCCCGGTCACCGTCGCGATCTGCTGGTGGGTCAGGTCGTCGTAGAACGCCAACTCCAGCATCCGGCGTTGCTCGTCGGGGAGCCGGGCCAGCTCGTCGGCCACCACCAGCCGGTCGACGACCGTGTCCGGGTCCGGGCCGGTCGGGGCCGGGTCGGGCAGTTGCCGCACCGTCTCCACCACGCGGGTCTCCCGCGCCGAGGAGCGCAGCCGGTCGACCACCTTGCGCCGGCCGATGCCGAGCAGCCAGCCGATCAGCGACCCCCGGGTCGGGTCGAAGGTGTCCCGCCCCAGCCAGGCCGCCACGAAGGTCGCCTGGGTCACGTCCTCCGCGTCGCTGCGGTTGGCCAGCGTGCTGGTGGCCAGGTGCAGCACCGCCCGGCCGTACCGGTCGTACGCCTGGCGCAGGGCGGCCTCGTCACCCGCGCGGAACCGCTCGGCGAGGTCGTCCTGGGGTGGTGGCTCGGGTTCCTGTTGCACCGCTGTCACCGGGCGGTTCGCCTTCCGTGGAGCATGCCCGACTGTAACTCCCGCGGTCATCGCGCCCACACTGTGACGAATCGAGGTTCCTGAAGGCCTCAGGTGGTGCAGGACCTGCCTCGCACCACCGCCCGCGCCCCGGGGCCTCCCCGCCCCGGGGCGCGGGCGACCTCCGGGGTCGGGCCGGCGCGGGGCCGGTCAGTAGGCTGAACGGCGATGGCATACCTGGATCACGCGGCGACGACTCCGATGCTCGACGAGGCACTGGAGGCGTACGTGGCCGCCGCTCGCGAGGTCGGCAACGCGTCGTCACTGCACGCGGCGGGCCGGCGTGCCCGCCGCCGGGTCGAAGAGTCCCGCGAGCGGGTGGCCGCCGCGCTGGGCGCCCGCCCCTCCGAGGTGATCTTCACGGGCGGCGGCACGGAGAGCGACAACCTGGCGGTCAAGGGCATCTTCTGGGCCCGCCGGGCCGCCTCCCCGGCCCGCCGCCGGGTGGTCTCCAGCGCCGTCGAGCACCACGCGGTCCTCGACGCGGTCGACTGGCTGGCCGGGCACGAGGACGCCGAGGTGGGCTGGCTCCCGGTGGACCCCGCCGGCCGGCTCGACCCGGAGGCGCTGCGCGCCGAGCTGGCCGAGCACGGCGACGCCGTCGCCGTGGTCACCGCGATGTGGGCCAACAACGAGGTCGGCACCCTCCAGCCCGTGACGGCGCTGGCCGCCGTGGCCGCCGAGCACGGGGTGCCGTTCCACACCGACGCGATCCAGGCGGTCGGCCAGGTGCCCGTCGACTTCGCCGCCAGCGGCGTCTCCGCACTGACGGTCACCGGGCACAAGCTCGGCGGCCCGGCGGGGGTGGGCGCGCTGCTGCTCGCCCGCGACGTCGCGGCCACCCCGCTGCTGCACGGCGGCGGCCAGGAACGCGACGTGCGCTCCGGCACCCTCGACACCGCCGGCATCGTCGCCTTCGCGGTCGCCGTCGAGGCGGCGGTGAAGGGCCAGCAGGAGTACGCGGCCCGCGTCGCCGCCCTCCGCGACGACCTCGTGCGGCGGGTCCGGCACGCCGTGCCCGAGGTCGTCTTCAACGGCGACCCCGACGACCGGCTGCCCGGCAACGCGCACTTCTCCTTCCCCGGCTGCGAGGGCGACGCGCTGCTGCTGCTGCTCGACGCCCAGGGCATCGCCTGCTCCACGGGCTCGGCCTGCTCGGCCGGGGTGGCCCAGCCCTCGCACGTGCTGATCGCGATGGGCGCCGACGACGACCGGGCCCGCTCCTCGCTGCGCTTCAGCCTCGGCCACACCAGCGGCCAGGCCGACGTCGACGCGCTCGTGGCGGCCCTGCCGGCGGCGGTGGAGCGGGCCCGCCGCGCCGCCGCCCTGCGCGCGCCCCGCTGACCGCGCCCGCTGCCCCGGGGCCGCCGCGCCGGGCCCGGTAGGCTCGGAGCGGGGAAGGGAGCGTGACGGGGTGAGGGTGTTGGCGGCCATGTCCGGCGGGGTCGACTCCGCCGTGGCGGCGGCGCGGGCCGTGGAGGCCGGGCACGATGTCACCGGCGTGCACCTGGCGCTGGCCCGCAACCCGCAGACCTATCGCACCGGGGCGCGCGGGTGCTGCACGCTGGAGGACTCGCGGGACGCCCGCCGCGCCGCCGACGTGCTCGGCATCCCGTTCTACGTGTGGGACATGGCCGACCGGTTCCACGCCGACGTGGTCGACGACTTCGTCGCCGAGTACGCGGCCGGCCGCACCCCCAACCCCTGCCTGCGCTGCAACGAGAAGATCAAGTTCGCGGCGGTGCTGGACCGGGCCGTGGCGCTGGGCTTCGACGCGGTGGTCACCGGCCACCACGCCCGGCTCGGCCCCGACGGGCTGCTGCGCCGCAGCGTCGACGCGGCCAAGGACCAGTCGTACGTGCTCGCGGTGCTGACCCGCGCCCAGCTCGACCGGTCGGTCTTCCCGCTCGGCGACTCGACCAAGGCCCAGGTCCGCGAGGAGGCGGCCCGGCGTGGCCTGGCCGTCGCCGACAAGCCCGACTCGCACGACATCTGCTTCATCGCCGACGGCGACACCCGGGGCTTCCTCGCCGGCCGGCTCGGCGAGGCGCCGGGCCAGGTGGTCGACGCGCTCACCGGAGCGGTGGTCGGCAGCCACACCGGCGCGTACGCGTACACGGTGGGGCAGCGCCGCGGCCTGCACCTGGACCGGCCCGCCCCCGACGGCCGTCCCCGCTACGTGCTCTCCATCACCCCGAAGACCAACACCGTCACCGTCGGCCCGGCCGAGGCGCTGGAGGTCTCCACGGTGCGCGCCGAGCGTCCCGTGTGGACCGGCGGCGAGCGCCCCGGCGGACCGATCGAGTGCGAGGTGCAGCTGCGCGCCCACGGCGACGTGGTCCCCGCCACGGTCGAGCTGACCGGCGACACGCTGCACGCCGAGCTGCGCCGCCCGGTGCGCGGCGTCGCCGCTGGCCAGGCCGTCGTCGCGTACCGGCCGGACCCGGCCGGCGACGTGGTGCTCGGCTCGGCCACCATCGCCGGCTGACGCGCCGCCCGACTCGACCAGCGCCGCGTGCGCGGTGCCTAGCTATGCGACCAGCGCCGTGGGCGCGGTGCCCGGCTGTGCGACCATCGCCGCGTGCCGCCGGCCGCCGACCGGTACCCTTCGCCCGTGACAGCTAGCGCATGGCCCTGGCCCCTCGGCGCGGCGACCGGCATCGGCTCGCTGCCCGGCACCGACATCGCCGAGGCGCAGCGGATCGTCCTCGGGGAGCTGCCCGCCCTGCCCCACCTGCCCGAGCTGCCGGCGCGCGGCCCCGGCGCGGACCTGATCGGCCGCACCGGCGGCCTGCTGGTGGAGCTGCCCGTCGAGCTGTACGCGGCCCGCTGGCGGATCGCCCCCCGCCCGGGGCGGGACCTGCGCCGGGCCCGGGACCTGATGGAACGCGACCTCGACCAGCTCGCCGAGCAGGCCGAGGAGTACGCCGGCCCGGTCAAGGTGCAGGCCGCCGGCCCCTACACCCTGGCCGCCGGCATCGACCTGCCGATCGGCGGCCGGATGCTGCGCGACCCGGGCGCGGTGCGGGACCTCACCGGCTCCCTCGCCGAAGGGCTGCGTGCCCACCTCGCGGCGGTCGCCCGCCGGCTGCCCCGGGCTTCGGTGCTGCTCCAGCTCGACGAGCCGTCCCTGCCGACCGTGCTGGCCGGGCGGGTGCCCACCGAGAGCGGCTTCGGCACGTACCGGCCGGTGGCGCAGCCCGACGCGGCGGACCTGCTGCGCACGGTGGTCGAGGCCGTCGGGGTGCCGGTCGTGGTGCACTGCTGCGCGCCGGACGTCCCGCTGGAGCTGATCCGCTCGGCCGGCGCGGCGGCGGTCGCGCTCGACCTCGCCCTGGTGCAGGATCTGGACCCGCTCGGCGAGGCGATCGACGCCGGGCTCGGGCTGCTGGCCGGCGCCGCGCCGGCCACCCCGCCGCCCGGCGGTCGCGCGCCGACCTCCGCCCAGGTCGCCGACCGGGTACGCCAGCTCTGGGACCGCCTCGGCTTCCCGCGTCGCCGGCTGCCCGAGCAGGTGGTGGTCACCCCTGCCTGCGGCCTGGCCGGGGCGACGCCGCAGCACGTCCGGGCGGTGCTCGCGGCGTGCCGGGACGCGGGCCGGCGGCTCGCCGAGGACTGAGGTTTCCTGTCGCACCCCGTGGGCAGGATGACGCACATGATCGGACAACTGCGCACCACGGTCGTCGACTGCCCCGACCCCCGTGCCCTCGCGGCGTTCTACGCCGAGCTGACGGGCCTGCCGCTGGCGGAGGGTGACTCCGACGGCGACGAGTGGGTGGTGCTCGGCGGCCCGGTGGGGCAACACCCCCGGCTGGCCTTCCAGCGCGCCCCCGACCTGCGCCCGCCGACCTGGCCCGACCCGGAGCGGCCGCAGCAGCTCCACCTCGACGTCACCGTCACCGACATTGAGGCGGCCGAGCGGGCGGTGCTGGCGCTGGGCGCGCGCCGGCTCGACGGCGAGGGGGAGGGGTTCCGGGTCTACGCCGACCCGGCCGGCCACCCGTTCTGCCTCTGCTGGGACTGACCGGCCCGGTTGTGTCCCGCCACATGGCGGGGACCGCCGGGGCGCGGCATGATCACACGGGTGATCGACTCCTCGCTCCGGCGGGCCTCCGGCTCGCTGCTCGGCCTGGCCTACGGTGACGCGCTGGGCCGCCCGACCGAGTTCCTGACCGTCGCCGAGATCCACCGCCGGTACGGCCCGTCCGGCCCCCGGGAGCTGGCGGGCGACCCGGCGCTGGTCACCGACGACACCCAGATGGCGCTCGCGGTGGGCTGGGCGCTGCACGACGCGCCCGCGTACACCCCGGCGGCGGTCGAGCCGCTGCTGCGCGAGCGCTTCCTGGCCTGGGCGGTCAGCCCCGACAACAACCGCGCGCCGGGCATGACCTGCCTGCGGGCCTGCGCGGAGCTGTCCCGGGGGGTGCGCTGGCAGGAGGCGACCGTGGCCGGCTCGAAGGGCTGCGGGGCCAACATGCGGGTCACCCCGGTCGGGCTGCTCGCCGTCGACCTGGACACCCTGGCCGGCCTCGCCCAGCTCCAGGCGGGCCTGACCCACGGCCACCCGACTGGGCTGGCCGCGAGCGAGCTGACGGCGTACGCGGTGCGCCTGCTGCGCGACGGCGCGGCGCTGGCCGAGCTGCCGGCGCTGCTCACCGACCGGGCCCGGGAGCAGCGCCGGGTCTACCGGTCGGACTGGCTCGGCGACCTGTGGCAGCGCCCCGGCGTCGACTCGCCGCAGGAGTTCATCGCCCGGGGCTGGGACGAGTGCCTGGGCGCGCTGGGCCGCCTGACCACCACCCTGACCCGCCCCGACGACGGCGACGACCCCTGCCGGCGTACCGGCGAGGGGTGGGTGGCCGAGGAGGCGCTGGCGACCGCGTTGCTCTGCGCGCTGTGGCACGCCGACGACCCGGTCGGCGCGCTGGCGCGCGGCGCGACCACCGCCGGCGACTCCGACTCCATCGCGGCCCTGGCCGGCGCGTTCGTCGGCGCGGCGTACGGCCTGCCGGCCTGGCCGACCGACTGGGCCGCCCGCATCGAGTACGCCGACCAGCTCGCCGCCCTCGCCGCCGCCCTCGACTGACTGCCCGCGTGGTCCAGCCGTGCCGGGGCGTGGACGACTCCCGCCGGCGCATAGGGAGCTGAGTCGGATACGACATCAGCGTCCTGCGGGGCAGCCCGGCTGCCGGGTGGCGACGCGCCCGACGGTGCGCCATCGGCCGGGCGGGGCGTGGGGCGGGTCGGCGGTCGGCGGCGGGCGGTGATGTCGTATCCGACTCAGCTCCCTAGCTGCCGCACGCACCCGTGTTCCCTCGCGTGACGTCGGCTGCGCCGCCCAGGCCGCGGATTGTCCCACCGTCCCGATACGGTGCGGGGGTAGCGTGAACAGGGAGGTCGACGCGGTGTCCGAAGCCGGCAGCATGTCCGAGGAAGCCGTTCCACAGCAGGTGAGCCCGGCGCAGGAGGCGGCGGCGGGCCCCGAGCCGACCCCCGAGGCGCGGGAGCGGCACGCCACCCTCAGCCAGGAGCTGACCGAACACCAGTACCGCTACTACGTGCTGGACGCCCCCACCGTCTCCGACGCCGACTTCGACCGGCAGCTGCGTGAGCTGGAGGCCCTGGAGGCCGAGTTCCCCGCCCTACGCACCCCCGACTCGCCGACCCAGCGGGTCGGCGGCACCTTCTCCACCGACTTCACGCCGGTCACCCACGCCGAGCGGATGCTCTCGCTCGACAACGCGTTCGCCGACGAGGAGCTGGCGGCCTGGGCCGAGCGGGTGGAGCGGGACGCGGGCGGCCCGGTGCCCTACCTCTGTGAGCTCAAGGTCGACGGGCTGGCGATCAACCTCACCTACGAGAAGGGCCGGCTGGTCCGGGCCGCCACCCGGGGCGACGGGCGCACCGGCGAGGACGTCACGGCCAACGTCCGCAGCATCCGCGACGTGCCGGCCCGGCTGACGCCGTCCGACGAGTTTCCCGAGGTGCCCGAGTTCGTCGAGGTGCGCGGCGAGATCTACTTCCCGATCGCCGGCTTCGCCGACCTCAACGCGAGCCTCGTCGAGCAGGGCAAGGCGCCCTTCGCCAACCCGCGCAACGCCGCCGCCGGCAGCCTGCGGCAGAAGGACCCCCGGGTCACGGCGTCCCGGCCGCTGCGGCTGGTGGTGCACGGCATCGGCGCCCGGCGCGGCTACACGCCGACCGCGCAGTCCGAGTCCTATGCGGCGCTGCGCGCGTGGGGGCTGCCCACCAGCGACCGCTGGCGGGTCGTGCCCGACCTGGCCGGCGTCGCCGGGTTCATCGCCTACTACGCCGAGCACCGGCACGACGTCGAGCACGAGATCGACGGGGTCGTGGTCAAGGTGGACCCGGTCTCCATCCAGGGCCGGCTCGGCTCGACCAGCCGGGCCCCCCGCTGGGCGATCGCCTTCAAATACCCGCCGGAGGAGGTCAACACCAAGCTGCTCGACATCGCCGTCAACGTCGGGCGCACCGGCCGGGTCACGCCCTACGCGATCCTGGAGCCGGTCCTGGTCGCCGGGTCCACGGTGGCCCAGGCCACCCTGCACAACGCGCACGAGGTCGAGCGCAAGGGGGTGCTCATCGGCGACACGGTGGTGATCCGCAAGGCCGGCGACGTGATCCCCGAGGTGCTCGGCCCGGTGGTCGACCTGCGCCCCGTCGACGCCCGCCCGTTCGTCATGCCGACCACCTGCCCCTCCTGCGGCACCGCCCTGCGGCCCGAGAAGGAGGCGGACGTCGACATCCGCTGCCCCAACAGCCGAAGCTGCCCCGCGCAGCTGCGCGAGCGGGTGTTCCACCTGGCCGGCCGGGGCGCGTTCGACATCGAGGTGCTCGGCTACAAGGGCGCGGCGGCGCTGCTCGACGCGCAGGTCATCACCGACGAGGGCGACCTGTTCGGCCTCGACGCGCAGCAGCTGGCCCAGTCGCCGTTCTTCGTCAACAAGGACGGCAGCCTCGGCAGCAACGCCACCAAGCTCCTCGACAACCTCGCCGTGGCCCGGGAACGCGACCTGTGGCGGGTGCTGGTCGGGCTCTCCATCCGGCACGTCGGCCCGACCGCCGCCCAGGCCCTCGCCCGGCACTTCCGGTCGATGGCGGCGATCCAGGCCGCCAGCGAGGAGGAGCTCTCCTCGGTCGACGGCGTGGGCCCGACGATCGCGGCCAGCATCGTCGAGTGGTTCACCGTCGACTGGCACCGCGAGGTGGTGCGCAAGTGGGCCGAGGCGGGCGTACGGATGGCCGAGGAGGCCGTCGACGAGGGGCCGCGCCCGCTGGAGGGGCTCACGGTCGTGGTGACCGGCACCCTCGGCGGGTTTTCCCGCGACCAGGCCGCCGAGGCGATCCAGGTCCGGGGCGGCAAGGTCACCGGCTCGGTCTCCAAGAAGACCGGCTTCGTGGTGGTGGGCGACAACCCGGGCTCCAAGGCCGACAAGGCGGCCACCCTGAAGGTGCCGGTGCTCGACGAGGACGGCTTCCGGGTCCTGCTCGACCAGGGGCCGGACGCGGCCCGGGAGGTGGCCCGGGTCGGCGAGTGACCCGAGCGGGAGCGCGGCGGCCCGCGACGGGCGGCCGCTCGTACACCTTGACCGGACCTGGCCGCGTATACCAAGTTAGTTACGACTAGGACCGATTCGCGGCTGTCATCTCTGAAAAGCGGCACCCAGAGCGTTTCATGGTGGTCACGGCGGGCGCAGGGCCCGCCGTGACCGCTGCCCGGGAGGTGCGATGGAGGCCGCCGATCCGCGAAACTCCGTCCCGCCGGGACGGGCGACGTCCTTCTTCGGCTTCGTCGCCGCCGTCGCCGCGCTGGCGGCGCTGCTCACCGTCGGGCCGCTGGCCGCGCTGGCGGGCCGGCTCAACGAGCTGCCGGCGGCGTTCTGGACGATGGCGGCGCTCGCCGTCGTCTGCGACGCGCGGCCGTTCGTGCCGCCCGGGCGGCGGCAGTCGTCGGCGGTCTTCCCGTCCACCTGCTTCACGTTCGCGATCCTGCTCGGCTGGGGGCTCGGGCCCGCGGTGGCCGTGCAGACCGTGGCGGTGGTCGTCTCCGGCTGGCGGATGGGGCACGCCGGATGGCGCTCCGGCTTCAACGCCGCCCAGTACGCCTGCGCCCTCGCCGCCGCCTCGGCGGTCACCGCGCTCGGGCCGGGGAGCATCTTCGCCGGCGGGCGGCTGCGCGCGGTCGACGTGCTCGCGGTGGGCGGGGCGACCGCCGTCTGGTTCGCGGTCAACTACGGCCTGGTCAGCACCGCCATCCGGCTGCGCTTCGCGGACCGCTGGTGGCCCGGTGTCCGGTCCGGCCTGGGCTACGAGCTGATCTCCACCGGGTCGCTGCTGCTGCTCGCCCCCGTGCTGGTGGCCGCCGCCCGGGCCAGCGCCGCGCTGATCCCGCTGGTGCTGGTGCCGCTGTTCGCGGTGTACCGGATGGCCCGGCTCGCCGCCGAGCAGGAACAACTCGGCGCGCTCGACCCGCTCACCGGCCTGCCCAACCGCAAGGCGCTGCTGGCCGAGGTCGCCGAGCAGGTCCACCTGCACGCCGAGCGGTCCGCGCGCAACGAACCGGACGCCCACCTCGCGCTGCTGCTGATCGACCTGGACCGGTTCAAGAACGTCAACGACGCGCTCGGCCACGCCGTCGGCGACCGCCTGCTGATCGAGGTCAGCGCCCGGCTGGCCGGCGCGGTGGGGGAGCGGGACCTGCTCGCCCGCCTCGGCGGGGACGAGTTCGCCATCGTCAGCACCGGGCTCACCGGCGTGGACGCCGCCCGCGCCACGGCCGAGCGGCTGGTCGCCGCGCTCGCCGAGCCGGTGTCGCTGGACGGGCTGCCGCTGGACGTCGGGGGCTCCATCGGCATCGCCATGTATCCCGAACACGGCGAGGACTTCGCCACCCTGATGCGCCACGCCGACGTCGCCATGTACGACGCCAAGCACCGCAACGACACCATCGCCGTGTATGCCGCCGAGTCCGACCACAACTCGGCCGAGCGGCTGGGGCTCCTGGCCGACCTGCGGCGCGTACTCGAGGCGGGGCCGGCCGGGGCGGCGGAGCGCGACGCGCCGGTCGGTGCGCGCGGCGGCGACGGGGCCGCGCTGCCGGCGGCCCTCCCCGCGGCGGCGGGCGGCCCGGTCGACGCGGGGCGGCCGACGCCCGCCGGGCCGGGCCGGTGGCGGGCCCGCCGGCACCGGCAACGCGCGGAGCCGGACCACCCCGACGACCTGATCAACCGGATCGTCACCGCCGCCGACCCGATCCGGCGGCGGGCCGCCGGGCCCGACGCCGAGCCGGGCGGGGCGGACGCCGTGGGGCCGGCGCCGCAGGCCGGGCCGGCGTGCGGCGACGTCGAGGGCGTCGGGCGGATCACCATGTACTACCAGCCGCAGGTCGCCATCGCCACGGGCGAGGTGGTGGGCGTCGAGGCGCTGCTGCGCTGGCGGCACCCGCGCCGGGGCATGGTCGACCCGGAGGAGCTGATCCGGGTCGCCGAGCAGAGCGCCGTGATGCGGCTGCTCACCCGCCGGGTCGTCGACGACGTGGTGGAGCAGCTGGCCAAGTGGGCGGCGGCCGGGATCACCCTGCGGGCCGCGCTCAACGTCAGCGTCCGGGACCTGCACACCGGCGAGATCGCCGACCAGATCGCCGACCGGCTGGCCCGCTACGGCGTCCGGCCCGACCGGCTGCAACTGGAGATCACCGAGGGCGCGCTGATGGCCGACCCCCGGCGGGTGCTGGCCACCATCTCGCGGCTGCACGCCATCGGCGTCGCCATCGCCCTGGACGACTTCGGCACCGGCTACTCCAGCATGCAGCACCTGCGCCGGCTGCCCCTGTCGGAGGTCAAGGTGGACCGGTCGTTCGTGCTCGGGATGGCCGACGACGCCGACGACGCCGCGATCGTCCGGTCGATGATCGAGCTGGCCGGGGCGCTCGGGCTGCGGGTCGTCGCCGAGGGCGTCGAGGACGAGCGCACCTGGCGGCTGCTGCACGCCGCCGGCTGCGACGTGGCGCAGGGCTGGTTCTACGCCCGGCCGATGCCCGCCGGGGAGCTGACCGACTGGCTGGCCCGCTACCGGCCGCTGCGGCCGGCGGCCCGCGAGGCGGAGAGCCGCCCCCCGCAGGCCCGCTGACCCCGCCGCCGCGCCGGCCGCAGGGGGAGTCGGGGACGCCCGGCCCGTGCCGGGCAATAGACTCGCTGCGGTCACCGCGCGTCATCGTCGTTGCCGGCGCGCGGCAAGCCACCGCCAGATGCAGCAGGACAGACAGCCAGAAGGGGGCACTGATGGCCGCCATCTCCCGCGAGGAGGTCGCGCACCTGGCGCGACTGTCGCGGCTCGCCGTCACGGAGGAGGAGCTGGACACCTTCGCCGGCCAGCTCGACACGATCCTCCAGGCGGTCGCCCAGGTCGGCGAGGTCGCCGCGGCGGACATCCCGCCGACGTCCCACTCCGTGCCGTTGACCAACGTGCTGCGTGAGGACGTGGTGGTGCCCGGCCTGACCCCGGCCGAGGCCCTGTCGGGCGCGCCCGACGCCGAGGAGCAGCGGTTCCGCGTCCCGCGGATCCTGGACGAGGATGTGGCGTCATGACCGACCTGACCAAGCTGACCGCCGTCGAGCTCGCCGGCCTCGTCGCCGACGGCCAGACCTCGGCGGTCGAGGTGACCCGGGCCCACCTGGACCGCATCGCCGCCGTCGACGACCGGGTCAACGCCTTCCTGCACGTCGACGCCGACGGCGCGCTCGCCGCCGCCCGCGCCGTCGACGAGCGCCGGGCCGCCGGCGAGGAACTCGGCCCGCTCGCGGGCGTGCCGGTCGCCGTCAAGGACGTGCTCACCACCAAGGGCGTGCCGACCACCGTCGGGTCGAAGATCCTCGAAGGCTGGCGTCCGCCGTACGACGCGACGATCGTGCAGCGGCTGCGCGCCGCCGGCACGGTGCTGCTCGGCAAGACCAACATGGACGAGTTCGCGATGGGCTCCTCCACGGAATACTCGGCGTACGGGCCGACCCGCAACCCGTGGGACACCGATCGCATCCCCGGCGGCTCCGGTGGCGGCAGCGCCGCCGCCCTCGCCGCGTACGAGGCGCCCCTGGCCATCGGCTCGGACACCGGCGGCTCGATCCGCCAGCCGGGCGCGGTGACCGGCACCGTCGGCGCGAAGCCCACCTACGGCGGCACCTCCCGCTACGGCCTGGTGGCGTTCTCCTCCTCGCTGGACACCCCCGGCCCGTGCGCGCGTACGGTGCTCGACGCGGCGCTGCTGCACGCGGCCATCGGCGGCCACGACCCGCGCGACTCCACCTCCGTCCCGCAGCCGGTGCCCGACGTGGTCGCCGCCGCCCGGCTCGGCGCGACCGGCGACCTGACCGGCGTGAAGCTGGGCGTGGTCTCCGAGTTCTCCGGCGAGGGCGCGGAGCCGGGCGTCGCGGCGGCGTTCCGCGACTCCGTCGACGCCCTGGCCAAGCTCGGCGCGGAGATCGTCGAGGTGTCCTGCCCCCACTTCACGTACGCGCTGCCGGCGTACTACCTGATCGCCCCGAGCGAGTGCTCCTCCAACCTGGCCCGCTTCGACGGCGTCCGGTTCGGCCTGCGCGAGGGCGACGACGGCAACCGGTCCCTCGAAGAGGTCATGTCGCTGACCCGGGACGCCGGCTTCGGCCCCGAGGTCAAGCGCCGGATCATGCTCGGCACGTACGCGCTCTCCTCGGGCTACTACGACGCCTACTACGGGCAGGCGCAGAAGGTCCGCACCCTGATCACCCGCGACTTCACCGCCGCGTTCGAGCGGGTCGACGCGCTGATCTCGCCGACCACCCCGTTCGTGGCGTTCCCGATCGGCGCGCGCACCTCCGACCCGTACCAGATGTACCTGGCCGATCTCTACACCATCCCCACCAACCTGTACGGCGGGCCGGGCATCTCGGTGCCGTGCGGGCTCTCCGAGGGGCTGCCCGTCGGCCTCCAGGTCATGGCCCCGACGATGGCCGACGACCGGATGTACCGGGTCGCCGCCGCGCTGGAGTCCGCGGTCGGCACGTTCACCCCACCGGCACTGTGAGGGGCGGGCGGGATGCTCACGCGAATCGAGATCGACGGCTTCAAGTCGTTCCGCGAGTTCTCGCTGGACATCCCGCCCTTCCTTGTGATCATCGGACGGAACGCGGCGGGCAAGTCGAACCTATTCGACGCGATTCAGTTCCTGAGCAGGCTGGCGGGTGACCCGGTCCTAGAGGCAGCCCAGCACATGCGGGGTGACGTCGTGGATCTCTTCCACAAGCACACCGATGGCACGGTGGTCGGCGAGATGTCCTTCGCTGTCGAGGTGTTGCTGGGCCGCTCGGTCACCGACGCGTTCGGCGACACGGCGGAGGTCAACCATTCCCGGCTCCGCTACGAGCTGAGGATCGAGCTGCGATCCACCGGTACCAGCGGGATGCAGCGCCCGTACGTCATCCACGAGGCGGTACGCCGGATCCGGCGCACGGACGACAAGTGGATGGACGACCGGTTCGCCATCGAGCAACGGAAGCGGCTGGCCGCCTACCGACCTGGTGCCGATCCGCTGGAGACCGAACGCGACGACCAGGGGCGGCCGGTCTTCAGCATCCGGCAGCAGGGCAACCAGGGGCGGAAGCGAAGGCTGCCTGCCACCGCCGCCACGGCGACGGTGCTGTCGAGCCTGGCGACCGCCACAGACTTCCCGTTGCTCTACGCGCTCAAGCGCGAGATGCAGTCGTGGCGTCTGCTGCATCTCGACCCCAGTGCGCTGCGAACCCCGGACTCGTACGACGATCCGGACAGCCTGGCAGCCAACGGCGGGCACCTGGCGAACACCCTCCGCCGGCTGGCGGACGAGACAGGCAGCGCGGAGCGGCTCGAGGGCGTTCTGAATGATCTCTCAGCCGACCTGGCGGCCGTCATTCCCGGTGTCGTCCGGGTCCGTCTGGCCGAGGACGATTCGCGTCGGCAACGACAGGTCGAGGTGGTCACCCGGGAGGAAGCACCCTTTTCGGCGAGGGTGGCCTCGGACGGCACGCTTCGTGCGATCGCTCTGTTGGCAGCTCTCTACGATCCACGAGGCGCGGGACTCATCTGCTTCGAAGAACCGGAGAACGGCATCTTTCCCCAGCGTCTCGCGCAGTTCGTGAGGTATCTCCGGAGCCTTGTCGACCGGGCCCTGTCAGCCGGTGCCGGCGACATCGCTCTGACCCAACTTGTTCTGAGCAGTCATTCCCCGGCAATCCTCCGTGCGCTGGAACCCGTGCAGGCGAGCCGGCGCGCCGACGCGGTATTCATGGACGTGGTGAGTCGCGTGCAACGCGGCAGACCGGGCAGCCGGGTCAGCCGATGGCGGTGGATCGCAGGTGCTCAGCAGATGACCATCGATGATGGGCTGGACGTCGGCTCCGTGGTGAGTCCTCGGGAGATCGCTGAGTTCGAGGTGATGGCGGAGTTGGACAACTGATGCGGTATCTCACCTCCGCGCTGGTGTCCGAGGGCGTCACCGATGATCAGTTCCTGCCGAGGCTGCTGGCCAGGGCACTGACCGAGCTGTGCCAGACGGAGTTCGAGGACGCGGTCGAGGTCGCCGATGTGCAGCCTCTGCGGGACCGCAAGGGCCCTTGCTCGACGGCGGATGTGATCAGGCTGGTCGAGCAGAACCGGGCCAGTTTCTCGCTCGTGTTCTTTCACCACGACCACGGTGCCAACGCCGACCGGGTCGTCGCCGAATGGCTGAATCCGCTGCGGCAGATGTGGGGAGAACGAGCGGAGCAACTGATCGCCGTAGTGCCGGTCCGCGAGACGGAAGCATGGCTGCTGACCGACGGCGACGCGTTGCGAAGCGCGCTCGGCGTCCGCTGGACTGACAGGGAGATGGGGCTGCCTACCCAGCCGCGACGTGTGGAGCGCATCGCCGACCCCAAGAAACTGCTCAACGACATCATGGGGCGGGTCAGCCGCTCCACGACTGATCATTTCGGGCAGTTGGGGGAGCTGGTCTCGCTGGCCAAGCTCGACGATGTTCCCGCGTACCGTCAGTGGTGGTCCGACACGCGGGACGCGCTGGCGCGGCTGGGCTACCGGCCGGCCTGATCTTCTCGGGCGGGCGCTTCTCGACCATCCCGCTCCGCCGCTCCGACAGCCGGCCGGCGGCGGGTCTGCAGCGCGGCACGGCGGTTCGCGATGGCCGCCACGAACATGGCGACGGCGAGCACCGCGCCGGTCGTCTGCGTCACGGCGCGCTGGCCGAAGAACAGCAGCGCGAGCCCGGCCACCATCGCGGTGAGCAGCGGCCACGCCAGCCAGCCTTGGCGAGCCTGCTCCCCGGTCTCCGCCCGCCTCGATGCGACCCCATCGCCGTGTACCGATCGGTCGTCCCTCGTATTCGTCATGGTCTACTCCTTCCCCGCAGCCGCCTGGCGAACGCCTTGCCGACGGGCCAGGATGGCGAAACCCGGGGAAGGGGCGGCCCGGCAACCCATTAGGCTGGACCGGTTCTGTCCGGATCGCGCCTGGAGCGTCTCAATGACCACGACGACCTTGCCCGCGTACGACGACGTCGTCGCCCGCTACGAGCCGGTGATCGGCCTGGAGACCCACGTCGAGCTGGGCACGAACACCAAGATGTTCTGCGGCTGCCCGACGGACTTCGGCGGCGAGCCGAACACCCGGGTCTGCCCGGTCTGCCTGGGCCTGCCCGGCTCGCTGCCGGTGGCCAACAAGGCGGCGATCGAGGCGACGATCCGGATCGGCCTGGCGCTCAACTGCTCGATCGCCTCGTGGTGCCGGTTCGCCCGGAAGAACTACTTCTACCCGGACATGCCGAAGAACTTCCAGATCAGCCAGTACGACGAGCCGCTCTGCGTCGACGGCTACCTCGACGTCGAGGTGGGCGGCGAACTGGTGCGCATCGGCATCGAGCGGGTGCACCTGGAGGAGGACACCGGCAAGACCCTGCACGTCGGCGGGGCCACCGGCCGCATCCACGGCGCGACGGAGTCGCTGGTCGACTACAACCGGGCCGGCATCCCGCTCGTGGAGATCGTCACCAAGCCGGTCCCCGGCACGGGGGCGCTGGCCCCCGAGGTGGCCCGCGCGTACGTCACCGAGCTGCGCGACGTGATCCGCTCGCTGGGCGTCTCCGACGTGCGGATGGAGGAGGGGTCGCTGCGCTGCGACGTCAACACCTCCCTCAACCTGCCCGGTCAGGAGTGGGGCACCCGCACCGAGACCAAGAACGTCAACTCGCTGCGCTCGGTGGAGCGGGCGGTCCGCTCGGAGATGCTGCGGCAGGCGTCGGTGCTCGACGCGGGCGGCCGGATCACCCAGGAGACGCGGCACTTCCACGAGGACACCGGCGACACCACCCCGGGCCGGTCCAAGGAGACCGCGACGGACTACCGCTACTTCCCGGAGCCGGACCTGGTGCCGCTCGCCCCGGACGCCGCCTGGGTGGCCGAGCTGAAGGCGGCCCTGCCGGAGCTGCCCCGGCTGCACCGCCGCCGCCTCCAAGAGCAGTGGGGCCTCTCCGACGCCGACATGCAGTCGGTGCTCAACGCGGGCGCGGTCGAGCTGATCGAGGCGACCGTCGCCGCCGGGGCGACCCCCGCCGCCGCCCGCAAGTGGTGGCTGGGCGAGCTGTCCCGCCGGGCCAACGAGACGGGCGTGGAGCTGGCCGACGTCGGGGCCACCCCGGCGCAGGTCGCGGAGCTCCAGGGCCTCGTCGACGCGGGCAAGCTCAACGACAAGCTGGCCCGGGGCGTCCTGGAGGGCGTGGTGGCCGGCGAGGGCTCGCCGACGGAGATCATGACCGCCCGGGGCCTGGAGGTCGTTTCCGACACCGGAGCGCTCACCGCCGCCGTGGACGAGGCGATCTCCGCCAACCCGGACATCGCCGAGAAGATCCGCAGCGGCAAGGTCGCGGCGGCGGGTGCGCTGGTCGGCGCGGTCATGAAGACCACCCGCGGCCAGGCCGACGCGAAGACGGTCCGCGAGCTGATCCTCTCCCGCCTCGGCGCCTGAGACGAAGGAAGGGCCCCTTCCTATACAGAAAGCGTTAGGAAGGGGCCCTTCCTAACACCCACACCCACCCCCACACCCCGCGCGGGGCGTCAACGGCGACGCCCGGATGGAGCAACCCCGTGAACCAGCACGACCTCGACGTCCTCGACGAGATCCAGCGGCGGGTGCTCTGGCTCGCCACCCGTATCGTCGACGCGGCCAACCACGACCGGGACACCGGCGACGGGGTGAAGGTCGGCGGGCACCAGGCGTCCAGCGCGTCGCTGGTCACGGCCATGACCGCGCTGTGGTTCGCCCACCTCGACGCCGCCGACCGGGTCGCGGTGAAGCCGCACGCCTCGCCGGTGTTCCACGCGATCCAATACCTGCTGGGCAACCTCGACCGGTCCTACCTGACGCGGCTGCGCGCCCGGGGCGGCCTCCAGTCGTACCCGTCGCGCACGAAGGACCCCGACGGCGTCGACTTCTCCACCGGCTCCGTCGGCCTCGGCGCCGCCGCGCCGCTGTTCGCCGCCGTCACCCGCCGGTACGTCGACGCGCACTTCGGCGCGCGCCCCCGCTCCCGGTTCGTGGCGCTGATCGGCGACGCCGAGCTGGACGAGGGCAACATCTGGGAGGCCGTCGCCGACCCCGCCACCACGGGCCTGGGCAACGTGATGTGGCTGGTCGACTTCAACCGGCAGTCCCTCGACCGGGTCGTCCCCGGCGTGCGGATCAACCAGTGGCGCGGCCAGTTCGAGGCCGCCGGCTGGCACGTCGTCGAGGTCAAGTACGGCCGCCGGCTCGCGCGGGCGTACGCCCGGCCGGGCGGGGAGGCGCTGCGCGACTGGATCGACGCGATGCCCAACGAGCAGTACCAGTCGCTGTTCGGGCTGGCCGGGCCGGCGCTGCGGGAGCGGTTCTGCGACGGCGCGCCGGCCGGCATCGCCGGGCTGATCGCCGACGTCGCCGACGACGAGCTGGCCCCGCTGGTCACCGACCTGGGCGGGCACGACCTGCAGGCGATGCTCGACGCGTACGCCCAGTGCGACGCGGTCACCGACCGGCCCAGCGTCGTCTTCGCGTACACCGTGAAGGGTTGGGGGTTGCCCATCGCCGGCAATCCCCGCAACCATTCGGCGCTGCTCACCACCGCGCAGGTCGACGCGCTGCGCGCCGCCCACGGCCTGACCCCCGCCACCGAGTGGGACCGCCTCGACCCGGCGTCGCCGGCCGGCATCCGGGCCGGCGCGCGCCGGGAGGCGCTGTCCCGACCGCCGGCCGGGCGGGCACTGCCGGTCGCCGTGCCGGAAACCACGAGGGTACGCGCGAGCAAGCCCGTCTCCACCCAGGAGGTCTTCGGTCGGGTGCTGGTGGAGCTGGCCCGCGACGAGGCCGTCGCCCCCTACCTGGTGACCACCGCGCCCGACGTGGCCACCTCGACGAACCTCGCCGGGTTCATCAACAAGACGGGGGTGTTCGCCCCGACCGAGCAGCGGTCCTGGACGGAGGACCGGATGCTGCGCTGGACCGAGAGCCCCGCCGGGCAGCACATCGAGCTGGGCATCTCGGAGATGAACCTGTTCCTGCTGCTCGGCCAGCTCGGCCTGTCGTGGGACCTGTCGGGGCAGCCGCTGCTGCCGGTCGGCACGGTCTACGACCCGTTCGTGCTGCGCGGCCTCGACGCGTTCCTCTACGGCACCTACTCGGGCTCCCGGTTCGTGGTCGCCGGCACCCCGTCGGGCGTCACCCTCGCTCCCGAGGGCGGCGCGCACCAGTCCACGATCACCGCGTCGGTGGGGCTGGAGCTGCCCGGGGTGACGTTCGTCGAGCCCGCGTACGCGGCCACCCTCGACTGGCTGCTCTGCGACGCCCTCGGGCAGATCGCCGCGGGTGGCACGCCGGCCAGCACGGCCGCGCCGGTGGAGGACGGGGCGTACTACTTCCGGCTCAGCACCCGCCCGATCGACCAGGCGCCCTTCGAGGCGGCCCGGGCCCGGCTGGGCGACGCGGTGCTGCGCCGGCAGGCGGTCGCCGGGGCGTACCGGCTGGTCGACGCGCACGCGGCGCACCCGGAGCTGGCCGACGCGCCGGTGGTGCAGCTCGCCGCCTCCGGCGCGGTGCTGCCGGAGGTGCTGGCCGCCGCCGCCGAGCTGGCCGAGGAGGGCGTGGCCGCGCACGTGGTGGACGTGACCAGCCTGGACCGCCTCTACCGGGCGTGGCAGCGCACGCTGCGCCAGGGGGTGCGGACGGCCACCGTGCCGAGCGTGCCGGGGGCGCTGCGGTCGGCGTTCGTCGACCGGGTGCCGGTGGTGACGGTGCACGACGCCGCGTCGCACGCGATGGCCTGGCTCGGCTCGGCCGTGGGCGCCCCGGCGGTGCCGCTGGGCGTGGACGAGTTCGGCCAGTCGGGCAGCGTCCGCGAGCTGTACGAGCTGCACGACCTGCTGCCCGGCAGCATCGTCAACGCGGCCCTGGCCGCCCTGTCGCTGCGCTGACCCCGCCCCCCGCCGCCCGCCCCGACCCGGGCCCGCCCTCAGCGGGTCGGGGTCGGGGTGACCGGCACCGGGTCGCCGGCCTTCGGGTTCTGCACCACGTGCCGTTCCAGGTTGACCTGCGCCTGCCCGGTCCCCCCGACGGTGATGTCGTCGTACGCCTGGAGCAGCTTGTCCTTGTCGAAGTAGAGCACCGTCATCGAGAGCGGGGTGGGCTTCTCACCCTCCAGGCCGCGCAGCCCCGCGCCGCCGGTGGACCCCTCCACCATCAGCTGCGTCGGCATCTGGCCCGGCACCTGCGGCAGCTTGGAGATCTGCCGGGCGTGGGTGTGCCCGGCGAGCACCAGCGGGCAGGTGCCCGACAGGGGGCCGGCCGACGCCGGGTCGTGCACCAGTGCGATGTTCACCGGCCTCGGCGACTTGCGCACGGTGGCGGCGAGCTGGTCGCCGGCCCCGATCACCTGGTTGGCGACCTCGCTGGTCAGGCCGCTGCCGGCCGGGGAGGTCTCCTTGTCGGGGGTGAACCGCGGGTCGCCGATGCCGGCGATGGTCAGCCCGGCGACGGTGGTGGTCGAGTTGTTCAGCACGATCGCGTTGGGCTGCTGGGCCACCGCCGCGGCCGTCTTGCCCGAGTCGTGGTTGCCCCGGATGTAGACGTACGGCTTCTTGAGCAGGCCGATCGAGCCGACGAACGACGCCTCGGGCTCGCTGCCCCAGTCGGTGATGTCGCCGGTGTCGATCACCACGTCGATGCCGAACTGCTCCACGACCGTGCGGATGAGCTGCCAGCCCGTCGGGTTGAGGTGCATGTCGGAGACGTGCAGGACCCGGGTGGTGCCGGGGGCTGGCTCGTACACCGGCAGCGCGGAGACGGTGGTGTAGAGCTGGCTGACGTTGCCGACGAGGCGCTGGAGCTGCTCGGCGTACTTGGTGTAGTCGTTGGCGATCCGCCGGGCGTCACCGACGATCGCGGGCGCGTTGACCAGCAGCCCCTCGTACCGGGGCTCCTCGATCGCCTGCGGCCGGATGGTGGAGGCGGCCAGGCCGAGACTGCCGGCGGTGACCAGCAGCGACAGCCCGCCCGCCCAGGCGGTGCGCCGGGTGTCGCGGAACACCAGCCCGGCGAGGACGAGGGTGACCAGCACCGCCGCGCCGACGGTGCGCAGCCCGAGGCGCAGCACCCCGTTGCGGACGTCGGTGACGGCGGACTGGCTGGCCCGGCTGATGCTCGCCGGGTCGTCGATCAGCGCCTCGGTGCGCCGCTGGTCGAGGGCCCCCAGGCCGACGGTGAGGTGGGTGGGCCCGTCGTGGCTGTCGAGCTGGAGCGCGCCCAGCGGCGGGATGTCGACGGTGGTGCCGCCCTCCAGCGAAGGCGTGATGCTCAGCTCCGCGCGGAACGGCCCGATGTCGGTGTGCACCCGCCCGCCGGCGAGGGTGCCGATGACCGCCCCGGCCAGGGCGATCACCAGGACGGCGAGGACCACCCCCGCCCGGCGGACCCGGCCGCGCCCGGCCCTGCGGGGCACGGCTTCGCCGGCGCTGCGCTCTTCGTTCTCCTGCCCGTCCATGCTGAGATTCTGACCTGCCCAGTGAAGGATCTTGGCAAACCCGGGATTCCGGCCCTGCTGGCGGCGGCGGGTCAGCTGCGGCCCGCGCCGCCGTCGGTGAAGACGAGCCGCAGGATCCGGTCGTCCTCGGGGGCCGGCTGGCCCCGCCCGTCGTGGTTGGAGGTGGTGACCCAGATCGACCCGTCCGGGGCGGCGATCGCGCCGCGCAGCCGGCCGTACCGGCGGGTCAGCAGCTCCCGGGGCTGGCCGAGCACGGCGCCGGTGTCGGTCAGCTCGACCAGCCACAGCCGCTGCCCGCGCAGGCAGGCGGTGACCAGCAGCCGCTCGGCCGCCGCGAGCCCCGAGCAGGAGGCGTCGGAGGTGGGCCACTGCACCAGCGGGTCGGCGTACCGGCTGTCGTCGGCCTGGCCCTCGACCTGGGGCCAGCCGTAGTTGCCGCCCTTGGTGACCTGGTTGATCTCGTCCCAGGTGTTCTGGCCGAACTCGACGGCGTACATCCGCTTGCCGGCGTCCCAGGCCAGGCCCTGCACGTTGCGGTGGCCCAGGGACCAGACGGGGGAGCCGGCGAACGGGTTGCCCGGGGCCGGCTTGCCGGCGGTGGTGATCCGCAGGATCTTGCCGCCCAGGTTCTTCTGGTCCTGCGCGGCCTCCCGGTTGCCGGCGTCGCCGGTGCTCGCGTAGAGGAAGCCGTCCGGGCCGAAGGCGAGCCCGCCGCCGTTGTGGATGCCGGCCTTGGGGATGCCGGTCAGGATCGGGGTGGGCGCCCCGTCCAGGTCCAGCTTGACGATCCGGTTGTCGTTCGCGGCGGTGTGGTAGACGAAGATCGTCTGGTCGGTCGCGTAGTCGGGGGAGACCGCGATCCCCATGAGCCCGCCCTCGCCGCCGGGCACCACGCCCGGCACCGTCCGCACCGGAGTGACCGTCAGCCCCTCGCGCCCGGACCCGGGGCCGACCTGGAGGATCCGGCCGCTGTCGCGCTCGGTGACCAGCGCCCCGCCGTCGGGCAGGAACGCCATGCCCCACGGCACCCGCAGCCCCTTGGCCAGCACCGTGGTGACCACCTGCTGACCGGCCCCGGCGGGCGCGGAGACAGACGGGGTGGGCAGGTTGGGCGGCTCGCCGGCCGGGTCCGGCTCCGGCTCGCCGAAGCTGCACCCGGCGGCGGCCAGCAGCAGCGCCGCGCAGGACGCCGCGACGACCGCCCGCAGCGGGCTCTTGCGGTGGTACGGGGCACCGGTGCTCACCCGGCCCAGCCTAGCCGCCCCGGCCGTGCCGCGACGGGGCCCGCACCGGCTATCGTCGGCGTTCGTGAAGGTCTGGATCCCGCACCCCGCCGGCCGCGCCCTCCTCGGCGAGGTGCCGCCCGGGGTGACCGTCGAGGTGGCCGAGGACCCGTCGCGGCTGCCCTCCGGGGTGGCCGGCGTCCGGTTCTGGGTGCCGCCGTTCCTCTCCGGCGTGGACGCCACCGCCCTGCTCGGGGAGCTGCCCGACCTGCGGGTGGTGCAGCTCCTCTCGGCCGGCGCGGACGCCTGGGCGGGCCGGGTGCCGCCCGGGGTGACGCTCTGCGACGCGCGGGGCGTGCACGACGTCGGCACGGCCGAGTGGGTGGTCGCCGCGATCCTGTCCCAGGTGCGCGGCTTCCCCGACTTCGCCGTCGCCCGGTCCCGCCGCGAGTGGGCGTACGACCGGCTCTGCCCGACCGACGAGCTGGCCGGCAAGCGGGTGCTGATCGTCGGGGCGGGGTCGATCGGCGCGGCGGTGCGGGCCCGGCTGGCCCCGTTCGAGGTGACGTTCACCCTGGTCGCCCGGACGGCCCGCCCCGCCGAGGGGGTGCACGGCGTCGACGAGCTGCCCGCGCTGCTGCCCGCGGCCGACGTGGTGGTGCTGCTGGTGCCGCTGACCGACGCGACGCGCGGCCTGGTCGACGAGAAGTTCCTCGCCGCGATGCCCGACGGCGCGCTGCTGGTCAACGCCGCGCGCGGCCCGGTGGCCCGCACCGACGCGCTGGTCGCCGAGCTGGCCGCCGGGCGGCTGCGGGCCGCCCTGGACGTCACCGACCCGGAGCCGCTGCCCGCCGACCACCCGCTGTGGGAGCTGCCGAACGTGCTGCTCACCCCGCACGTCGCCGGCTCGGTGCGCGGGCTGCTGCCCCGGGCGTACCGGCTGGTGGCCGAGCAGGTCCGGCGCTTCGCCGCGGGCGAGCCGCTGGCGAACGCGGTGACGGACGGCTACTGACCCGCCGGCCCGGGGGGACGGCTCAGGCGGCCCGGCCGGGCAGGGGCTGGCCGGTGACCGCGACGAGCCGGGGCAGCTCGCTGCCGCGCACCCCGGGCAGCACGACCAGCTCGCCGTCGTCGAGCCGGGCGACCGCCCGGCCCCGGGCGTCGACGCCCAGCTCGACGACCCGGTCCCAGGTGACGCGCCGCTGCCCGGCGAGCGCGCGCAGGCGCAGCTCGCGGGCGTCGGCCTCGGTGCCGGCCCGCCAGGCCCAGACGCCGACCGCCAGCGGCACGAGCAGCACGGGCAGGAAATACCACCCGGCGCTGGCCAGCGGCAGGGCCCCGATGAAGGCGATCACCGCCGCGACCAGGATCGCCTGGTGGTGGCGGAAGCGGACGGTCTCGGTACGCACCCGGAGATGATCCCACCCGGCCGGTGCGACCCGCCGGCCGGGCGTCGGGCGGCCGGCGGGACGCAGTGACCCGAATCACGCCCACCCGGTCCGCCGCGCCCGCGTCCGGCGGTGACGATGAATCGTTCTCCCGTGTTGGGCGGTTCCATCCGCCGCGCCGCGCCACGACGTCGGCGGACCCGTCCGCCGGGTGGCACCGCCGATCATCCCGGTCCGGCGACCGCAACCGCCGTGCCGGGCCGCACCGCCCTACCGCACCCGCCCGTGCCCCCTCACGAAGGCGACCGCCGTGCCCGACGCGTACCCCTCAGGTGTTCCCCGCCTGCGCCCCGCCGACCTGCTGGTGCTGGCGGTGGTGGCGCTGCTCCTCCTCGCCGGGCTGGCCGGCGCGGGCCCGCCGCTGGCCGTGGTGGCGCTCGCCGGTGCCGCCGGCAGCGCCCTCGCCGGGGCCCGGCTGTCCCGGCTGGTCGTCCCGGCCAGCGGCGACGACCCCGCCGGGGACGGCGGCGACCGGCCCGGCCCGTGGCGTGGCCCGCGGGTGCGGCCCGCCGCCGGGCTGCTCCACGCGGCGGTGCTCACCGTCGGGCTGACCGTCGCCGTGCTGCCCCTGGTCGCCGCCGGCCTGCGCGTCGCCGTCGGCGCGGCGGGGCTCGGCCTGGCCGCCGTGCTGCACACCGTCGGGCTGCTCCTGCTGCCCGGCCGGGCCCGGCTGGCGGCGCGCGCCCGGGTGCGGCACGCGACGGACATCGTCAGCCTGGGCCTGAGTCTGCACTTCGCCGCCTGGGTGCTGATGCCGACGGCGCAGGCCCCGCTCGCCGCCCGGATCGCGGTGGCGTCCGGCGGGTTCGGCTTCGCGGCGGTCGGCGTGGCGGCGCTGGCCGACTGGCGACGCCGCCCGGGCGCGGCGGTCTGCCTCCTGGGCACCGGGGCCGCCCAGTTCGGCCTGCTCGCGCTGATCGTCCTGCTGGCCTACGGCGCGCCGGACCGGGCGGCCCTGGCGACCGCGCCGCCCCTGGTGGCCGGGGTGCTGCTCACCGCCGCCGGGGTCCGGCGGGTGGCCGCCGGCGACCCGAGGCGGGCGGGCGGCCCGCCGCCGGTCTGGCCCCGGGTGAGCGCGCCCGCGGGCATCGCCACCGTGGCCGCCGCCGGGCACCTGGCCGTCTACGGCGGGTTCACCACCGGCATGGTCGTGCTCGGGCTGGCGGTGATCCCTCCGCTGGTCGTCCGGGAGCTGATCTCCGCCACCGACAACCGCCGGTACGCCGGCCGGCTCGCCGCGCAGGAGGCGCACTTCCGTGCCCTGGTCTCCGGCGGCAACGACCTGATCCTGCTGCTGGACGGCGCGCTGCGGGTGCGTTGGCAGTCCCCGGCGGCGGCCCGGCTCTTCGCCCTCACCGACGCCGACGTGCTCGGCCGGCACTTCGCGGACCTGCTGCATCCCGACGACGCGCCGCAGGCCGCGCGGCTGCTCGACCGGGTGCTCGCGGGCGACCGGCCGACGCTGCTGCCGGCCCGGATGCGCGACGGGCACGGGGCGTGGCGGGAGACCGAGTCCACGGTGAGCGACCAGCGTGGGGTGCCCGAGGTCCATGCGCTCGTGCTGCACGTGCGCGACGTCGGCGAGCGCCGCCGGCTGGAACGCGCGGTGCACCAGCTCGCCGCGACCGACCAGCTCACCGGGCTGGCCAACCGGCAGGAGCTGCTGCGCGAGCTGCGCGCCCGTCGGGACCGGTCGGGGGCGCTGCTGGTGGTCGACCTGCACGGCCTGGGCGTGGTCAACGACGGCCGCGGGCACGCGTTCGGCGACACGGTCGTCGTCGAGGTGGCCCGCCGGCTGCGCGCCGTGGCCGGCCCGGAGGACCTGGTGGCCCGGCTGGTGGGCGACGAGTTCGCGGTGCTCACCGACGCGGGCCCGGTGCTCGCGTACGGGCTGGGCAACCGGCTGCTGGCGGCGCTGGCGGAGCCGTACCGGATGGCGGGTGACGACGAGGTCCGGTTGCAGGCCAACATCGGCCTGGCCGAGGTCCGCGGCGCGGGGCCCGACGACGTGCTGCGCCAGGCGGACCTGGCCCGCCGCCGGGCCGCCCAGCTCGGGCGGGACCGCATCGAGTGGTACGACGCGTACCTGGAGGAGCAGCTGGTGCGGCGGCTCGACCTGGAGCGGGAGCTGCCCGGCGCGGTGGCCCGGGGCGAGCTGGACCTGGTCTACCAGCCGGTGCTGGGGCTGGCCGACCGGCTGCCGGTGGGCACGGAGGCGCTGCTGCGCTGGCGCAGCCCGGTGCTGGGCACGGTGCTGCCGGCCGAGCTGCTGCCGGTCGCCGAGGACCTGGACCTGATCGGCGAGGTGGGCCGCTGGGTGCTGGACCGCGCGTGCCGCCAGCTCGCCGACTGGTCGGCCGGCGACCGGCGGCTGTGGATGTCGGTGAACGTCACCCCGGGGGAGCTGACCGCGCCGGACTTCCTCCGCCGCACGGCGGCGGTGCTGGCCGCCCACGGGGTCCCGGCGGACCGGCTGGTGGTCGAGGTGGCCGAGCCCCGCGTCGGCCCGGAGCTGCCGGCGGTGGTGGCCCGGCTCGCCGGGCTGCGGTCGCTCGGCGTCCGCACGGCCCTGGACGGCTTCCGGGCCGAGCACGCCTCGCTGGCCCAGCTCCGCCGGCTCCCGGTCGACCTGTTGAAGCTGGCCCCGGCGGCGGCGTCCGCGCACCGGCCCGGTGGGGCCGGCATGGGCGGTCCGGCCGGCGGGGCCGGCATGGGCGGTGCGGCCGGCGCGACCTGTCCGGCCGGCGCGGCGGGAGGGACCGGCGCGGCCGGCGCGGTCCGGCCGCCGCTGACGGACGTGGTGGTCGGCCTCGGCCAACGGCTCGGCCTGGAGGTGGTCGCGGCGGCGCTGGAGACCCCGGCGCAGGTCGACGCGGCGGCGCGGGCCGGCTGCCGGTACGGGCAGGGCCACGCGCTGGCCCGCCCGGCGACCGCCGAGCGGGTGGAGGCGTACCTCGAGGAGTTCCCGTCGGCCTCGCGCTGACCGCTGAACCGGTTAAGTCTCCCCGGCTCACCGTGCCCGGGGCGGCGCGGTGCTGCCCCGGGGGGTGAGGTGCGCCGTCTCGCCCTGCACGCCGCTGACCGGCTCGCCCGCGATCACCTGGAGCAGCTGCCGGGCGGCGTGCGCGCCGTACGCGGGGATGTCCCGGCCCAGCGCCGTGAGCGGCGGGTGCACGAGCTGGCACAGGGGTGAGTCGTCCCAGGCGACGATGGACAGGTCGCCGGGGACCGTCAGGCCCATCTCCTGGGCCACGGACAGGCCCGCCACCGCCATCACGTCGTTGTCGTAGATGACGGCGGTGGGGCGGTGCGGGGAGCTGAGCAGCCGGCGGGTGGCCCGCGCCCCCTCCTCGCCGGTGTAGTCCGACCAGACGGTGACCGACTCGTCGAGCCCGAGCCGGGCGCACGCCTCGGTGAAGGCGTCGCTGCGGACCTCGGTGTGCAGCAGCGAGGGCAGCCCGCCGACCCGGGCGATGCGGCGGTGCCCCAGGGCGACCAGGTATTCCACGGTCTCCACCAGCGCCGTGGCGTCGTCGGACCAGACGTGGGCCAGCCCGCCGGTGTGCCCGGGACCGCCGATCACCACGGCGGGCAGTTGCAGCTCCTCCAGCGCCGGCACCCGCCGGTCGTCGGTGCGCAGGTCGCAGACGAATACCCCGTCGACGCGGCGCTCGGCCCACCAGCGGCGGTAGACCGCGATCTCGGCGTCGGGGTCGGCGACCACCTGGAGGGTCAGCGCGTACGAGCGGGCGGACAGCTCGGCCTCGACGCCGCTGATCAGCTCCATGAAGAACGGCTCGATGCCGAGTATCCGGGCCGGGCGGCACAGGGCGAGGCCCACGGCGTTGGCGCTGGCGCCGGAGAGCGCCCGGGCGGCGCTGCTCGGGCTGAACCCGATCTCCGCGGCGATGGCCAGGATGCGCTGGCGGGTCGCCTCGGAGACGCCGGGCTGCCCGTTCAGCGCGTACGAGACCGCGCCCTTGGAGACCCCGGCCCGCCGCGCGACGTCGGCGATGGTCGGCCGCTTCACCGGCGTGTTCCTCCACTTGCTCGGCCCGCCCCCGTGGCGGGTGCACGCTGCCGGGGTGGCCGGCGGCCCTCACGCTACTGCAACCGGCCCGGCCGCCGAGCGGCACCGGGGCCCGTGCGCGGCGCGGCCCCGGGGCGGCGCTTGCGCGGTTAAGCCCCGCGAGACGCCGACAAGTTACGGAAAAGGCACCTGGTTAACCGGCCGTTGACACTGGTGAAGCCGGCCCGTACGGTGGCGTCACTTATCCGGTTCAGTCGACGTCTCTCGATGTCGGGAGCGTTCCACCATGCTCGGAGGATGACATGAGACGGTCCTGGAGCCACTGGGCCCGCGCGGTCGCCGTGGGGGCGGTCGGCCTGACCCTGGTGGCCGCGTGCAGCGGCCGGAGCACCACCGGCGGCGGCGACGCGGATGGCGGCACGGTCACCCTGAAGATCAATTTCTGGGGCGACTTCGGGCTCCAGGACCTCAAGACCAGGTACGAGGCCGCGCACCCCGACGTCAGGATCCAGCTCAACTCGGGCGAGTACAACGCCCAGCACGAGGACCTCCAGAAGAAGCTCGTCGCCGGCTCGGGCGCGGCGGACATCGCCGCCATCGACGAGGGCTACGCCGTGCAGTTCCGCAGCCAGTCCGACAAGTTCGTCAACCTGCTGGACAAGGGCGCCGGGTCGTTCGAGAGCAAGTACCTGCCCTGGAAGTGGAAGCAGACGCTCTCCGCCGACGGCAGGACCCAGATCGGCCTCGGCACCGACGTCGGCGGCCTGGCCATGTGCTACCGCACCGACCTCTTCAAGGCCGCCGGGCTGCCCACCGACCGCGACCAGGTCTCCGCGCTGTGGCCCACCTGGGACAGGTTCATCGAGGTCGGCCAGCAGTACACCGGCGCGACGGGGAAGAAGTTCATCGACTCGGGCACGAACCTGTTCAACCCGATCCTCGGCCAGCAGCAGGCCGGCTTCTACGACGAGCAGGAGCAGCTCCGGATGGACGGCGGCCCCAAGGTCGCCTTCGACTACACCGTCAAGGCGCTCCAGGCCGGCATCTCCGCCAAGCTCGTCAGCTTCCAGGCCGACTGGGACAAGGGCTTCACCAGCGGCGCGTTCGCCGTCCTCGCCTGCCCGGCGTGGATGCTCGGCCACATCAAGGACACCGCCCCCGGCACCGAGGGCAAGTGGGACATCGCGGCCGTGCCCGGCGGCGGCGGCAACTGGGGCGGCTCGTTCCTGACCATCCCCAAGCAGAGCAGGCACGTCGACGAGGCGTACGAGCTGCTGGAGTGGCTGGTCCAGCCGGAGCAGCAGATCGAGATCTTCAAGAAGGTCGGCAACCTGCCGTCGCAGCCGGCCCTCTACGCCGACCCGGCGATCGCCGAGTTCAAGAACCCGTTCTTCACCGACGCCCCGGTCGGGCAGATCTTCCCGAAGATGGCGCAGGGCCTCACCCCGCAGTACCAGGGCAGGAAGAACGGCCCGACGCGGGTGAACGTGGAGAACGTCATCCGACGGGTGGAGAACGGGACGCTCAAGCCGGACGCCGCCTGGGCCGAGGCGGTCAAGGAGGCCGAGAAGGCCAGCAGGTCCTGACATGCCCGACACCCGGCGGCTCACCTGGCGCGACCGGCTGTACCGCTTCGACATGCGCTACCTGCCGTACCTGATGATCGCGCCCTTCTTCCTGCTGTTCGCCGTCTTCGGCCTGTTCCCGTTGCTGTTCAACGGCGTGGTGGCGCTGCGCAACTACGAGCTGGACGACCCGACGCTGCCGTACTGGGCCGGGCTCGACAACTTCACCCGGCTCGCCGGCGACGAGGACTTCTGGAACGCCCTCTACAACACCTTCGGCATCTTCCTGCTCTCCTCGGTGCCGCAACTGCTGCTCGCCCTGGTGCTCGCCTCGCTGCTCAACCGCAGGCTGCGCGCCCAGACCTGGTGGCGGGTCGGCGTCCTGCTGCCGTACGTCACGCCGATCGTCGCCTCCACGATGGTGTTCAGCGTCTTCTTCTCCCGCGACTTCGGCCTGGCCAACTGGCTGCTCGGCCCGTTCGGCGGTGGCGACGCGCCGATCGACTGGCGGGCCGACAAGCTGCACTCCTGGATCGCCGTCGCCACCATGGTCAACTGGAAGTGGATCGGCTACAACGCGCTGCTCTACCTGGCGGCGATGCAGTCCATCCCCCGCGACGTCTACGAGGCGGCGGCCATCGACGGCGCGGGCCCGTGGAAGCAGCTCTGGCGGATCACCGTGCCGATGATCCAGCCGGTCGTCGTGTTCACCGTCGTGCTCTCCACCATCGGCGGGCTCCAGCTCTTCACCGAGCCGATGCTGTTCGACCTCAACGCGCAGGCGGCCACCGGCGGCCCGAACGGCGAGTGGCAGACCATCGCCCAGCTCATCTACAAGGTGGGCTGGAAGGACCTCAACCTCGGCTACGCCGCCGCGATGTCCTGGGCCCTGTTCCTGATCATCCTCGTCATCGCCGGCATCAACACCTGGCTGACGAGCCGCCTGTCCGGAGGCCGCACATGAGCGTCGACACCGCGCGCAGGCCAGTCGCGCAGGTCCCCGCGCCCCGGGGCCGGCGGGCCCGGCTGATGGGCCGCGCCCCGCAGGACACTCCGGCGGGCCTCGGCACGTACCTGCTGCTGGCCGTGACGATCCTCTTCTCGGTCTTCCCGCTGTACTGGATGTTCGTCATCGCCACCAGCGACGACGAGGCCCTCGCGATGATCCCCCCGGCGGTCGTGCCCGGCGACCGGTTCCTGGTCAACCTGGAGGAGGTCTTCTCCCTCCAGGACGTCTTCTTCGCCGCCGGCCTGATCAACAGTCTCGTCGTCTCCACCGTGGTCACCGCCTCGGTGCTGTTCTTCTGCTCGCTGGCCGGCTTCGCGTTCGCCAAGCTGCGGTTCAAGGGCAGCGGCTGGCTGATGCTGTTCGTGGTGCTCACCCTCACCGTGCCCAACCAGCTCGGCATCGTGGCGCTCTACATCGTGATGGGCAAGCTCGGCTGGAACGGCACCCTGCTCGCCGTCGTCGCGCCCGGCCTGGTCACCGCGTTCGGCGTGTTCTACATGCGCCAGTTCATCGTCAACTCCGTCCCCGACGAGCTGGTCGAGTCGGCGCGGGTGGACGGCGCGACCACCATGCGGATCTACCGGAGCATGGTGCTGCCGGCGATCCGGCCCGCCCTCGCGGTGCTCGGCCTGCTGACGTTCGTGGCCACCTGGAACGACTTCCAGTGGCCGCTGATCACGCTCAGCGGCACCGACTTCCCCACCTCGATGGTGGCCATCTCCGACCTGGCCAGCGGCAACTACGTGATCTACCGGCGGGTGCTGGCCGGCGCGTTCGTCGCCACGATCCCCCTGTTGGTCATGCTGTTCGTCGGCGGGCGTCAGATCGTCCGCGGAATCATGGAAGGCGCGGTGAAGTCGTGATCCGGCAATCGTTGCACGAGGGTTGGCTGCTGCGGGCCGTCGCCGGCGGCCAGGCGCCGCCGCAGGTGGCGGGCCGGTCGGTCCCGGCGAGCGTGCCCGGCTGCGTGCACACCGACCTGCTCGCCGCCGGGCTGATCCCCGACCCCTACCTCGACGACAACGAGACGGCGCTGGCGTGGATCGGGCGCACCGACTGGGTCTACGAGACCACGTTCGACGCGCCGGCCGGCGACGCCGACCGGGTCGACCTGGTCTGCGCCGGCCTCGACACGGTCGCCACGCTCGCCGTCAACGGCGTCGAGGTCGGCCGATCCGAGAACATGCACCGCGGCTACCGCTTCGCCGTGGCGGACGCGCTGCGGCCGGGGGCCAACACGCTGACCGTCCGGTTCGACTCGCCCTACCGCTACGCCGAGGCGCACCGGGACCGGCTCGGCGACCGGCCCAACGCGTACCCCGAGCCCTTCCACTTCATCCGCAAGACGGCCTGCAACTTCGGCTGGGACTGGGGGCCGACGCTCGTCACCGCCGGCATCTGGCAGGACATCGGCCTGCACGCCTGGTCCACGGCCCGGCTCGCGACGGTCCGGCCGCTGGTCACCGTCGCCGACGGTGTCGGCCGAGTCGAGGTGGCCGTCGAGGTCGAGCGCGCCGCCGCCGGGCAGGCCACCTCCGCCGGGCAGGCCGCCGACGGGCCGGTCACCGTCCGCGCCACGGTGGCCGGGGCCGCCGCCGAGGCCGTCGTCGCGGCGGGGGAGCGCACGGCCGCGCTGACCGTCGAGGTCCGCGACCCCGCGCTGTGGTGGCCCCGGGGGTACGGTGACCAGCCGCTGCACCCCCTCGACGTGACCCTGCACGCCGCCGACGGCCGGGAGCTGGACGCCTGGTCCCGCCGGATCGGCTTCCGCACCGTGCGCCTGGACACCGCGCCCGACGCGCACGGCTCCGCGTTCACGCTGGTCGTGAACGACGTGCCGGTGTTCGTCCGGGGGGCCAACTGGATCCCCGACGACGCGTTCCCCGACCGGGTCACCCGGGCGCGGCTGGCGCACCGCTTCGACCAGGCCGTCGGGGCGAACATCAACCTGCTGCGCGTCTGGGGCGGCGGCCGGTACGAGTCGGAGGACTTCTACGAGCTGGCCGACTCCCTCGGGCTGCTGGTGCAGCAGGACTTCCTGTTCGCCTGCGCGGCCTACCCGGAGGAGGAGCCGTTCCGCTCCGAGGTGGAGGCCGAGGCGCGCGAACAGGTCACCCGGCTGGCCGCCCACCCGTCGCTGGTGCTGTGGACGGGCAACAACGAGAACATCTGGGCCTGGCACGACTGGGGCTGGCAGGAGCGCCTCGCCGGCCGCACCTGGGGCCGGGGCTACTACCTGGAGCTGCTGCCGGCGATCGTCGCCGAGCTGGACCCGACCCGCCCGTACTGGCCGGGCAGCCCCTGGTCGGGCACCGAGGACGTCCACCCCAACGACCCGGCGCGCGGCAGCATGCACATCTGGGACGTGTGGAACACCGACGACTACCCGAAGTACCGCGAGTACCTGCCCCGGTTCGTCGCCGAGTTCGGCTACCAGGCGCCCCCGGCGTACGCGACGCTGCGCCGGGCCATCTCCGACGACCCGCTCGCCCCCGACTCGCCGGGGATGGCCCACCACCAGAAGGCCATCGACGGCGACGCGAAGCTCCGGCGGGGCCTGGACGCGCACCTGCCCCCGCCGGCCGACTTCGCCGAGTGGCACTACTTCACGCAGCTCAACCAGGCCCGCGCCATCCAGCTCGGGGTGGAGCACTTCCGCTCGCACCGGCCGGTGTGCATGGGCGCCATCGTGTGGCAGCTCAACGACTGCTGGCCCGTCACCTCCTGGGCGGCCGTCGACGGCGACGGCCGGCGCAAACCCCTGTGGTACGCGCTGCGCCGCGCGTACGCCGACCGGCTGCTCACCGTCCAGCCCCGCGACGGCGGGCTGGCGCTGGTGGCCGTCAACGAGACCGGGCAGCCGTGGCGGGCCCCCGCCGCCGTCACCCGGGTCACGGCGGACGGCGAGCCGAGGGCGAAGTCGGCGTACGACCTCGACGTGCCCGCGTACGGGAAGGTGGAGCTGGCGCTGCCGGCGGACCTGGCCCGGCCGGAGGAGCCCCGGCGGGAGCTGCTGGTCGCCGAGGCGGGCGACGCCGGGCGGGCGTTCTGGTTCTTCGCCGAGGACCGCGACGCCGACTGGCCGGCGGCGGAGTACGGCGCCACGGTCGAGCAGGTCGACGGCGGGCAGCGGGTATGCGTCACCGCCCGCACGTTCCTGCGCGACCTGACCCTGTTCCCGGACCGGCTCGACCCGGCCGCCGAGGTCGACGAGGCCCTGGTGACGCTGTTGCCGGGGGAGTCGGCGACGTTCACGGTGCGGGCCCCGCGCCCGCTGCCCGCGGCGGCCCTCACCGCCCGCCCCGTCCTGCGCACGGTGAACTGAGGTGCAAGGAGGGGCCCCTTGTTAACGCTTTCTGTATAGGAAGGGGCCCCTCCAATCACCCCGCAGGCGCTTGACAGCAGCCGAGTGCATGCACGAGAGTCGATGCGTTCCCGAGGTGCGGCGGCGCGCGCCTTTCCCCTTTCCCCGAAGGGCCTGCGCGATGCCGCTCCCGCTCGACCGCCGCCGCCTGCTGCGCCTCGGCGGCGCCACCCTCCTCGCCCCCGCCGTCACCGGCCTCGGCCAGCCGGCCCGGGCCGCCGCCGGCCCTGGGCTGCCCAGCGCCGGGTCGCCCGCCGCCGGCCGGCCCGCCCGCACCGCCGCCACGGTCGCCGCCGACCTGGTCGTCTACGGCGCGACGTCGGCCGGGATCATGGCCGCCGTGCAGATGCGCCGGCTGGGGGGCACCGCGCTGATCGTGGAGCCGGGCGGCCACGTCGGCGGGCTGACCACCGGCGGCCTCGGCTACACCGACAGCGGCACCAGCGCCGCCATCGGCGGCCTCGCCGGGGAGTTCTACCGCCGGGTCCACGCGAAGTACGCCGGCACGGCCGTCACCCCCACCTCCCCGATGCGGCTGGTCTTCGAGCCGCACGTCGTCGCCGCCGTCTTCGCCGACCTGCTCGCCGAGCACGCGATCCCGGTCCACCTCGACGCCCGGCTCGCCGCCGTGACCCGCGCGGGCGACCGGCTCACCGGCCTGGCCACCGACGACGGGCGGATCTTCGCGGGCGGCATGTTCGTCGACGCCACGTACGAGGGCGACCTGATGGCGGCGGCCGGGGTGCCGTACACGGTGGGCCGGGAGGCCAACTCGGTGTACGGCGAGACGCTCAACGGGGTGCAGCTGCGCGGGGCGCACCAGTTCACCCTGCCCGTCGACCCGTACGTGACGCCGGGCAACCCCGCGAGCGGCCTGCTGCCCGGCATCTCCGCCGCACCCGTCGCGCCCAACGGCACCGGCGACGACCGGATCCAGGCGTACAACTTCCGGATGTGCCTCACCCGGGCCGCCGACCGGATCCCGTTCCCGAAGCCGGCCGGCTACGACCCGGCCGACTACGAGCTGCTGCTGCGCTACGTGCAGGCCGGCTACACCGGCCCGTTCTTCACCACCCAGAGCGTCGGCGGCGGCAAGACCGACTCCAACAACACCGGCGCGTTCTCCACCGACTTCATCGGGGCCGGCTACGCGTACCCGACGGCCACCTGGGCGCAGCGGGACAGCATGGTGGCCGAGCACCGGGCGTACCAGCAGGGTCTGCTGTGGTTCCTGGCCAACGACCCCCGGCTGCCGGCGTCGGTCCGGGCCGACACCGCCGCCTGGGGTCTGGCCGCCGACGAGTTCACCGCCACCGGCGGCTGGCCACCCCAGTTGTACGTCCGCGAGGCGCGGCGGATGCTCGCCGACTACGTGATGACCGAGCGGGACTGCCGGGGCGCGGTGCGGGTCGCCGACTCGGTCGGCCTGGCCAGCTACACGATGGACTCGCACAACTGCCAGCGCGTGGTGGTGAACGGGGTGGTCAAGAACGAGGGCGACGTGCAGGTGGGGGTGCCGGGGCCGTACCCGGTCAGCTACCGGTCGATCGTGCCCGCGCAGGGGCAGTGCGCGAACCTGTTCGTCCCGGTCTGCCTGGCGGCCAGCCACATCGCGTACGGCTCGATCCGGATGGAGCCGGTCTTCATGATCCTCGCCCAGTCCGCCGCGACGGCGGCGAAGCTGGCCCTCGACGCGGGCGTGCCGGCGCAGCGGGTCGACGTCGGCGCCCTCCAGGCCCGGCTGCGCGCCGACGGGCAGATCCTCACCTGGCCGCCCGCCGCCGAGGGCGAGATCGTGGTCGACAACCGCGCCGCCGGGGTGACCCGGGGTGGGGTCTGGGTGGGCAGCACCCACGTCGGCGGCTACTACGGCACCGACTACGAGCACGACGGCAACACCGGCAAGGGCGTCAACCGGCTGCGGTTCACCCCGGCGTTGCCGGCCGCCGGCACGTGGACGGTCCAGCTGCGCTGGACGGCCGATCCGAACCGGGCGAGCAACGTGCCGGTGGACGTGGCGCACGCCGGGGGCGTGACCACCCGCACGGTCGACCAGCGCGGCTCGGGCGGGCAGTGGGTGTCGCTCGGGGCGTACGAGTTCGCGGCGGGGTCGGCGGGCAGCGTGCTGATCCGCACGGAGGGCACCGACGGGTACGTGGTGGCCGACGCCGTCCGGTTCGTCCCGGCGGCCTGAGGGGGGCGTCCCCGCTCTTCGACTTGAAGATTTCTGCAAGTGTTAAAGTCTTCACGTATGGGTCGTCGAGCGGGGAGTCCCCAGGTGTCCGTGCCGCTGTACCAGGCCAAGGCCGAGCTGTTCCGCACCCTCGGGCACCCCGTGCGCATCCGCGTGCTCGAACTGCTCCAGGACGGGCCGAAGCCCGTCCGCGACCTGCTCCTCGCCATCGACGTCGAGGCGTCCAACCTCTCCCAGCAGCTCGCCGTGCTGCGCCGCGCAGGCATGGTCGCCTCCCACCGCGACGGCCCCCTGGTCGTGTACTCCCTCAGCACCCCCGACGTGGCCGACCTGCTGGCCGCCGGGCGGCGCATCCTCGGCGCGGTCCTCACCGACCGCGACGCCCTCCTCGACGAGCTGCGCGCCGACTCCGTGCCGGCTGCCGGCTCGGCTCCGGCCGCCAGCGGGGAGGTCGGCTCGCGGCCCGGTGCGGGCCGGTGAGCGCCGCCACAGCCGCGATGACCGCCGTCCGCGACCGCGTCCTCGGCCTGCTGCCCGGCCGCGCCGACTGGCACGCCGTACGCCGCTCGCCCCGCCGCGACCTGCTCGCCGGCCTCACCGTGGCCATCGTCGCCCTGCCGCTGGCCCTCGCCTTCGGCGTCACCTCCGGGCTCGGCGCGCAGGCCGGGCTGGTCACCGCCGTCGTCGCCGGCGCCGTGGCCGCCGTCTTCGGCGGCTCCAACCTCCAGGTCTCCGGCCCCACCGGCGCGATGACCGTGGTCCTGGTGCCCGTGGTGCAGCAGTTCGGCCCGACCGGGGTGCTGATGGTCGGCGCGCTGGCCGGCCTCCTGCTGATCGCCCTCGCGCTGGCCCGCCTCGGCCGCTACGTCCGCTATCTGCCGACCCCCGTCATCGAGGGCTTCACCGCCGGCATCGCCGTGGTCATCGCCCTGCAACAGGTGCCCGCCGCGCTCGGCGTGACAGACGCGCACGGCGAGCGGGTGTGGGCGGTGGCCGCCGACGCGGTCGCCCGGTTCGTCGTACACCCCCGGCCGGCGGCCCTCGCGGTGGCCCTCGGCGTCGCGGCGCTGATGCTGCTCGGCGGCCGCTGGCGGCCCGGCGTGCCGTTCTCCCTGGTCGGGGTCGCCGCCGCGACGATCCTCGCGGAGGCCGCGCCGGTCGACCTGGTCCGCATCGGCGCGCTGCCGCAGGGGCTGCCCGCGCCGTCGCTGGGCTTCCTCGACCCCGGCGCGGTCGGCGTGCTGCTGCCCTCCGCGCTCGCCGTCGCCGCCCTCGCCGCACTGGAGAGCCTGCTGTCGGCCACCGTCGCCGACGGCATGACCGTCGGCGAGCGGCACGACCCGGACCGGGAGCTGTTCGGGCAGGGGCTGGCCAACCTCGCCTCCCCGCTGTTCGGCGGCATCCCGGCCACCGCCGCCATCGCCCGCACCGCGGTCAACGTGCGCGCCGGGGCGTCGTCGAAGCTGGCCGCGCTGACCCACGCCGTCGCGCTCGCCGCGATCGTGCTGGCCGCCGCGCCGCTCGTCGGCCGCATTCCCCTCGCGGCGCTCGCCGGGGTGCTGCTCGCCACCACCGTACGGATGGTCGAGGCCGCCTCGCTCCTGGCCCTGGCCCGCGCCACCCGGGGCGACGCGCTGGTGCTGGTGCTCACCTTCGCCGTCACCGTGATGTGGGACCTGGTGACCGCCGTGGCCGTCGGCATCGCCGTGGCGGTCGTGATCGCGCTGCGCGCGGTGGCCCGCAGCGCCAGGCTGGAGCAGGTGCCCCTCGACCGGGGCGAGCACAGCGCCGAGGAGCACGCGCTGCTCGACGAGCACATCGTGGCGTACCGGCTGGACGGGCCCCTCTTCTTCGCCGCCGCGCACACCTTCCTGCTCCAGCTCTCCGACGTCGCCGACGTGCGGGTGGTCATCCTGCGGATGTCCCGGGTCTCGGCGCTGGACGCCACCGGGGCACACGTGCTGGGCGACGCGATCCGGCGGCTGCGGGGCCGGGGGATCACCGTGCTGCTCTCCGGCATCACCCCCGGCCACGACCAGGTGCTCGCCACCCTCGGGGTGGCCGACGAGCTGCGCCGCGACGGGCTGGTCTTCCCGGACACCCCGGCGGCCATCGCGTACGCCCGGGGCCTGCTGCGGGGCGCGCCCACCGCCTGACGGCCCCTGACGGCTTTGACGGCCCCTGCCGGCCCCTGACGGCTTTGGCGGCCGCTGACGGTCGCCGCGTCGATCAGCCCGCGCCGACGCCCGCGTCGACGCCCGCGCCGGTCACGCGCAGAGCGGCGTGCTGGTGTACGTCACGCCGCCGTAGATGACCTCGCCGACCGCGCAGATCACCGAGTTGTCGCCGTAGAGCTGGTCGCCGTAGTACTGCGCGCCGGTGCCGCCGTACCACGGCGTCGACTTGTACGGGCTCTCCCGGTAGGCGCTGACCTTGACGCTGTTCGGGGTCACCCGGTTGTTGATCCGGCCCCAGTTGGTGCCGCAGGATGCGCTGTAGCGCAGCTCCACCACGGCCAGCGTCGTCGCGCCCTTCATGATGTACGCCGGCTGGCTGGTCGCGTTGCGGGCGTCGGCCGAGCAGCCGGTGCTGATCGGGTCGCTGCCGTCGCAGCCGGAGGAGGGGCAGGCGGCGCTCGCCGGGCTCGCCACGAGCAGGCTGGCGGCGGCCAGGGCACCGGCGGCCACGACGGCCAGCGCCCGGCGGGCGGCCCTCGGCGTACGGGATGCGGTAGTCATCTTTCCTCCACAGTGGATAGCCGATCTTCGGCGATGAATCGACCTCCATCTCTACCTTCCGCGGGCGGTCGTCTCTACGCTGTGTGGCGCTGGACAATCAATGCCGGCGCTGGTCAATCAATCCGAGGAGCCAGGATGGCCCGGGCGGAGCGCCCCCTCGACCCCGACGCCGACCCCGTGCAGGCCTTCGCCGCCGAGCTGCGCAGGCTGCGCGAGCAGGCCGGACGGCCCACCTACCAGGCGCTGGCCCGCCGGGCCCACCGCTCGTCCAGCTCGTTGTCCGAGGCGGCCGGCGGGCGGAGGCTGCCCACCCTCGACACCACCCTCGCATACGTCCGCGCGCTCGGCGGCGACGAGGCGGCCTGGGCCCGCCGCTGGCGGCAGGTCGCCGCAGCCGCGCCCGCGACTGCCGTGGCCGGTGCGCCGAGCGTGGCCGGTGCTCCGAGCGCCGCCGCGACCGGTGGTTCGGGCGCTGTCGTGGCCGGGGCTCCGGGTGCTGCCGCGACCCATGGCTCAGGCGTTGTCGTGGCCGGTGGCGGTCCCGGAGCTGTCGCCGGGGCGGCCGGGCCGCCCGCCGAGGCGCTGCCGCCCCCGGCACCGGTTGACCGGTCCCGCCGCCGGCTGCTGCTCCCCGCCGCCGGCGCGGGGCTGCTGCTGGCACTCGTCGTCGGGCTCGCGTCGCTCGGCTGGCGCTCCGCGGACCGCCCGCCGCCCGCCCCCACCTCGCCGGCGGGGGCCGGGTCGCCGACGTCCACCGGGCCCGCTCCGGCCGTCGAGGTGCGCGACGGGGCGGACCCGAAGGACGCCGGCTGCGCCGCCGACCCCGCCGTGGCCACCGTGGACAGCGCCGCCGTGCTGGTCGACGAGCGGGTCGTCGGCATGGTGGAGCTGCGCTACTCGCCCGCCTGCGGGGCGAGCTGGCCCCGGTTCATGCCGGCCCCGGCGGGCACCCCGACCGTGCCCCGCCCGGCGCGGGTGGTGCTGACCGTCACCGACGGCGACGCCCCGGCCCGCAGCCGGGACTTCACCATCGACTACGCCGGCATCTCGTCCTACGGCAACCTGCTGACCAGCACCCGGAGCTGTGTCTGGGCCGAGGTGCGGATCACCGGCGACGGCTGGACGTCGCCGCCGGGGCGCACGGGCTGCTACCGGGGCGCCACCCAGGTCCGCCCGATCCCCTGACCGACGTCATGTCGGGGACATGGGGCTATCCCGCGCCCAGGACACCCCCATCTCCCCGACATGACGTTGGATAGCCTCATGAACGGCAACGACAAGAGCGGTGCGGCCACCGTCGCGGAACTCGCCGAGCAGCTCCGGCGGTTCGCGGACGAGCGGGACTGGCAGCGGTTCCACACGCCGAAGAACCTGGCGATGGCGCTGGCGGGCGAGGTCGGCGAGCTGCTGGCCGAGTTGCAGTGGCTGACGCCCGACGAGTCGGTCCACCTGATGGCCGACGCGGAGCTGGGTGGCCGCGTTCGCGCCGAGATCGGTGATGTCATGATCTACCTGACCCGGCTGGCCGATGTGCTGGGAATCGATCTGCTCTCGGCGGCGGACGACAAGCTGGCGGAGGCGGCCCGGCGGTACCCGGCGGACGTGGTGCGGGGGTCGGCCGCCAAGGCGCCGCGCGCGTAGCCCGCATTCGATCCGGCTGGGTAGGGTTCCGGGACGAAGAGCGGCCCGCGCGCGAGGGCCCGCCCGGAACCTTGTGCTGCCCGGAGGCGTTCCCCATGTCGGCGTACCGTTCGTCTGCTGCTGGTCTGCTGCGCCTCGCCGCCGACGACACACTGGTCGAGGTGCTGGCGGAGCGGCTCAGGAGCGGCGGCCACGGGGTGGCGCCCGCCGAGAAGCGGGCCTGGGCGCGCAGCCTGCCGGTGCTGGCGCAGGACCTCGTCGACGCAGGTCTCGGCCAGGTCGAGGTGCTGGTGGAGTACCAGCTCCCGCTGACCAGCCGCCGCGTCGACGCGGTCCTGGCGGGGTCCGACCCGCGCACCGGGGACGACTCGTACCTCGTGGTGGAGCTCAAGCAGTGGAGCTACGCCACGGCCTACGAGGACTCCGACACCCTGGTGGCCGTCGAAAACGTCCGGGGGCCGCGGCTGCACCCCGGGATCCAGGTCGCCGACTACTGCCGCTACCTCACCGATTTCCTCGGCGTCCTCGGGCGGGCGCCGCAGCGCCTGCACGGGGCGGCGTACCTGCACAACGCGGTGGACCGGGACGTGGCCGACCTGCTCGACCGGCCGGCCACCGAGCAGAGCCGGATCTTCACCGGGCAGCGCCGGGGCCGGTGGCTCGACCACCTGCGCGGCCGGTTCGCCGCCGGCTCGGGAGCGGGCGCGGCCGACCGCTTCCTGGCCAGCACCGTACGTCCCAGCCGGCACCTGCTGGCGTACGCGGCGGCGGAGCTGAAGGAACGGTCGAACTTCACCCTCCTCGACGAGCAGCACGTGGCGTACGAGCTGGTCATGCATGCCGTGGAGCGGGCCCGGACGGCGAACCGCAAGCGGGCCGTGGTGGTGGCCGGCGGGCCGGGCAGCGGCAAGAGCGTGATCGCCCTGTCGGTCCTCGGCGAGCTGGCCCGCCAGGACCGGTCGGTGCTGCACGCCACCGGCTCCCGGTCGTTCACCCAGACCCTGCGCCGCTACGCGGGGCGTGGGTCCACCCGCCTGCAGAGCATGTTCAAGTATTTCAACAGCTTCATGGACGCCGGCACCAACGACATCGAGGTGCTGATCTGCGACGAGGCGCACCGGGTGCGCGAGACGTCGGTGAACCGCTACACGACGAAGGCGCGCCGCGACCGGGCCCGGCCGCAGTTGGAGGAACTCGTCTCCGTCGCCCGGGTGCCGGTCTTCCTCCTCGACGAGCACCAGGTGGTCAAGCCCGGTGAGCTGGGTAACGTCGAGGTCATCTCGGCGTTCGCGGAGAAGCTGGGGCTGGAGGTCGACGTCGTCTCGCTGCACGACCAGTTCCGCTGCGGCGGCAGCGAGGCGTACGAGCAGTGGGTCCTGGACCTGCTCGGCCTCGACGGCGGCGACCCGACGGTGTGGTCCGGCGACGGCCGGTTCGACGTGCGGGTCGTCGACTCGCCGCAGGAGTTGGAGGAGTGGCTCGCCGACCGGCAGGCGGACGGCGGCACGGCCAGGATGTCGGCCGGCTACTGCTGGCCGTGGAGCGACCCGAGGCCGGACGGCACGCTGGTGCCGGACGTGACGGTCGGCGGCTGGGCCCGGCCGTGGAACGTCAAGAGCGACCGCAGCGTCGGCGACGCCCCGGGCAGCGCGTACTGGGCCACCGATCCGAACGGCTTCGGGCAGGTCGGCTGCGTCTACACCGCGCAGGGCTTCGAGTACGACTGGTCGGGCGTCATCATCGGCCCGGACCTGGTGGCCCGGGACGGTCGGCTGGTGACCCGGCGGGAGGAGTCGAGGGATCCGGCGTTCCGCAGCCGCAAGGCGGTCAGCGACGAGGAGGCGGACCGGCTCATCCGCAACACGTACAAGGTGCTGTTGACGCGGGGGATGCGGGGCACGGTGCTGTACGCGACGGACCCGGAGACGCGTGAGTACCTGAGTGGGCTGGTGCGGGTGGAGCAGCCGCCGGTGGTCCGTTTCGCGCGAGATGCCGGGTAGCGTCGACCGGAGAGTGTAGCTACAGTGACCGTCGGTTCAGCGGACCGACGGGCTTCCCACCAGGACACGCCCCCACCGCGCGAGATCTTCGTGCCGGGGGGCTCCTCACTTGCTCGCATTCCAGACCACGCCCAAGCAGATCCTGGATCTGGCCGAGACGGGGCAGTTGGCTGGGCGGGTGGGAGCCCATCTGGCCCGCGCGGGGTTCCGGGTGTCCGACAGCGAGCGATCGTCCTGGCAGCGCAGTCTTCCCGCGTTGGCCGAACAACTCGTCAGCGCGGGTCTCGCGGATCTCGACGCGCTCGTGGAGTGCCAGCTTCCCCGCAGCAGCCGGCGGATCGACGTGATCCTCGCTGGTGCGGGGCTGGCCTCCCGACGTCCGGCCTACCTCGTCGTGGAACTCAAGCAGTGGAGCACGGCAACGGTCTACGACGAGGCGGAGAAGCTGGTCCGGGTGCCGGGGCTCGTGGACCCCCAGGTGCATCCCGCGCTGCAGGTGCAGGCGTACTGCTCCTATCTGGAGGACTTCCTGCCCGTCCTCTGGGAGTGGCCGGACTCGGTGCACGGCCTGGCGTACCTGCACAACGCGGACAGCCGAAGGATCCCCACGCTGCCCGTCGGCGATGACGCGGCCCTGGACCGCCGACGCATGGTCTTCACCCGGGACCGCGTCGGGCAACTACAGGAGTATCTGGCGGGGCGGTTCGCGCCCTGGCGGGATGCGGCGGCGGCGCGGCGCCTGCTGCAGGCACCCGTCCGCCCCAGCAGGCAACTCCTGGCGGTCACCGCCGAGGAGGTGGAGAACCGCCGGCATCTCGTCCTGCTCGACGAGCAGCGCGCGGCGTACGAGCTGGTCATGCGGGGCGTGCGCTGGGCGGACCAGGGCCGGCGTAAGAGGGTGGTGCTGGTGTCCGGTGGGCCGGGCAGCGGCAAGAGCGCCATCGCGTTGACGCTGATGGCCAGCCTGGCGCGGGAGAGGCGCTCGGTCGCGCACGCCACGGGCTCAAGGGCGTTCAGGAAGACCGTGCAGCGGTACGCCAGGAGCCGCCCCTTCGACCCGCAGCAGCGGACCGCTCCGATGTTCCACTACTTCATGGACTTCATGAACGAGCCGCCGGACAGCCTCGACGTGCTGATCTGCGACGAGGCCCACCGGATCCGCAACCGGTCGACCCGTGGTGATCGCCGGGGGAGCAAGCCGCAGGTGCAGGAACTCATCGAGGTGGCCAAGGTCCCGGTCTTCCTGCTCGACGACGACCAGGTGGTGCGGCCGAACGAGGTGGGCAGCGTCGCCATGATCCGGAGCGCGGCTGAACGGCTCGATCTGGAGGTCGATTTCGTCCACCTGGGCGCGCAGTTCCGCTGCGGTGGCAGCCCTCGCTACGAACGGTGGGTGCTGCATCTGCTGGGCCTGGCAGGGACCCGTCCCTATGCCTGGGCCGGTGACGATAGCTTCCGGCTGGCTCTCGCGGACTCGCCGCAGCAGATGGAGGCCCTGCTGCGGTGGGCGCACGACGGTGGCGGCTCGGCGCGGATCTCCGCCGGCTTCTGCTGGCCCTGGACGGAGCAGCCCCGGGGCCGCCAGCTCGTACCCGACGTCAGGATCGGGTCGTGGTCGAAGCCGTGGAACGCCGCCGGCGACCATCCGCCCCGGGGGATCCCGGCCGGTTCCTACTGGGCCACCGAGCGGAGTGGCTTCGAGCAGGTCGGGTGCATCTATACCGCCCAGGGCTTCGAGTACGACTGGTCGGGCGTCATTCTCGGCAGGGACCTGGTGGCTCGTAACGGAAAGCTGGTCTGCCAGCCGGTCGAGTCCCACGACAGCGCCATCTTCGACAGGCGGCGACAACTGCCGGGGCAGAACGCGGAACGGCTCATCCGCAACGCCTACAAGGTGCTGCTCACCAGGGGCATGCGGGGCACCATGATCTACTCGGTGGACCCGGAGACCCAGGACTTCCTGGCCGGGCTGGTGCCTCCCGCCCGGGTGCCGCGTGCCTTCGAAGCCCCGGGCGTGGCGCGGATCGTGCCACCGGCTCAGGCTCGTCCCTCCACACAGGATCATCCTTCCGGGCAGGAGGCCGGCCCTGTGCGTCCTGACCCCGTTCGGCCGCACGGGGATCAATGAGCTATCTGTCGGGTTTCTGACTATCGGGGCATCCGACGGCCGGTACCGTCCACCGGATCCCAAAAAAGCTGAATAGGTGGGAGTGACCGTCATGGCGGCGCGGGGGCGCAGGGCACGGCATGCGTGAGGACTCACCGCGCTGGGAGCAGATCAATCCGAGCGCCTACCAGCACGAGCAGGAGGGCCTGCGCGAGCTGGCCGCATACCTGCCGGACGCCGAGCCTTACCACGCGTGGGCCAACGTGGAGTTCGTCGGCACCGACGGCTCCATCAACGAGGTCGACGCGCTGGTGCTCACCCGCAGCGGCCTCTACGTGCTGGAGCTCAAGCACTGGCAGGGCCGGGTCTCCGGCGACGGCCAGCAGTGGCGGCGGCACAAGCCCAACGGCCGCACGCAGGTGCTCGACAGCCCGCTGGTCCTGGCCAACCGCAAGGCGAAGCGGCTGCGCAGCGTCATCCAGCAGTACGCTCCGCCCGGCGCGCGCGTGCCGTACGTCCAGGCGGCGGTCTTCCTGCACGCCCGCGATTCGCGCTCCGAGCTGGACGAGATCGGCCGCCAGCACGTCTACGGCCTCGACGGTCACGCTGCCGCGAAGCTGCCCAGCCTCAAGGAGATGCTGCTCGCCCAGCCGCTCGACGCCCGGCACCACGTCGACGCCGTCCGGGGCCGGCAGATCGTCGAGCTGGTGAAGGGCGCGCGGATCCGCCCCTCCGTCGCCGACCGCCGGGTCAACCAGCTCGTGCTGCACCAGCGGCCGTTCGCCGAGGGCATCGGCTGGCAGGACTTCCTCGCCGACCACACCGTCGGCGGCGAGCTGCTGCGCCGGGTCCGGTTCTATCTGACCAGCCGGGCCGCCGAGGAGGACGTACCGACGATCAAGCTGGCGGCGGAGCGCGAGTTCCGGCTGCTGCAGGGCATCCACCACCCGGGCATCGCCCGCGCCCTCGACCTGGTCGAGCACCCGTGGGGGCCGGCGGTCGTCTTCGACCACCGCAAGGAGTGGGTACGCCTCGACCAGTGGCTCGCCGAGCGGGACGGTCGGCTGCAGCTGGCCCAGCGCCTCCAGCTCGTGCAGGATCTCGCCGAGATCGTCGACCACGCCCACTCCCGACGGCTGTCGCACCGCTCGCTGAACCCCCGGGCCGTCTTCGTCTGCGACCCGGACAGCGCCCGCCCGACCCTCGTGGTGACGGACTGGCAGACCGGCGGCCGGTTGCCGGGCACCCGGGCCACCACGCTCGGCTCCCCGACCGACCCGGCCAGCCTCGAACTGTTCTTCGACGACGTGGTCCGCCGCTACCAGGCCCCCGAGGCGGCCGTCGTCGAGGGGCTGCCGGGCCACCAGCTCGACATCTTCTCCCTCGGCGCGCTGGCGTACCGGATCTTCGCCGGGGTCGAGCCGGCGGCCTCCGCCGAGGATCTGCTCGCGGCGGTCGCCGACGGCGGCCTGCGCCTGGACGCGGTCGCCGACGGCATGCCGACGGCGCTGGTCTCGGCCGTCTACGACGCGACGCGGGGCGACCCGGCGCAGCGGATGGCGCGGGTGGGGGAGTTCCTCACCTGGCTGGACCTGGTCTGGGAGGAGCTGACCGCCCCGGAGCCGGAGCCGGTGGTCGACCCGCTGCAGGCCCACCGGGGCGACGTGCTCGACGGCGGCCTCACCGTGCTCGGCAACCTGGGCAGCGGGGCCACCGCGATCGCCCTCGCCGTCACCCGGGGCGACACCTCCGACGGGCGCGACAAGCTGGTGCTCAAGGTGGCCCGGGACGAGCAGTACGCCGACCGGTTCGCCGCCGAGGCCCGCACGGTCGACAAGCTGCGCGACTCCAGGGTGGCGGCGCTGGTGCAGGGCCCGATCAAGGTCGGCAACCGCACCGCACTGCTGCTGGAGAACGCCGGCGACCGCACCCTCGCCGAGGACCTGCGCGGCGGCCGGCTGGCGCTGGACCTGCTGGAGCGCTACGGCCGGGACCTGCTGGAGATCGTGGCGTTCCTGGACGGGCAGGGGGTGTGGCACCGGGACATCAAGCCGGCCAACCTGGCGGCCCGGCCCCGGCCGAAGGACAAGCAGCCCCACCTGTGCATTTTCGACTTCTCCCTGGCGGGCGTGCCGGCCGACCAGCTCACTGCCGGCACCACCGCCTACCTCGACCCGTTCCTCGGGCCGCCGCGCCGGCTGCGGTTCGACGCCGCCGCCGAGCGGTTCGCCGCCGCCGTCACCCTGTACGAGATGGCGACGGGCACGCTGCCCCGCTGGGGCAACGGCGCCAACCCGGCCGCCGTCAGCGACGAGGTGACCCTCGACCCGGCGGCCTTCGACCCCTCGGTCGCCGACCGGCTGGTCGCCTTCTTCGCCAAGGCCCTCGCCCGGGACACCGCCGACCGGTTCGACACCCTCGACGAGATGACCGACGCCTGGCGGGCGGTGTTCCGGGAGATCCCGGAGCCGGCGGCGGCCACCGACGACACGGGCGGGGCCGCCCCGCTGGGCCGCTCCTCGCCGCTGGAGGGCGCGGAGCTGACCGCGCGGGCCCGTTCGGCGCTGGAGCGGCTGGGCATCACCACGGTCGGCGAGCTGCTGGACGCCGAGCCGTCGGCGCTGACCCGGGCCCGGGGCGTGCCCGACGCCACCCGCAAGGAGATCCTGGCCCGCGTCCGGGAGCTGCGGGACCTGCTGGACGCCGAGCCGGAGCCGGCCGCCGCCGCCCGCCCCTACGCGCAGGGCGTCGAGGCGCTCTGCGCCACCCTGCTGCCGGCGGTCACCGACCGCACGGCCTGGCACCGCACCGCCGTGCAGGTGCTCCTCGGCCAGGCCCCCGACGCCGACGGCCGGTATCTGCGCTGGCCGTCCCAGTCGGACGTGGCGCGGGTGGCCGGCAAGCAGCAGCCGCAGATCTCCACCCTGCTGCGGCGGGTCGTCGCCCGGGACTGGCAGCCGAACGTGGCCCTGCGCCTGGTCGGCGACGAGATCGTCGCCGTGCTCGACGGGCGGGGCGGGGTGGCCTCCGCCGAGGAGATCGCCGAGGCGCTGGTCGCCGCGCGCGGCTCGTACACCGTCGAGCCGAAACGCACCGCGCAGGCCATCGGCCTGGTCCGGGCCGCCGTGGAGACCGAGCTGGCCCGGGGCGGCGACGCCCGGGTGGCCATGCACCGGCTGCGCGACTGCGACACCGTGCTCGTCGGCCGGGAGCCCGACGACCCGGGCATCGAGCGCACCGCCGACGACCTGCTCGGCTACGTGACCCGGCTGGGGCGGCGGGCCACCGAGCTGGCCGGCGCGGACCCGCTGCCCACCCGGGCGCGGGCGGTGGAGGAGCTGCGGGCGCTGGAAGCGCCGCCCGCCGGCACCCCGCCGCTGAGCGACGCCCGGCTGCTGCAGCTCGCCGCCGCCGGCAGCGGGGGCAGGGCCGCCGTCAACGCGCAGGGCCAGCTCTACCCGGCGAAGATGCCCGCCGGGCGCGCGCTGCGCCTCGCCGCGGGCGCGCTGGTCGGCCAGAAACTCGACCCCGACGCGGTACGCGCCAGAGTGCGCGCCCGCTTCCCCCGCGCCGAGGAGCTGCCGCCCCGGCCGCAGCTCGACGGGCTGCTGCGGGAGACGATCCCGCTGGTCTGGGACGTGTCGGCGGGCCTGTACGCCCCGCCGGACCGCACCTCCTCGGTCACCGGCACCCGCATGCAGAGCACGGTCGGCCCGATCCTGGAGCCCGACGCCGCCGCGCAGGTCAGCCGGCGGCTGCACGACGTCATCGGCCGGCGCGGCTTCCTGGTGGCGCTCACCTCGGTGCGGCGCACCGCCCACGCCCGTCGGGCCCTGCTGCAGCGCTACGACCTCACCGAGGTCGACGTCACCGCGCTCACGCTGGAGCGGCTGCGGGCGCTCAGCTTCCCCTGGGAGGCGATCGTCGCCGCCGACACCGGCTCGCCGACGGATGCCGACTTTCGCTCCCTTGTGGAGCTGTTCCAGCACGAGGTGCTGCCCGCCGTCGAGCGGTGGCTCGCCGAGGCCCCCGGGCCGGTGCTGATCACCGAGGCCGCGCCGTTGGCCCGCTACGACCAGCTCCGGCTGGTCCAGGAGCTGGCCGACCCCACCCGGCCGCGCCCCGCCGCCCGGCTGCTGCTGGTCCCCGTCCGCCGCACCGAGCCGGTGCTGCTCGACGGTCGACAACTCCCGCTCACCTCCCCGGCCAGCCAGTCCCTGTGGCTGCCGGAGGAGTGGAGCGCCGCCGCCCCCGCACAACAGCAGAGGAACGCCACCCGATGATCCCCCTGAAGGCCCTACAGGCCCAGGTCACCGCCCTCACCGACGACCTGCGTACGGTGGTCGCCGGGGACTCCGAGCTGGAATCGTCGCTGCGCAAGGAGCACGGCCAGGCCAAGGACGCCCGGCGTACGGCGGGGACGTTCGAAACCTGGCTGGAGGACGTCCTCGACCAGGCGGCGGTGGCGTGGGTGCTCGGCTGCGTCTTCGTGCGCTTCTGCGAGGACAACGCGCTGGTCGAGCCGCTGTGGATCGGCGGCCCGGAGCCGACCGCCCCGGTCGAGCGGGCGGTGCAGGAGCGCCAGCAGTACCTGATCGAGAACCCCCGGCACAACGACCGGCACTGGTTGCGCGAGGCGTTCACGTACCTGCGGGGGCTGCGCGCCACCGGCAAGATCTTCGACGAGCACAACCCGGTGTGGCGGTTCGACATCTCCGGCGAGGCGGCCGAGAAGCTGTCGGAGTTCTTCCGGCGCGGCCCGGGGCTGGCCTCGCTGCGGGTGGAGGACCTGAACACCCGCTTCCTCGGCGACCTCTACCAGGACCTGTCGGCGCACGCGAAGAAGACGTACGCGCTGCTGCAGACGCCGGACTTCGTGGAGGAGTTCATCCTCGACCGCACCTTCGAGCCGGCGGTGAAGGAGTTCGGCCTGCCCGACACGTCGGTCATCGACCCGACGTGCGGGTCGGGGCACTTCCTGCTCGGCGCGTTCGGCCGGCTGGTGCGCAAGTGGCGGGACCGGGAGCCGGCGACGGACGTGCGGGTGCTGGTCGAGCGGGCGCTCGGCCAGGTGACCGGCGTGGACATCAACCCGTTCGCGGTGGCGATCGCCCGGTTCCGGCTGCTGGTCGCCGCGATGAAGGAGTGCGGGCTCACGTCGCTGGAGCGCACGCCGGCTTGGCCGGTGCGGGTGGCGACGGGCGACTCACTGCTGCACTGGGGGCGCAAGTCCCGGCACCAGGGCGACCTTCTTGAGTACGCCAAGGGCGAGAGCGGCTTCGCGTACGCGACCGAGGACGCCGACATGCTCGCCGACTACCTCGAAGAGGGGCAGTACACGGTGGTGGTCGGCAACCCGCCGTACATCACCGTGGCGGACTCGGCCCGCAACAAGCTCTACCGCGACATCTACCCCGACGTCTGCCACCGGCAGTACGCGCTGACGGTGCCGTTCGCCAAGCGCTTCTTCGACTTGGCGAAGCGCTCCGACGAGCACGGCGACGGGGCGGGTCACGTCGGCCAGATCACCGGAAACGCCTTCATGAAGCGCGAGTTCGGTAAGAAGCTGATCGAAGACTACTTCGCGCATCAGGTTGAGTTGACGGAGGTCATCGACACCTCCGGAGCGTACATTCCGGGTCACGGCACGCCGACGGTCATCCTGATCGGACGTGCCAAAAGTCGCCGGCATTCGGAGAAAGTCCTCACCATTCTTGGAGTTCGCGGCGAGCCATCGCAGCCAGCCGATCCGGCTGCTGGTCTGGTCTGGTCTGCCATCGTGGATGGTGTAGAAGGGCGTCGGGATGCCGCAGATTGGGTAAGCGTTGTAGATACGCCACGTGGGCGGCTGAAATCTCACCCTTGGAGCCTCAGTGGTGGTGGGGCTTCTGACGTGATGCTCTCACTTCGTCGAAACGCTCACTCCCTGCTTCAAGAGTCGGTTTCCGAGATCGGATTCGGTGCTGTGACCCGGGAGGATAGTGCCTACATGGTTGGTGCAGGATTTCTGCATCGCCGATCAGTCCCCATCAGGTTCCAGCGGCCGATAGTTGAAGGCGACGTAACCCGTGATTGGGTGATCGAAGGCCCGGTTGCATCTATTTGGCCTTATGACGAATCTACCCTATCCGCTCAAAACTGCCCTGCGCTGAATCAGGTTCTGTGGCCGTTGCGTCGAATCCTTGTTGACCGCGTTGCCTACGGACAAAGTCAGATCCAGCGGGGTCTGGCCTGGTTCGAGTACTCGATGTTCTTTGCTGCTCGCTTCAGGAACCCGAACTCCATCTCCTTTGCTTTCGTGGCGACGCACAACCACTTTGTGTTGGACCGGGGCGGAAAGGTCTTCAAGCAGTCGGCACCGGTGATCAAGTTGCCGGAGGGAGCGACGGAGGACGAGCACCTGCGGCTGCTCGGGGTGCTGAACAGTTCGACCGCCTGCTTCTGGCTCAAACAGGTCAGTCACAACAAGGGCCGACCTGGTGCTGAGCAGGCGGGGGCGGACGAGCCGTGGGAACATCGATTTGAGTTCACCGGCACCAAATTGCAGGAGTTTCCGCTGCCGGGCGACTTCCCGTTGGCGCGGGCGCGGGCGCTCGATTCGCTGGCGAAGCGACTCTCCAGACTAACCCCGGCGGCGGTCGCGGAGTCAGGGGTCCCGACCCGCCAGCGGCTGCGTGCGGCGCAGCGCGAGTACGACCTGATCCGGGGCGAAATGATTGCGCTGCAAGAAGAAATGGACTGGGAGGTCTACCGACTCTACGGGCTGTGTAGTGACGATCTGACTTGCGCGAATCCCCCCCGACTTGGCTCAAGTGAGCGGGCGTTCGCAATCTACATGGCACGGGAGATCGACGCTGGCGCAACTGACACCACTTGGTTCGAACATCGCAACCACAAGTTTCAGAGAATCACGGAGCTGCCTGCGCATTGGCCGGATGACTACCGGGCGCTGGTGCAGCGGCGGATCGAGGGCATCGAGTCGGACCGCAACATTGCGCTGATCGAGCGGCCGGAGTGCAAGCGGCGGTGGGCCACCGACGGCTGGGACGCCATGCAGGCGAAGGCACTGCGGGACTGGCTCCTGGATCGGCTGGAGGCACCGGAGCTGTGGGGCACCCGTTCGACGCCGCAGTCGGTGGCACAGCTCGCGGACAAGGTGCGCCACGACGACGACTTCCGCTCGGTGCTGGAGCTGTGGGCCGGGCGCGACGACTACGACCTGACGAAGACGGTCGCCAAGCTGGTTGCCGACGAGCACGTGCCCTACCTGCCCGTTGACCGCTACAAGCCGTCCGGGCTGCGGAAGCGGGCGCAGTGGGAGCGCACCTGGGCGCAGCAGCGGTTGGAGGACGCGGGCGAGAGCGTGCAGGTAGACGTTCCGCCGAAGTACAGCTCGGCGGACTTCGCCAAGGCATCCTACTGGCGGGCGCGCGGCAAGCTCGACGTGCCGAAGGAGCGGTTCATCTCGTACCCGAAGGCGGGCCGGGACAACGACGGCACGGTGCTGCTCGGCTGGGCCGGGTGGGACCACCTCGCGCAGGCCCAGGCGCTGGCGACCGTCTACCTCGACCGCAAGCTTCAGGCGGCCTGGCCGGCGGAACGCCTGCTGCCGCTACTGGCGGGCATCGCGGAGCTGGAGCCGTGGCTGCACCAGTGGTACGTCGATGAGCGGCCCGACTTCCCCGGGTCGCCGGCTCAGTTCTTCACGGACCTGGTCGACGCCGAGCTGTCCCAGCTCGGGGCCGACCGTCGGACCTTGATCACGCTTCGCGGGCTGAACGCCCCGGCCAGTAGTGGTGAGTAGGAGGGACGAGGGTGTGAGCGACCAGGGGAAACAGCGGCAAGCCAGCCAGAGGCCGCAGTTGCTGCTGCAGTTGCGTGGTGGGGCCAGGGAGCGTGGCCCGCAGCACTACGAGCATTCGGTCAAGCGGGGCATCCGGTTGACGGAGATCGCTGCGGAACTCGGGCCCGAGCTGGCGATCCTGCGGCGCCTATACCCGGATGGGGTCGCCCGGTTGTGGGGTTCGACGCCGAGTCAGCAGGTGAACAACGCCAAGGTCCGGGCGCTCCGGAACCGCCAGGCTGGCGACCACGTCCTCTTCTATGCCGGAAAGACGTTCTACTCCCGGGCTCGGATCCTGCACCTGTTTCGGAATCCGGCGGTGGCAAAGCGGGTGTGGCAGACCGCCGACGACGGGCAGACCTGGGAACACATCGTGGCGCTGGGCGAGGTCGAGCAGTTCGACCAGCCGGTGCCGGCCGGGCCAATCCTGGCCAAACTCGGGCTGCCCAACCCGCTGCGCAGCCTCACCCTGGTCACCGCCGCCCAATACGCCGCTATCTCGTCGCTTCTGCCGACCATGCCCGGCCCGGATGCGTCCCCCGAGCCGCCTGCGCCCCGGATGAAGCGCAAGCAACTCTTCGCGGCTCTGCAGGATCTCGTCACCTCCTCGCGCCGCAGCAGGGACGATCCGGCGGCGCGGAACCTGCCGTTGGTGGTCCTCTGGGCGATCGGAAGGATCGAGGCCGGTGAGGAGCGGCTCGTCCGGTCGGAGGACATGTCCGCCAGCCTGACGCCGATCCTCGATCGGTACGGTGCGGCAGACAGGCCCGGAGCGGCCATGCCCTACCCGTCGGGCCCTCTGGCCGGCAGCGGGCTGTGGGAGGTCAGGGCCCCGGAAGGATGGGAAGTCGACCCCTCAGGTTTCCACGGCGAGACCACAGCGGGCGGTTCCACGGGTTCCTATCAGGGCTTTCTGCCAGTCGTCGCGGAGCTGTTCGACAACGTCGAGGTGCGGGGCCGGGCCGTGGCGATGCTGTCCAGGGCGTTGGCCCCCGGCATTGACCGGCCGGCGCTGTTGAGCCAGGTCGGGCTCGCCGGCTACGACTCCGCTGCCGGCACAATCGACGTGGCGTCCCTGACCGGCGGTGAGCCGGGCGCGAGCGGGCCGGCCAAGAGAAAGTCCGCCCAGGTCGAGCGCATCGTCCGTAGCAGCAGGTTCGCAGCGGCCATCAAGCAGATGTACGACCACCAGTGCCAGGTCTGCGGCGTTCGGCTGGAGACCCGCGACGGGTACTACAGCGAGGCTGCGCACATCCAGGGGCTGGGGAAGCCGCACGACGGGCCCGACGAGATCAGCAACCTGCTCTGCCTCTGCCCCAACCACCACGTCCAGTTCGACTTCTTCGCCATCTACATCGATGACGAGTTCGTGGTGCGCCGGACGAGCGACGACAAGGAGATTGGCAGGCTGCACCGGCACGAGGAACACGGCATCAGCCCGAAGCGACTGAAGCACCACCGTCGCTTCTGCGGCCTTCCCGGATGACGGAGAGGGCCGGGGCCGCTCGAAGATCATGAGTGGCTGTGCGTGGTGGCATTGCCGTATCGACGTGTCGCGTGCTGATTGAGGACGAAGCTCCGGTAGGACGAGGTCTTCGCGGATCTTGTCTTGGCGGAGCTTCGTCAACCAGTCCGCGAAAGCCTTCGTCCGCAGGGCATGGGTCGGCCGCCGGTTCAGACCTCGCCTGTGTCCGCTGCCGGGAAGTCTGAAATCGTCGCCAGGAACTCGCCGGACACGAAGTACGGGTTGTCGGCATCGTTCAGGACTTCGATGAGGATTGCATCGCCGTCGCACTCCAGAACCCGGTACTCGTCACCTGCACTGAGCTTCAAGCCCCTGTTGTCCTCACCGTCGGTGACGACACTGAAGAGCTGGCCTTTCGTCGCGCACGGCGTGTTCCTCTTCTTGTACGCGGCTAGCGCCGCTTTGAACGCCTTCTTGCCGCCCGCCTCAAGGCCCCGACCGAGGACGTATCCACTGCCGAGAGTCGCCAAAAGAAGCGCCGCTGGGCCACCCAATTTCTTGGCGAGGGTCGTCATGTCCTGATAGTTCCCTAAATTGCCCATCCGCGACTTCCTCTCCCCAGCTCGATCCGAGCGATTCTATCGACCGGCCCAAAGCGCGGTCGTCCGCTGTTCCCGGGTCGACGGGCGTCGTCGGAGGTAGGTCGCGCGAGGGTTCTCACGAATCAGGCTCGGGCGGTGGCGAGGAAGCAGAGTGCCTGGTCGGGTGCCGCCTACGGCTGGGGGTCATCAGATGCGGAGGGCTGGCCGGCGGGTGTGGCCTGTCGATCCTTGCCCAGGGTCCACAGGTATTTGTCGATCTCCCGGATGGAGAATTCTTCAAGGCCGTAGTGGATGCGGAACCTGTTGATCGAGCGGTGCCAGACCGCATAGTCGGCTGACCAGCGCTCGCCAGGGGTGAAGGTGTCGAACGTCTCGCCCTGTTTGAGCAGTGTGTTGAGAACCTCGGCTACCAGAGAGTCGTAAATGGGGTAGACGTCCGGTCTGTGGAAGCTGCAGTACTTGGTAGCAAAAGAGTAGTTGCGCCGCTTCTTGCTGCCGAACTCAACGTTGGCGATCGTTTCGATGAGGTCGGGTCTCACCTCGGGCTCGGCCAGTGCGGCGTCGATGCCCCGGCTGACGATGTGCCGCGCGACCTGAAGCACGCCCAACATGCCGGTCGCGTAAAGGCTGTTCAGTGCTGCGACCTTGACCCCGACCGCACCGATGTCGGTGTTCTCGGGCATCGCTGCGAATGTCACCCTCAGCGCTGCATCGATCTTCTCGTTGTCGCCTTCACGCCAACGTGCAAGGTGCTCCCGCACCTGGTCGGGCGATGGCGTCGGGACTGGCTGCAATGATGCGGGCATCAGTTCTCTCTTCGGGGTGTCTGGAGCGAATCGCGCCTTGCTGCCTGGTGCCGGAGGCAGCGGAGCAAGCAGCAGCGCCCCTGCCGATCGCTCGGGGCGCTGCTGCGGTCAAAGCTACGGCGTCAGCGGCGGATCGCGCCGACGAAGGTGGCCCAGGCGGTGGCCGGGAAGGTGAGCGCCGGGCCGTGGGGGTCTTTGCTGTCGCGTACGGCGACGATGCCCGCCAGGTTGTCGGCAACTTCGACGCACTCGCCGCCGTTGCTTCCGCTGCGGGTGCTCTTGCGCCAGTGGGCGTTGCTCAGATCAGCCATGGTGGACCTCCCCGATGATCTTGTTAATGAAGTGCCTCGATTGTCCTTCATCGAGGGCGAGTAGATCCAGGCTTGTCCAGACCTTCTCGTAAGCGTTGAACTCCTCGGGCCGGTCGAGGTAGAGAGCGCCCGTCCATGACTCGCTGTAGACCACTGATGGCTCGGGGGTCGCTCGATTTCCTAGCGGAAACTCAAGCAGCACGAAGGAACCTGCCTCAGAGCCACGGTGCAGGCCGGCGGCGAGCGGCAAGATTCGGATCGAGACCGTTGCCATGTCTGCCAGCGCCAACAGGTGACGGAGTTGGTTCACCATCGTTGCAGCGTCGCCGACCGTGCGTAGCAAGGCTGCCTCAGAGAGGATCACATCCAGCTTCGGCGGCGGTGGCAGGCGACGTTTGAGCAGGGCCTGACGCTGCAGCCGGACCTGTACGAAGCGCTCCCGATCTTCGTCGCTCACCTCCGTGCGGTGTTGATAGACCCCAAGCGCGTAGTCCCGGTGTTGGAGCAGCCCAGGCACCATCGATTCGTTGTAGAAGCGCAGCCGGGAGGCGGCGGATTCGAGGCCGACGTACAGCTCGAACCAGTCGGGGATGGCGTCGCCGTAGGCGTGCCACCAGCCCTTCGTCTTGGTCTCGGCGGCCAGCGCGAGCAGCGCGCGGGTCATGTCGGGCGCCGCCGCGTACAACTCGCACATGGCGCGCACGTCGACGCCGCGCGCGGAGCCGAGCCCGCTCTCGATGCGCCACACCTTCTGCCGGCTGCACTCCAGCGCCTCGGCGGCGGCGTCCAGGGTGATGCCCGCCTCGGTGCGCAGGTCACGCAGTGCCTTGCCGAGCCGGCGTCGCGGCACCGTCGAGCCCATGTCCTCGGCCATCCGGCCTCCTTTCCCCGTTGCGTTTTGCAACATCTCGACGCCCCGTTCTGGAACACCGAATGTTGCGGACGATTAGCGGAACAGTGTGAGGGGGCATTCGTTGTGATAGTGCCTCTGACCTTACAAGATGGCCCTGACAAAGGCGATGGCCGTGGAATTTCCACGGCCCATTAATTGCCGCATCGAATGGTCGTCGAGGAGGTGCGCCGTGCGCGCGATTCCCCATCCTGTCCGTCCGGTCCGCACCCGCCAGGCGATCCGCCGGTGAGCGGGCGCTGGGTGGTGCACCTGCCGTTCACCGCCGCCGACCTGCCCACCGCCCGGCGATTCGCGGCGGCGCTGGCCCGGTCGGTGACGTTCCTGCCCGAGGTGGACGCCGGGCAGACGACCGTCTCGGCCGAGGACGAGCATGGCGTACGCGAACCGGTCTTCTGCGACCTGCCGCTGCCCGACCGCCGCCGCTGCGCCCGCCGCACCGACCACGACGGGCCGTGCTCCGCCCGGCCGCCCCGGTGACCGCCGCGACCACCGTCGCCTGCCCGGACTGCGACGGCCTGACCTTCCGGCTCGACCCGTGCCGCTGCACCCGCTACGGCAACCTCGACCTGGCCGACGACGCGCCGGGCGGCGGCGTCGGCGGGCAGCGGGAGCCGTACCGGCGGTGCCGGCTGTGCCGGGGCGCCGGCAGCGTGGCCGTGGCCTGCCGCCGCTGCGGGCTGCGGGGCCGGCTGCGAGCCCAGCTCGTGCTCACGGTGGCCAACCTGGACACCGGCGCGGTCGCCTCCCACGAGGTGCTGCCGGCCGACCTCGACCCGCGCCCGGATGCGACGGGCGGCTGGGCGGTGGAGCTGACGCCCCGGGTGCGCGAACTGGCCGCCCGGGCCGGCGTCGCCCCCGCCACCGTCGGGGAGCCGCCGAGCGTACGGCTGCCGGCGGCCTGGCGGCCCGACCTGCCGGCGGCGCAGCGGCACGAGCTGGCAGCGCGGGCCGTCGCGGAGGCCGCGCGGCCGGCGTGGCGGGTGTGGCTGGGCCGGTCGGCCGCCCCGCCCCCGGTCGACCCGGGGCGGCGGCTGGCCCGGCTCTGCGCGCTGGCCGACCTGCTCCTGCTCGACCTGGTCGTGGAGGCCCGCCGCCACGACGGGGAGCTGCGCTGGGCCGTGCGCTACGAGGTGCCCGGCTCCCCGGTGCCCGCCCACCCGCCGGAGGCGGCGTACGCCGACCTGGCCGCCGCCCTCGCGGCCACCGACGTGGCCGACGCGCTGGCCGGGCTGGGCGAACGCGGCGAGGCCGCCCCCGCCCGCACGCTGTGCCCCGACCCGCTCCGGCCGCTGCTGCCGGCGGCGACGGTCGACGTGGCCGGGGTCGCCCGCCGCGTCCGCGCCGACTGCGCGGGGCCGCCGGGCGGCGACGGGCGGCCCGGGGCGCAGGCGATCTGGCGGGACGGCCGCTGGTGGCACACCGGGCTGCGCACCGGCGAGCCGGTGGAAACCCTGGTCGAGCAGTCCACCGGGCAGGTCCTCCGCCGCACCCGGACGCCGCTGCAACGCGCGGCCGAGCCCCCGGACCCGCCGTGGCTCGGTGCGCCGCTGCCCGAGCGCCGCTGCCCCGACTGCCGCCCGACCCGGCGCGTCTGCACGACCTGCGGCGGCACGGGCCGGGTGCACGACGCGGCGCTGCTCACCCTGACCGACCTGCGGCACCGGGTGGTGCACCTGGCCTGGTGGGCCGGCACACCCGAGGCGGTCACCACGGCGGGCGGCGGGGCGGGCGGCCGGCTCGTCGTCCGGCTCCCCGAACGCTACCGGCTGGCCGCCTGGGCGGCCGTGTTCGGCGTACGCCCGGAAGACCTCGCCGAGGCCGACGGCGGCCACGACCTCTCGCCGGACGTGCGCGAGGGCTACGTCACCCTGCCCTGGGCGGGCGCGGACCCGGTGGCCGAGCAGGTGGCCGCCGTCGGCCCGGCGCTGCCCGCCGCGCGCCTGCTGGTCACCGCCGTACGCCCCGACGCGCCGCCGCTGGCCGAGCTGCTCCGGCTCGCCCACGGCCTGGACCTGGCGCTGGTGGTCAATCTGGTCGATCTGCGGAATCACCCGGCTGGGCTGCTGCGGGCGCACGGCGTGCTCTGGTCGGTCGAGCTGCGCCCGCCGGCCGCCCCGGTGCACCCCGACGACCTGCCGTGCCGGCCCAGCCCGGAGGCGGCCGTGGCGCACTGCGTCGAGGGCCTCGACGCCACCCTCCCCGAGACCGTCCCCGCCGACCCGGACGCGCCGGTCCCCGTGCCCCGGTCCGGCGCCCGGCCGCTGCCCGCCGACCCGGTGCCGGCCCTGCTGCGCCTCGCCGCCGGGCACCCCGACCAGCCGCTCACCGTCCGGTTCACCCGGGGCGGCTGCACCATCCACCGCCACGCCGACGAGGGGCCGGTGCTGCTGGCCGAGGGCGACGACCTGCCCGCCGCCCTGGCAGCTCTGAATCCCTTCTGAACGGGCCCGGCACCTGGCTTGCCGCGAGAACCGGGGCGCCGAGGCTGTTCAGGCTGCTGGCGTTCTGGTCGAGCCGGGCATGTGATGGCGGGCGAAGAGGTCGTTCAGTTCCCTCCGCCCCCGTAGCAGGGTCCGCAGGAGGGCGGATGTGTCTGTCTGCGGGGGGAGGGGAACGTCTGTCGTCACTTCGCGGATGCCGAAACCCCGTCCCAGCCATGCGTGCAGGGCGTCGCGATGGCCGACGTCGTTCCTGCCGGCTGCCGGGGCCCAGACATCCCTTTCGTACGGCGTGTCGTCCCGTCCCGAGGCCGCGAGCAAGCCGGACTGTCGTACCAGGCAGGGGTAGCAGTGCCCGCAGTGGTCGAAGCGGCTGGCGCTGTAGTTCCGGGGCGGGTGGCCGCAGCTCACCGTCGCCATCAGTGTGGCGGGTGGCAGTCCCGCGTCGAGGGCTCGGCGGCACACCTCACCCTTGGTGTCGAACAACAGAGGGTTCACCACCTCGACCCTCCCGCCGACCGTTTCGATGAGCTGATTGACCAGGTGCAGGGTCCGAGGGTGCACGGAGCGGGTGGAGCAGGCGGCAATGCGCGCCGGTGTCAACGGCGGGTTCACCGCCAACTGCCCGTTCTCGGGGACCGTGACCCGGGAGGCGAGATGCGCGGCAGCCGCGTAGACGGCGGTGGACAGGAACAGGAGCCCCCGGGAGCGGGAACTCGGCTCGAGGCGTACGCCGTTGGCCCTGGACTGCAGGAGCACGGCCCGGTGTATAAGCGGGCGGGAGCCGAGACGCCGGACGGCGTCGAGGAGTTCCTCCTGTCGGTGCTTGAGCGCGGGGTCGTAGTAGGACACCAGCAACAGCGGGCCGCCGGCCGTCCCAACCCGTTCTGCCGCGTAGGCGGTGGAGTCGAGTCCGCCGGAGAAGAGCGCCACCTCCTCCGCCGGTGCGTCGTCGAACAGCCAGCCGGGTACGCCCCGGTGGCCGACCGCGCCGGGACGGAACCGAATTTCCCAGCGGTCCGCCGTCAGGGTCTCCAGCAACGCGGCCAGCAGCGGCTCGGCGCGATTGCTCCACCTGTCCGGCTCGACGAGTTGGATGGACAGGTCGATGTCCCGAGTCCAGCGGTCCGGTGTGCGGTCCCGCCGGGAGAGCTTGTCGGCGAGGTAGGTGGCCTTGGCGATGCGGAGGAGATCCTGCGCCCAGACGGGCGGCGGTGGCGCCGGGGACAGGTTTCGCTCGATGGCGCTGCCTCGGGCCCGGAACAGCCGGTCGTTCACGAGATGGCCGGCGTGGGAAGTCCTCGCCGCCCCGTCAGTGACGTAGTGGTAGGCGTACCGGTGCGTGGTCATGGGCTCGTCTCCCGTAACCCGAATGCGTGCTCGACCATGTCGGTCACCAGTTCGTCAGCCGTCTCGGCCAGCAGACTCTGCCGAGGCTCACGGCCGCCGGCCTCGGCGCAGGGGTCGGGGAGCACCTGGATGACCTGTCTCGTGACGGCGCTGGCGATGAGGCCCGTGGGATCGAACGGAAGTGCCAGCGGCATCACCATGGGCAGGCCCTCGGCAATCACCGTGCTGACGAATTGGCCCACGAACTCGCCGAAGAAGAACCGGTAGAGGGCGCAGAAGGCCTCGCCGTCGATGCGCGCGGGTTCTCGCCCGGAGCGAAGGGCGGAGGCCGCCGCTGGGCAGCCGTCCAGTAGCTTCTCGGCTGTCCGGCGGGCCGCGCGACGCGCGACGGAGTCGCCCACCAGGCCGCCCTCGCCACCGACGACGGCGACGAACCGCGCCACGAACTCGTCCTCTCGCGTCTGGCTCGTGGCACCAGGCACCTCGGTCCACAGGGTTGATTCGCGGTCGAGAAAGGCCGCGAGGACGCTGACGAGTTCGTGGCCGGCACGAAGAGCGGCCTGGTGGAGACCGGACATCTCCGGGTCGCTGCGGAGGGTGTCCGTCAATGCGCGCCGGCACCGCCTGGCGAGGTGTTCCGCCGATTCCCGGGTGTCAGGGCAGGGGCGGCCCGCCGGGGACGAATGATCCGTTGAGGGCGCGGGCCGGCCAGCCGCGCCGCCCCATCGGCTCAACTGGCCGCGAGTCGGTGTCCAGGGCCCGCCGCGCGGTCCCGGCAATTTCGTCGATGTGCCCATCTGCTCATCCCCACCGGGTAGGCAGCCGCCGAGCGGAGTGTATGAGAACTAAAAGTAGTCGTCTATATCCCGACGGTTGCGATCTCGATCCCCGGGCCGGTTGGCCAGCCAGTTCTCATCGAGCGTGCGCATCTGTCGGGAAGTTGACCTATGCGGGCTGCCGATCAGTGTCCTTTGCTGAGAGGTTGCCGGCTGAGCTGCGCCTTCTCCGACGAACGGCGCAACTGTCCGCCAACGGTCCACCATGGACCCGTCGCCCGGCCCGCAAAATGGCCATCCGGTGCGGTACCCGAGCATTCGGGTCGATGGGTAGCGTGTCGGGCACCCTGGGGAGGCTGGAGGAACACCGGTGACGCTGCTGCGCGACCTGATCGACATCCCGACGTCCGTCGGTGAGGGCGACTTCGTGGTGAAGGCCGCCGAGGGCGCGGATCTGAGCCGGTACGTGGTCACCGACCAGCTTCGGGACAACTTCGCCGACGCGCTGCGCCGGATCGGGCACGCGGTCACCACCGGCCGTTCCCAGGCGGCGTTCCTGCACGGCTCGTTCGGCTCCGGCAAGTCGCACTTCATGGCCGTGCTGCGGGAGGTCCTCGCGCACAACCCCGAGGCCCGGAAGGTGCGGAACTTGACGGGCCCGGTCGTCGCCGCCGACCCCTGGCTGCCCGGCCGGAAGTTCCTCACGCTGACCCTGCACATGCTCGACGCGCGTTCGGTGGAGCAGGCGATCCTTGAGGGCTACCTGCGCCACGTCGCCGTCGCCCACCCGGACGCGCCCGTTCCCGCCGTACACCGGTCGGACGCGCTGCTGGAGAACGCCGCCGGCCTGCGCCGGACGCTCGGTGACGACAAGTTCTTCGCGGCCCTGGGCGGCGGCGCGACCGCGCCCGGCGCGGCCGTCGGCCTGGCCGCGATGCGCGCCCAGGCCGAGGGCTGGAACCCGCAGCGGTACGCCGAGGCCGCCGCGCAGCCGCCCGGCACCAAGGAGCGCGACGCCCTGGTCAGCGCGCTCACCCAGGCGTTCTTCAGCGGTGCGGTGCACAGCGCCGAATACCTTGACCTCGACACCGGCCTCGCGGTGATCACCCGGCACGCGAAGGCCCTCGGGTACGACGCGATCGTGCTCTTCCTCGACGAGCTGATCCTCTGGCTCTCCGGCCGGATCGCCGACTACACCTTCGTCAACACCGAGGGCGCGAAGCTCAACAAGCTGGTCGAGTCCGCCGACGCCGCCCGGCCGCTGCCGCTGGTCTCCTTCGTGGCCCGCCAGCGCAACCTGGAGGACTTCCTCGGCCCGCAGGTCGGCGGCACCGAGCGGGAGGCGCTGGCGCACGTGATGCGCAGCCTCCAGGGGCGGTTCGGGGAGATCGTCCTGGCCGACACGAACCTGCCCGAGATCACCGAGAAGCGGCTGCTCAAGCCGAACGACGACACGGCCCGCGCGGTGATCGACAACGCCTTCGCCGCCGTGCGGCACCACCGCGAGGTGTGGGACACCCTGCTGCTCGGCGCGCAGTACGGCGACGCGGGCATCGGCTCCGACGCCACCGCCTTCCGCCAGCTCTATCCGTTCTCGCCGGCCCTGGTGGCGACCCTCGTCGCGCTCTCCCAGGCGCTGCAGCGCGAGCGGACGGCGCTGAAGGTGATGACGGAGCTGCTGGTCGAGCGGCGGGACAGCCTGCGGGTCAACGACCTCATCGGCGTCGCCGCCCTGTTCGACCCGCTGGTGCTGCACGGCGAGCTGCCCGACCGGCCCAAGCTGCGCCAGCAGTTCGAGGCCGCCCGCACCCTCTACCTGCGCAAGCTGCGCCCCATCCTGCTCACCCTCAACGGCATCGACGAGGAGAAGGCCGCCTCGCACACCCAGTTCCAGCTCGACGACAGGCTCGTCAAGACGATCCTGCTGGGCGCGCTGGTGCCCGACGTGCCGGCCCTGCACAGCCTCACCGCCGCGAAGCTGCACGCGCTGAACTTCGGCTCCATCTCCTCGCCGATCCCCGGCTACGAGAACACGATGGTGCTCAACCGGCTGCGCAAGATCGAACAGGATGCCGGCGAGCTGCACCTGACCGACGACCACGACCCGGTCGTGTCGCTCAAGCTGCATACCGTCGACTTCGACAAACTGCTCGACCTGGTCCCGCACAACGAGACCTCGGCCGGCGTCCGGCAGCAACTGCTGCGCGAGCTGATCAGCGCCGAGATGGGGCTGGCCGGCAGCGAGGGCAGCCACGGCGAGCTGCAGCAGCCGCGCGAGTGGCGGGGGCGGCGGCACATCGTCCAGGTGAAGTTCGGCAACGTCCGGGACACCGACGCGATGCCGATCGCCGCGCTGCTCGCCCCGGGCGAGTCGTGGCGGATCGTCATCGACTACCCGTTCGACCCGCAGGACTACCCGCGCAGCGCCGACCGGGCCCGCATCGAGGAACTGCCTCGGGGCTCCAACACCGTGTTCTGGCTGCCCCTGTATCTCACCGACGACATGATGAGCCGGGTCGCCCAGCTCGCAAAGATCAACTACTTGCTCGGCGTCGGCGGCGCGGGGGAGCGGCTCAACACCCTCGCCGCCGACTGGCCCAAGGCCGACCGGCAGCAGGGCCGGGTCTACCTGCTGCAGCGGCAGAGCCAGCTCCGCGACGGCCTGGTCACCGCCCTCAAGCAGGCGTACGGGGCGGCCAGCCCGCAGCCCTCCGACGTGCACGACGACACCGTCGGGGTGCTGCACACCCTGGCCGAGGGGCTGCGCATCGGCGACCCCCGGGGCGGCACGCTCACCGACGCGTTCCGCAACCTCACCGCCGAGCTGCTGGATTGGTCGTACCCGGGCACCCCGGCCCTGCCAGTGGACGAGAAGCCGCTCACCCGCGGCGACCTCGCCAAGGTCCTGGAGTACGCCAGGCGGGCCGCCGCCGACCCCACCCGCGGCGTCTCCATCGACTCACCGGCCGACCAGCGGGTGCTCCGCCGCATCTGCAACCCCCTGCAGCTCGGCGAGGTGGTCGACCACCGGTACGTGCTGGCGATCACCACCTGCCACTGGAGCCGGCACCTGCTGCAGGAGGCGGCCAAGGAGGACTACCGCGACCACTTCCCCGTGCACCGGCTGCGGGCGTGGCTGGACGTGCCGAAGCGGCGCGGATTCGACCGGGACCTGCAGAACCTCATCATCGCCGTCTTCGCGCTCGAACAGCAGTTGAGCTGGTACGACAACGGCGTCAAGACGACCGTCGGCGCGGTCAACGGCGTGGAGGACCGCTTCGAGCTGCGTCACCCGCCGATGCCGGGCGAGAAGGCGTGGAAGGCGGCCCTGGAGTTCGGGCAGCCCTTCTTCGGTGTCGTCCTGCCCCGCTTCCGCACCCCCGCCAACCTCACCGACATGGCCAAGGACATGCGCGAGGTCGCCACCACGTACGCCGAATCCGCCCGGAGCCTCGTGACCAGCCTGGAGACGCACGCGGTGCCCCTCGGCCTGGACCTGGGCGCGCCCACCGGCCGGCTCGCCACCGCCCGGCGGGTCGCCGAGCTGCTCACCCAGGTCGCCGGCGAGCGGGACGACGTGGTGCTCGTCGGGGTGGCCGCCGAGGGGGAGGAGCGCCTCGGCGGCCTGGACGGCCAGGCGGCGAGCGGCGTCTTCAAGCAGGCCCAGCGGCTCACCTCGGCGCTGGCCGGCGCGCAGTGGCCGCTGATCAACGCGGTGGAGCAGCGGGCCGGCAGTGACCCCCGCGCCCGCGCGCTGCTCGACCGGCTCCGAGCCGCCGCCCGGGACGAGCAGCACGGCTCCGACCTGGTCAAGGCGCTGCAGGAGGCCGTCGCCGCCGCAGCCGCCCTGCTGGCCGAGCACACCCCGCCGGTCCCCCCGAACCCGCCCGTCCCGGACCCGCCCGTCCCGCCGAACCCGGCCGTCGTCCCGAACCCACCGGTCGTCGACCGCGATCCGGTCATCGTCACGCCGCCGGACAACTCGAACCCGCGAGTCGTCATCCCGGGGAAGCGCGAGCCGGCGGACCCCGTCCTCCCGCCGCCCGCTGCCCGCCGCGTCACCGTCGCCGACGTGCGGGAACTGGATCGGCTCGTCGGCGAGCTGCGCGCCGAGGTCACCGCCGGACGGCGGATCACCGTTGCCTGGCAGGCCGAGGAGTCGGAGCAGCCGTCGTGAGCGTCACCCGGGCCGCCGTCCGCCCCGCCGCAGTGCGGCGCAAGGTCGAGTCGTGGCTCGCCGAGCGCGACGGCAGCGACGCGATCGTGCTGCACGCCCGCCCCGAGTGGACCGACGAGCCGGTGCTCACCGTGGGGGACACGCCCGTGCGGGTCGTACCCTGCCGGACGCCGCTCGCCGCGCGGGCCGCGCTCGCCGACCGGGCCGGACACGAGAAGCTGGTCCTGCTGACCGACCTCACCGACATGGAGCTGGGCGACGGCCTGCTGACCCACGTCAGCATGCAGAAGGGCCGCAGCGTCGACCCGTGGGACCTGGTCACCCAGGTGTTCGGCGGCCAGGTGCGGCTCGACTCCACCCTCGTGCGCACCGGCCGATGGGTCGCCGACGCTCTTACCGACCTCGCCCCGACCCAGGGCTGGCCGCCGCCCGCCGGCCTCATCCTCACCCGGGACCACGCGCTGCGGCACCTCGCCGGTGCGGTGCTCGGCCTCGACCCCGACGCACTGGACGGCGCCGGCCTCCTCCAGTGGAGCACCGACGCACCCAACCAGCTCCGCTTCGGCGACCTGCCCACCGAATGGTCCGACGGGATCGCCACGTTCCTCCGCGAGGTCGCCGGCCCGGTCGCCGTGCCGGTCCTCGCCGCTGTCGGAGCCGGGCACGGCGTCGACGCCATACCACTCGGCCTGCTCGCCGGGGTGCTCTGGCCCCGGGCCGCCGAGTCGCGGCCCGACCTGGACCTGGTGGTCGCCCGCACCCGGCTCGAGCCGCGCTTCGGCGGTGCCCGCCTCACGGAGTCGCAGGCCATCGCCTTC